>CAYQJL010000036.1:0-9092 GCA_964417675.1 uncultured bacterium | reverse complement strand
GGCGGGTGGAAGTGGAACGACCTATTCCACGGGCGGCGAGGCTGCTGAACCGTGCATGAGTGGGGTGGGCAACGCGTGCAGAGCGATCCGGCGGTTGGGTAGCATGGTGCGGGCATTGTGCGGCTGGGTCAGCGAGGGGAAAGAAACGGGTCGCCCAGGAGTCAGGCCGCCACGCGCACCGTAGTGATGATGCAATCCGCCGAGGTGGTCAAGCTCGACGACACGGCCGCGATCAAAGTCATGGACATCCCGGCGCCGCGGGCAATCCATCTCCAGCGACTGGGACGGTGCCGCGGGGCGCGCGTCCGCTATGGGGACTCGCCACCGGAATCGGGTCCCGGTACACGGCAGCATCGGGTGGGGCCAGATTCTGACACGCTTCAACGCCGCAATGCGTTGCAATATAAGGCGTTGACTCCGGACCCCGGGGTCCCGAGCTAAGTGATTTTGCGTTCGCCAACGGTGATAGTAGTCGATGTAGCTCGTCAGGATCCTTCGCAGACGAGGAGAACCTGGTTGCGAATGGTGGGCACGATGAAGAAATCCACCGCCACGATATCCCGTACGTGATTCTTCAGGAAGCCCTTCCATGTCTGCGAGGGTGGTTTCCGATGACGCACCATTTGTAGGGATGCTCGGGATCGAAAGGCCCCGCAGAGCATGCTGAACAGAGAGTGGCAAGCCAAGCCATGATGCTGGTATCCTGGTGTTGATCGGCTGTTGAGTGAGATCACGAAGCGAGAGGGTCGCCGGAATCAGGGGAACACGCACGCTGATCGGAATGTCGGGTGGCATGATGGCTCCGTCCTCGGAAGGTCCCTTGATACCGCCGGCCAGCTTCACCCTGCGTCCGACGACGCTGCTGCCGGGCGCAATCTGGCCCGCAGTAGATATTCCCGTGATCACAAGAGCGGCAGATCTTCACCTGACCGTGACAACGCGCGCAGTTGAAGAGGCGATATCCTTCCTCGACCAACCCACCCCCGCCTGCCGAAAGACTGGACAAGCGGGCCGGGGTCGATCATCCTGGAATCGGGTTCCATCGCTGTCTCGACCACCGCGATGACCCATGAAGGCTCGGGGAGCGACATTCCCTGAGCCTTCGCCTTTCTGGCGGCAAACTCCCTTTACCAGAGCTATCAGAAAGAGCCAGAAGAAGATAAGGCCGAAAACAATCACCGAAAACAATCACATCGAAGACAGGTAGGTCAAACGTCCAAGCCGCGGTGAACAAATCCGGGGGAAAGAGGCGCTCCCCACCATCTATGCGCGGGTTTCAAACCCCCATCGACAACTCGCCATGCGCCCGGCGAACGGATGTGCTGAACGGCATCATTGGGGCCTATGGCGTCGGTTGCGGTTGGGGTGCGGAGCGCCGAGAGGCGGGAAGGGAAGTCGCTGCGGCAAGCCGTGCGGGTGAGCTGCGGCTGACTTCCATTCCAGGAAGGGGCGGAGCCGGCGTGAGAATCGAATACAGCCTTCCCACCCTGTGCGGATCGCGTCCCTCTCCTGTTGGCGCTGTGAGCCGGACGGGCTGGGCAGCCGAAAGGGCCATTCACGATCTGACCGCCACCGATCCATTGGAGCTAGGCATCTATGAGGTCACGGGGCGAAGGCTGCGTCACTACCGACTGACCCCGAGCGAGAGCCGCGAGGGCATGGTGTGCTGGGATGGTTGTGACGTTTCGGGGAATCGTGTGTCCCCTGGAATCTACTACTGCACGTTGAAGTGGCAGGGGAGTCGGGCTACGTCACGGGTTCTTGTCGTCCGCTGATTGCAACCCGCTGCCCCTAGCTTGATCGAGCCCATTGGTCCGCTTCCAGCGCCTATCTCAAGAGCAACAGCCGCTGGGCATCGGAGCCCTCGGTGGTCACCAGCCTCAGGTAGTAAGCGAGACGCCTCCCACGATGGCGCAGGATGCAACGCTCGATCAAGGGTCCGGAGATATCCGAATAGATGGCCCCGCCGGCGTTCTCTGGATAGGCACCTGAGACCAGCCCGCCCCGGATCGTAACGCCGCGCAGCACGGACAGGGTGTCTTCGTGGCTCTCGAAGAGGAAGCCGCGGCCGGCCGCTTCGCAGTCGATGATGCGGGTGGCAGGGTCATCGCTCTGAGAGCGGATCGTGATGGCCTTGCCGAGGTACGACACATCGCGGTTCCCAGCGCCGCTGAACACACCGTTGCCCAGCTCGATCACATCCCCTTCGGTCACGTTCTGGACGGCCGCCTCGATGGTAGGAAAGTCCCCGGTCCCGTCGGGCAGCAAGCGGATGGGCCGCTACTGACACGACCTCTTGCTGGTGCCCGCCGGGTCAGGCCGCCCGACGCACCGGCGCCTTGTTGTCGGCACCGGTCGCGACCTGCGAAGAGGCCCGGTACTTGCCCTTCAGCATGAGCACGAGAGAACGTAAGAGTTCCGCGTTGAAGGCCCCGACCATGTCGCGCTGCATGATCTGAATGGCCTCGAACGATGGGTGCGCCGGTCGATCCGCGCGCGCGGTGGTGAGCCCGTCGAAGACATCCGCCAGCGAGGCGATCTTGGCGTAGATGTGGATCTGATCCCCCTGCAATCCACGCGGGTACCCGGTGCCGTTACAGCGCTCATGGTGTTGATGAACGACGCTGAGCACGGTCGGCGAGAAGAGACCGGCCTGCTCCAGATAGCGGACGCCCTGATCCGGGTGATTCTGAACGATCGTCCACTCCTCAGGGGACAAGGGCGTGCTCTTGTGAAGGATGGCCTGATCGATCCTGGCCTTGCCGACATCGTGCAGCAAGAGTCCCGAGCCCAGGTCTTCGAGAGCATCGCGGCTGAAGCCCAGCCGGTGCGCCAATCCAAGACCGAGCACGCAGACGTTGACCGAATGGGCGTAGGTTGTGTAATCCTCGCTGAGCATGCTGATCATGCTGTGCAGATGCTCGGAGCCCTGGAGCAGGTGCTTGACCGTGTGCCCGACCACATGGCGGGCCGGGGTGAGATGGTCCTCCGACCAGGGCTGTTCCAGGGCCTTGCGGGCCAGGCGCGCCGAGCACTCATAGACGATCTGGGACTTTTCGGTGAGCGTGATGTCCGGATCCGAGATGATCTCATCCAGATTCTGCTCGATGTAGTTCGCATAGGCATCGAGCTGGGCGGCGGGCATGAAGACCGTGCGCACGCGGCTCTCCGCCAGGCGCATGAGGTGTTCCTCGCGGAAGGGCAGATCCCCCCGGCGGTAGAGGATGAACTGCCGGCCGCCCTGCGCCCGCAGGTACAGATCGAATCCGGTGATCGAATCCATACGCAGGACCGACAGCGGCATGGCCAGATAGCGTGTGCCGCCGGCATCCTGGACGATCTCCATGCCCGGAAACAGCAGCGATGCCGATCCAGGGTTGTCTTGGTCCGGCATCTTGGTCGGGTCTGCGGTCATTCTCCGGCCTCACACGTTGGCGGTTCACTGCGACGCTCTCGGGTCGCAGGCAAGCGTCTCCTGCGACAGCCATGTCCTTCAATGATCGGAGTTCTCTCTCCTTTCTTGATTAATGTCCCCAAGGCAGGTCACCATGTTCCCATGAGTGCAGGGGAATACCAGGTTGTCGTCATCGGCGGGGGAGCCTCCGGGCTGATGGCCGCGGGCCGCGCGGCCGAGGCGGGCGCCCGCGTCTTGCTGTTCGAGAAGATGGCTCACCCCGCCCGCAAACTCCGGATCACCGGCAAGGGCCGGTGCAACCTGACCAATGTGGCGCCGCTCGATGAGTTCTGCGCTCATTTCGGAGAGGGGCGCCGTTTCATCCGCCACGCTTTGAGCCGCTTCCACCCCGAGCAGTTGATCGACTTCCTGGATGATCTGGGAGTGGAGACGATTACCGAACGAGGCGGGCGGGTGTTTCCCACGAGTCAGGATGCCCGTCAGGTGGTCGAGGCGCTCCTTCGCTGGGTGCACGCACAGGGCGTCCTCGTGCGGACCTCCACACCGGTCGTGAGACTGGAGCTGAGCGCCGGGCGCACGCGTGGAGTGTGGATTGCCGCCGGGAGTTGCCGGGAGGGGGCCGAGCAGCTGGTCCCCGCGGATGCCGTGATCCTGGCTACGGGGGGCGCTTCCTACCCGGCCACCGGATCCACCGGAGACGGTTATCGGCTGGCGCGCGAAGCGGGCCATACGATCCTGGAGCCCCATGCCGCCCTGGTGCCGCTGGTGACCGCCGGCCCAACGGCCCCCCGCCTGCAGGGTCTCAGCTTGCGGATGGTGACCGCGCAGGTGTGGGTGGATGGCCGCAAGCGCACGGAGCAGTTCGGGGAGATGATCTTCACGCACGACGGCCTCTCCGGTCCGATCATACTCTCGCTGAGCAAGATCGCCGGTGAGGCTCTCGCGGAAGGGGGTCGCGTGGAGGTGCGCATCGATCTGAAGCCGGCGCTCGACGATGCCAGGCTCGATCAGCGCCTGCTCCGCGATCTCGATGCCAAGGGTCGCCAGAAGCTCGGTACGATCCTGAAAGGTCTCCTGCCCAACCGGCTGACCGGAATCTGTCGCGAGCAGTGCGACCTTCCCGATGATCTCGAGGGTCATCAGGTAACCGGGCAACAGCGCCGGCGCCTGCGCACCTGGCTCAAATCGTTCCGGTTCGAGATCCTGCGCACACGGCCCCTGGCCGAGGGCATCGTGACGGCCGGGGGCATTGCGCGGCCACAGGTCGACCCACGAACGATGGGCTCGCGCGTCAGTCCGGGCCTGTTCCTGGCCGGAGAGGTCCTCGATGTCGATGCCGATACGGGCGGCTACAACCTGCAGGCGGCCTTCTCGACCGGGCATGTGGCCGGCGCGGCAGCCGCTGCGAGCGCTGCCCGTCGAGACGCGGGAGCACCGGCATCATCCTGACCGGCGCCACTCCCGCGGCCTGCGCCGTGGATCGTCCGCCCGCCAGCGTCTCGATTCATTGGAGGGTTGGCCGGCCGGTTGCCCATACTGGTAGGCACGCTCGCGATCTTGCCGCGGTGGCCGATCATCGGCGTCAACATCGGCACGATTGAAGTTCTGATCGGGCAGATTCGTATCGATCTTGTCGGCCTCGAAACCCGGCAGCGCCAGGCGCGTGAAGATCGAATGTACGAAATCGAGCGCCCATGACAAGTTGCGCCGCGCCTCGTGCTGGGTGATCTTGCGATGGCTGTAGACGCCATCCTTGATTTCCTTGGCGGTGCGAAGCTGCTTGATCGTATCTGGCTGTAGATCACCGGGCTCGACGAACAGTTGTTCTATGCCTACGCACAGGGCGTAGAAATTGGTGTCGCGGTATCCCTGGGAAGCCAATGCGCCGCGGGAACAATGGGACATGGCGAAGTACGATTGCACGGCCACGCCACTCCAGTTTCCCTTCTCATAGTAGACGCGCCCCTGCTCGATCTCCTCCTGAGCCGTGGACAGCTCCCGGGCCACCGTTTCTGCGTCGGTCTCGATTGTCTTCAGCCGCCCCTTCTTGACACAGTCGTCAAATGCGTTCATTGGGCACCTCCCATTCGATGGGGACAGCTAGTTGGACATCCATTGGTTATGGGTCCACAGCGCCGAACATGACACTATGCCCGGCGTACGAGTGTATAAACATCCACCTGTTTCGGGTTCCAACTGCCAAATCCACACGTGAATCAGCATCGGGCCTCATCGCCGGCCCCGAAACGTTCGCTTGAAGCTTGGGCCTTGTTCCCGACAGAGCTACTGTCCGCTGAGAGGGAAGCTCAAGGCCCTGGGATCCATCAGCACCAGAGGATCCATCACCTCTCTATTAATGTCACATCATGACGGCTTCCGCCACACAAGATGACAGGATCGACCTAGTTGCTTCTGCTGCAAACAGTTGCTGGGCGGCCTACGGTTCGCCCCGCACGGAGTCGCGGCTCGAGCGTTGTTTACGATTGTTTGGAAAACGGAACTGTACCTTCAGATTCCACAGATTACGCAAGTTCGCGCCATTCGTGGAGTTGATGCCCGCCACTCCGCATCCATGGAACAGGCGATCGTCGGGCTTGGGATCCCGGCCTCCCATGTGCGATACTCGCGCCTCACGTACGAGCGAAGGAGGCCTCGATGTTCAGACAGATGGGCGATGTACACCGAGCCCTTGAGGAGCAATCCGCGAGCACCCGCCGCATTCTCGGCACTCTGACGGATGAGAATCTGTCGCGGAGGGCGGGCGAATACCGCACCTTGGGGCAAGTCGCCTGGCACATCGTCGCCACCATACCGGAGATGATGAACCAGGTAGGCCTGGGACTCAGCAGTGTGGATCCCGCCACCGACCCCCCGACGACCGCGGCCCAGATCCAGGAGGCCTATGACCGAGTTATCATCGAGCTCGGCGAAGCACTCAAGGCCGGCTGGAGCGATGCGACCCTGGGGAAGAGCGATGTGCTCTATGGTGAGGAATGGACCCGCGGCCGCACGGTCAGAGTCCTGCTGGATCACGAAACGCACCATCGCGGCCAGATGACGGTGCTCCTGCGCCTGCTCGGCGAACGGGTGCCGGGGATCTACGGACCCTCCCGGGAAGAGTGGGTCCAGTATGGACAGGAACCGCCATCCTACTAGGAACCGCCATCCTACCAGGAACCGCCATCCTACCAGGAACCCCCATCGTATTCGCCCACCCTGCCGGGACGCTGAGCGAAGAGCCCCGGGAGTGGACACAGCGGAGGAATCAGCCATGGCTTTCTTGGAGGTGAGCGCAGCGGGGCGCCGGTTGCTTGCCGGCCTGTTTGTCGGACACCGGCCGTCGTTTCTGATCGACGCGGTACTGGAGGGCCGGATGGGTGTGGCTGTCGCCGATGATGCTGATCATCCGCGGGTGGCCTGCCTTCGCTTCGCCGACATCGTCGTCTATGGAGGGGATGTAGATCTCCCGGCTGCCAGGACGCTGGCCGGAGAGGCACCCTGCTTCAAAGCCATCTTGCCGGGCCCAGCGGCCTGGGAGTCTGTGCTGCGCGAGATCCATGGCGATCGATTGGTCGTGGTTCCCCGCTACGGTTTCTCGGAAGAATCCCTGGATCGGGACCGGCTGGCAGCACTGAGTGGGAAGCTGTCGAAGGGGTATGCCATTCGACGGATCGATGAGGAGTTGGCGCTCAGGATTCTTGCCGATCCCGAGCTCATCTCCGAAGACCACGTGCACAACTTCGGATCGGCCGAGCGCTTCCTGGCCGAGGGCATCGGATTCTGCGTGCTCGATCAGGAAGACATCATCGTGGCCGGCGCCTCTTCCTACGCCGTATGCAGCAAGGGCATCGAAGTCCAGGTCAATACGCACGAGCGTTGCCGCGGCCAGGGTCTGGCCACCGCCGTCAGTGCCGCCCTGCTGGGCCACTGTCTAGACCACGGAATCACGGCGCACTGGGACGCCGGCAACGAGACCTCGCAGCGCCTGGCCCGGCGCCTGGGCTTCACACCGCGCGATACCTACCTGGCCCTCATCCGCATAGCGTAGCTTCCATCACGGCCAAGATCAGAGCAGATAGGTCTGCCCGAGTTCCGGCACCACCGCATTCCGAAACCCGTTCTCCTGCAGCAGTTCCCCGAAGCTCAGCGACTGCTTTTCCTCCCCGTGCACCAGGTAGATCCGCCGCGGCCGCTGGTCGAGCTCCTTGAGCCAACCCAGCAGTTCATCCCGGTCGGCATGGGCGCTGAACGCATCGATGACGCGCACCTCGGCGTGAACCTCCACCGGTTCACCGAAGATGTTCACTTCCTTGCGACCCTCCACCAGGCGGCGGCCCAGGGTGTGCTCGGCTTGGAAGCCGACGAAGAGGATCAGGTTGGCGGGGTTGCCGATGCTGTTGAGCAGATGATGGCGGATGCGTCCGGCCTCGCACATACCCGAAGCGGAGATGATGACCATCGGGCCGGATTTCGCGTTGAGCGACTTGGACTCTTCCACGTCCCGCACGTAATGCATCAGCCGGAAACCGAACGGATCGGTATGTTCGTCACGGAGAAGGTGGAGGGTCTCCTCGTCGAAACACTCCTCATGCTCGCGGAAAACGTCGGTAACGTTGACTGCCAGCGGGCTGTCGACATAGACGGGCATGGCCGGAACCCGTCGGCTGCGGAAGAGGTCCTTGAGCACGGTCACAATCTCCTGGGTGCGGCCCACGGCGAAGGAAGGGATGATGACCTTGCTGCGCTTCTCGTACGCGCGATTGAGAATCTCGGTCATGATGTCGGGCACCTGTTGGGTCTCGTCGTGCAGGCGGTTGCCGTAGGTCGTCTCGCAGATCAGGACCTCGACGCCGGGCACCGTTTCCGGATCGCGTATGATGGGAAGATGCTTGCGGCCCAGATCCCCGGTGTAGACCAGGCGCAGCCGTTTCCCGCCCTCCTGCAAATCCAGGACCGTGATGGCCGAACCGAGAATGTGCCCGGCGTCGCGAAAGTGAACCGAGATGCCCGGGACGACCTCGAACTGCCGGCCGTAGGCCTGCGGTTGTATGAGCGGCAAGGTCTTCTCGACATCCGCCTGGGTGTACAGCGGAGCGACCGGCTTCTGCTTCTTGCGGGCGAGCCGCTTGTTCAGGAACTCGACGTCCCGTTCCTGGATGTGGCCGCTGTCCATGAGCATGGGATCCAGCAGGCCGGCCGTGGCGCGGGTGGCGTGAATCGGGCCGCGGAAGCCCTGCTTGACGAGATTGGGCAGATTGCCCGAATGATCGATGTGGGCGTGGGAGAGGAGTACGGCCTCGATCGTGCTTGGATCGAACGGAAACTCGCGGTTGCGCGTCTCGGACTCGAAGCGGCGTCCCTGATAGAGGCCGCAGTCGAGCAGAATCTTGTGACCCTGGACCTCCAGGAGGTGCCGAGAACCGGTGACCGACCTGACCGCGCCGTGAAAGGTGATCTGCATTCCATACCCCCGTGATCTCACACGCCTGGAACCACTGAAGATCAGAGACTACCGATCGTATAAGCCTATGAGAATCAGAGACGACCGATCGTACAAGCCCGGGGTCACAGGTGTCGCTCGAACCACTCCAGAATCTTGTGCAAGCGAACCACGCGGCGATCGGGCCGTCCTCCGCGCGAAAGCCCGTGCGGCTCGCCGGGGAAGCGGATGAACTCC
>CAYQJL010000035.1:0-2583 GCA_964417675.1 uncultured bacterium | reverse complement strand
GGATTGTATCCACCCTCCCCCAGCAAGCGGGCAGCAAATCGCCTCAAATGGCCCTGCCACCGGGCACGCCTCCGCTGGCGTCGCTCAGTCCCTCCGGTCACGCGAGCGCCCTGGCCACGGAATCCGGCCCCCGGTCGCTCTGTCGCATGGGCCATGTATAGCACAGTCCCGGGACCCACTCCAGGCATAGCTCCGCCCTCCTCCCCACGGACTCCTTCCGGCTGGGGAGACTGGTTAAGCCCTCAGGCTGTGATCTTGGTTGGCTCCGCACCCGGCATCCGGTCGCCCCGCTCGCAGGTCACACGGCAAGCCCGGCCATGCCGGCCGCGTGGGAGCCGGTCGCCGGCGGCCGGCGCCCCTCGAACGGGTCGCGCCCACCCTTCTGGCGGATGTGCGAGAGGATCGCGTCGATCACCGCCGGATCGGTGATCACGCTGACGACCTTCATCTCCGTCTGGCATTGCGGGCACAGGAGCGGATCGACCTCGAAGATCTTGCGCAGCAGCCGCGCCCAGCTCGAGCGGCACGCCGGCCGAGGGGGCGGGTCCTCGGGCGGCGTCTGGAAGAGCTGCTCGGCCTGCACAGATGGCGCGGGCGATAGCGCGGCCGCGCGCGGCTGTTCCTGCGGGTGCGCGTGCTGTGGCGCCGGCCGAGCTTCCGTGGCTCCCCTCTCGCCCTCGGCCGCCGCGCTCCAGGCGGCGTGCAGCTTGCGGCGCCGACGGTTGGCGTAGGCGCCGTAGTAGCGCGTCAGGTGTTGCCGGGGGGCGGGAATCTGCTCGACGACCTGGGGGATCCAGTCCAGGGAGTCGAGTTCGAGTTCGGTGCCCCCGGTGCGCGGATCGGGTGGGGTCAAGATGCGCACCTTGCCCGCCTCGGTCAGGCGCACCTCCTTCTGGGGCATCGGCACCCGTGCGATGTAGCGGCCCAGGCGGGCCAGATGACCTGCTTCCCAGGGGTAGAGCCGCGGACCGGCATGGACCGAGAAGCCCGAGTGGGTCCAGGCGAGCAACGTGTCGCGGAACTCGGCCGAGAGCCGCTCGGCCCGGTGAAGGCGGGTCAGCACCAGGCGGCGGAAGAGCTGCTCGAGCACATCGGTGTTGATCGTCCCCACCTCCACGAACTCGCCCGTGGAGCGAAAGGCTCCCTGGGTGGCGAGAGCATGGATGTGCGGGTGGAAATTCGCCGCGTAGGAGCCAAAGGTGGCGAGGGCGAAGCAATGCCTGGAGTGGGCCCCGGGACCGTGCAATACTGGCCGCTGTGACTGAAGATAAGCGACCGGGGCCGGATTCTGGGGCCAGGGCGCACGAGTGACCGGGTGGACGGAGCGAAGCGAGCACCGAGTGCGCTGGACCAGGCTCCGCTGACGCGATTTTGCGACCCGCTTGCCAGGGGAGGGTGGATACAATCCACTATGCATTTACTGGGCGAGCGACGAGGCGCGCGAGGCGCTTCATCACGCCGGGCTGGACGCCTACTACCACCAGGTCTCGATCTGCGGGGGGGGGGCTATGTCATCGAGCCCCGGTAGCCCGTCGGAGACGCGCCCGCGCGAGGCGGCCGGCCCCCGTCTGCTCGTCGGCGAGAGTGTCTATCTGCGTCGCATGGAGCCGGGCGACCTCGAGCACGTACTCCGGTGGCTGTCCGACGCCGAGCTTTGCGGCCTCATCGGGCATCCGGGCGTCCAATCGCTGCAGGAGGTCGAGGCGTGGTACGAGCGGGCCTCGGCCGAACCCACGAGGCGGTGGTATGTCATCTTGACGAGCGAGGATGACCGGGTGATCGGGGAGGCGGGGCTGCTTCGGATGGACGAGCGCTGGCGCACGACCGACATGAGCATCGTCATCGGGGAACGCGATGCGTGGCGTCGGGGATACGGCCGGGAGGTCGGCCGCATCCTCCTCAATTTCGCGTTCGATTACTGCGGCATGCACCGCGTCGCCGTCGGGGTCGTCGGGTTCCACGAGGGAGCCCTGCGGTTCTGGGAGAGTCTGGGATTCCGTCGCGAGGGCTTGCAGCGCGACGGCTACCTTCACGAAGGCCGGTTTCACGACTTCGTGATGATGTCGATGCTGGAGAACGAGTGGCTTGCGCTCAGAGGATCAGCCGCCTCGCGGGACTGACCGGCTGAGCGGCATGCAGGGGAGCCCCTGAGCTGCGGGTTCCGACGAGAAACGGCCGGGGAACTGCCCCCCGGCCGTTCGGTATTCTCGCGCGAGACCACATGTCCGATGAACGATGGGCTACTATATGTTCTCGGTCTTCTCCATCGTATCGCTGGCCTTCTCGCCGGCCTCGTCCATCATCTCCTCGGCCTCGGTCGTCCAGCCACGCGGCGTAGAGGTTGCCGGTGGGGCCCACGGCCAGATCCGGCCACAGGTTCAGGCCGCCCCCGGCGCGGTCGTTGATCGTCTGCGGCGCCGACCAGCTCATGCCGCCGTGCCCTTCACCAACGAACGGTGAGCGTTCGAGGTCATTCTTGATAGCGGCTAGGAGCGCTTCGTCCGATATCCCGGGCTGGGGGCCACGTCGCTTCGGTTCGGTGGCTTCTGTGGCCTGTCCTGACGCTTGAGCGTAGTACGTCGA
>CAYQJL010000034.1:0-21433 GCA_964417675.1 uncultured bacterium | reverse complement strand
CGGGGCGCGACCGTGGCCCGGCAGCTCGGGCCGGATCCACAAGGTCTCGCTCTCGCCGAGTTGCGGGGTGGCGGACAAAGATTGCGCGAATGTGAGTTGGGCGGTTCCGACACCCAGGAGAATCGCCATCGGAATCATCATCCTGGCTGCGTGGCTGCGAAGCATGTTGCCTCCTACCTTTGCTTTCCAAACGGGTGCTCTGAAGGCACCCCATGTACGTCCCTCTGACGAACACACCTGGGCCATGCGGCTCTGTCGCTGGAGGTCTCCCCGGGAAGCGTGGCCAGCCTGAGGAAGGAACGTGAACGCGAACTCGATCCATGTATCATACAGCAAAAGGGGGTGGCTCTGCAGGGGCCTGAAGGGCCAGACTCGTAAAATCAACAAAGACAGTCAATTGCAGATTGACCTGTCCCACATGCTCATTCGGCGGACACCTTTGAGTCTACTCCGCCAGCAGCAGCAACGTCGTCGGATCGAGTTTCATGCGCAGATCTGTGAGGTCTGGGTTGTCATGATCCTTCAGCAGCTGCACCGTGATCGAGCCTTCCTCTTCCGGATGAAGAAGCACGAAGATGCTGATGTAACGGTCGAAGCGCACGACATGGTCTGCAACCCGCACGGGGGGCTGCGGCGGATCCGCACGGTGCACCTGGGCCGACATCCACACCTCGACCTTGAGCGTCTCGGCCAGTTGCTTCAGGGCCGCCAACTCCTCGTTGCTGGTGGCGCGGAAATCGACCCCATCCATGATGAGCACCCGCGGCTCGAAATTCATGTGCTTGCCCAGAAACGCCACCGACTCGGCCAGACGATCCACCGACAGCTCACCGCGGGCGTAGACGTGGATCATGCGGCTGCGCTCCACACAACGGAATGTCTCGGCCGCATCCTGCATGCGGGTGGTCTTCTGCAGTTCCTTGAAGATCACGTCGTAGAAATCCCGGATCCGTTCGACCGAGTCGTCGAAGGAGATGTGCAGCACCTTGCGGCCCTGCATGAGGTCGTCCAGGGCCACGCCGATCAGGAAGGCGGTCTTCCCAATGCCGGCCCGCGACATCACGACCCCCAGGTTTCCGGGGCCCAGACCGCCATGAATCGACTTCTCGAACACGCGCAACGGGCTGCGCTCGTGGACCTCTTTGCTGTACATGCGTTCCTTCCTTTTCGGGGCCATTCCCGTTCGGCTACGAGCCCTCTTTCCTGCTCCGGCGATAGTTTTCGATCAACTCCTCCGCGATGCTGGCCGGCGCAGGTGCGTAGCGGGCGAACTCCATCGCGAACTCCGCCTTGCCCTGGGTAAGGGATCGCAGGGCCGTGGCATAGGCGAACATCTCGGCCAGCGGGACATCGGCCTCCACGCGGACGAAGTTCTGATCCTCTGTCGTACCTACGATGAGCCCCCGACGCTGCATCAGAGATCCGATGACATCCCCCTGGTACTCGCGGGGGCATTCGACCGACACCTTCATGACCGGCTCGAGCACCTGCGGACTGGCCTTGGGGTAACACTCCCGGAAGGCCCCCCGGCCGGCGGCCTGGAAGGCCATATCGGATGAGTCGACGCTGTGGGCCGAGCCATCCTCGAGCACGACCCGCACCCCCACGATCGGGAACCCCACCAGTGTGCCCTTGGCCAGCATCTCGGCAAAGCCCTTCTCCACGGAGGGGATGTACTCGGTCGGCACGTGTCCGCCGGCCACCTGGTTGTCGAATTCGAACTCGTCCGACGCTGACGGCTCGATGTACCCCTGGATCTTGCCGAATTGACCGGAGCCCCCGGTCTGCTTCTTGTGAGTGTAGTTGAACAGCGCCCTGGCCGTGATCGTCTCCCGGTAGGCCACCTGCGGCCGTCCGATCTCGACTTCGGCCTTGTACTCACGCCGCATCCGCTCGATGTAGACGTCGAGATGGAGTTCGCCCATCCCGGCGATGATCGTCTCATTCGTCTCGGGATCCACCATCGTGCGGAACGTGGGATCCTCCCGCGAGAAGCGCTGCAGGGCCTTCGATACGTTGGCCTTGGCCTTGTTGTCCTTGGGCTTGACGGTCAACCGGATGACCGGTTCGGGAACGAACATCGAGGACATCGACAGTTCGATGGTGCCGTCGGTGAACGTGTCCCCTGACGCGCAATCGATCCCGAACAGGGCCAGGATGTCGCCGGCCGTAGAGCTCTCGATGTCCTCCATCTGATCGGAATGCATGCGCACCAGGCGGCCGACCTTGCTCTTCTTTCCCGTGCGCATGTTCACGATGGTGTCGCCCTTCTGAAGGCTGCCCTGGTACATGCGAATGTAGGTCAGCTGCCCGTAGGGCCCATCCTCGAGCTTGAACGCCAGGGCCACCGCGGGATCGTCCGGGCAGGCCGTCAGGGCCAACCGCGTTCCCTCTTTCGTCAGGTCCAGCGCTTCATGGGCGATGCTCGGCGGATCGGGCAGGTAGGCAACGACGGCGTCCAGCAGCGGCTGCACGCCCTTGTTCTTGTAGGCCGAGCCCACGAGCACCGGACACAGCTCCTCGCGGAGAACGCCGATCCGGATCGCCTCCCGAACCATCACTTCGGTCGGCTCCCCCTCCAGAATGGCCTCGGTGAGGTCGTCGGAGAACATCGCCGCGGCATCCAGGAGCAGCTCGCGGCGCGCCGCGGCCTTCTCCCGGAGGTCGGCCGGGATCTCAGCCACGCGGACCTCGTCCCCATGCGGCCCCTCGAAATACAGCGCCTTCATTGTGATCAGATCGACGAGCCCGACATGCCAGGCTTCCAGGCCAATGGGCACCTGCAACATGACGGCATTGAGCCCGAGCTTCTCGCGCAGTTGATCGACCACCCGCTCGGGATTCGATCCCACGCGATCGCACTTGTTGATGAAGGCCAGGCGCGGCACGCGATAGCGCCGCATCTGACGATCGACCGTCAGCGACTGCGACTGCACACCGGCCACGGCGCACAGGATCATGATCGCCCCGTCGAGCACCCGCAGGGCGCGCTCGACCTCGATCGTGAAGTCGACATGGCCCGGCGTGTCGATGATGTTGATATGGTGGTGATTCCACTGGCAGTAGGTCGCCGCCGACGCAATCGTGATGCCACGCTCGCGCTCGAGTTCCATCGAATCCATCTTGGCCCCGACGCCGTCCCGGCCGCGCACCTCGTGCATCGCGTGGATGCGCTTCGTGTAGTACAGAATCCGTTCGGTCAGGGTTGTCTTGCCCGAATCGATGTGGGCGCTGATACCGATGTTCCTGACCTTGGTCAGATCTTTGAGCATGGTCGTCTCTGGCCTCTCCCGCACCTCTCGGGCGGGTCACGGTGTCCTCAGAAATCGCGACGCGATCATGCCGCGACCGTAGCGCGATCATGCCGCGACAGCGATGCAATCATGGCACGACCGTGGCGCGATCATGCCGCGACAGCGACGCGATCATGGCGCGACCGTGGCGCGATCGCGGCGAAAAAGATGGATGACTCTAGCAAATTCGGGGGGGCGAATGCAAATGATCCTGCCGAGCCGTCCCCGGGGGCCATCGATCTGTGTTCTTGACCTCATTTAGCCAATCTGCTAAATAAGCAGCTCGACTCGCAGAGCAAGGCGGCCCGGCCGCCCGCGGAGGATCGATCCGGATCATGTCCATGGACCAGAGCGTCACTACGTTGAAGGCTCTTGCCGACCGCAGCCGCCTGCGGATCGTGCTCGCGCTGTCCAACCACGAGGAATTGTGCGCCTGCCAGATCACCGGACTCCTTCAAGCGACGGGCGCTACCGTGAGCCGCCACCTCGCCGTGCTCCAGCGCGCCGGCCTCGTCAAGAGACGCCGTCAGGGCCGCTGGATCTGGTACCGGCTCGCCCTCCGCCGATCGCACCAGACACTGCTGACCTGGGTCCAGCGCAAGAGCAGCCGCGATGTTCAACTCGCCGCCGACCGCCAGGCGCTCGCATCGATCCTGTCGGTGGCACCCGCCGACTATTGCCGCCTGCAGCGCGGCGCTTCGAACGGCGCCGCCACGGAGGGGACCGGATGACTCACAAGCCGCGCATCCTGTTCCTGTGCACCGGCAACTCCTGCCGCAGCCAGATGGCTGAAGGTTGGGCCCGCCGCCTCAAGAGCGGCGTGCTCGAGGCCAGCTCGGCCGGCATCGCCCCCCACGGTCTCGACCCGCGCGCGGTCATGGTCATGGCCGAGGCGGGTGTTGATATCTCGGGCCAGCGCTCGCGGCACGTCGACGAGTTGGCCGGCCTTCCGATCGATGTCGTGATCACCGTCTGCGGCCACGCCCATGAGACCTGTCCGCTCTTTCCCGGGGAGACGCGAGTCGTGCACCGCGGCTTCGACGATCCGCCCCACTTGACCCAGGCGCTCTCCGATGAGCAAGAGATTCTGGCCGTCTACCGCCGCGTGCGTGACGAGATCCGTGATTTCGTGGCCACGTTGCCGGCCGGCCTTGACGAGGAGCCAGCATGAACAGCCCCCCTTCGGCCGCGAACGACCCGCGCCGCATGACGAGCATCTTCGAACGCTATCTCAGCCTCTGGGTCGGCCTGTGCATCCTGGGCGGCATCCTCCTCGGCCGCCTCGCGCCGCAGGTGGCCCGCGCACTCGACGGCATGTCGATCAACGTGCAGGGCGCCCCGGTGGTCTCGATCCCGATCGCGATCTGCCTGTTCTTCATGATGTACCCGATCATGGTCAAGATCGACTTCGCGCGCGTGGCGCGGGCCGGCCGCAACACGAAGCCGCTGCTCATGACCCTGGTCATCAACTGGGCCATCAAGCCCTTCACGATGGTTGGTATTGCCAGCCTGTTTCTCGGCTACCTGTTGAAAGGTTTCATTGGACCCGAGGCAACCGATCTGGTGAAGCTGCCCTTCGGTCTCGACCTACCGGTGGGCGCGGCCCACGGAGCGGGTACCGTCGTGCTGCATGAAGGGGTCCGCATGCTCGAGGTGCCGCTGTGGCGCAGCTATCTGGCCGGCTGCATCCTGCTGGGCATCGCCCCCTGCACGGCGATGGTCCTGGTCTGGGGCCATTTGGCACGGGGCAGTGATGGACT
The DNA here is from genome assembly GCA_964417675.1 of uncultured bacterium. Lineage (GTDB taxonomy): Bacteria > Eisenbacteria > RBG-16-71-46 > CAIMUX01 > WJJG01 > CAYQJL01. Next base: position 16,380 of record CAYQJL010000034.1, on the reverse strand, counting down.
CACGCTGGTACTGGTGGCCGTCAACTCGTTGACCATGCTGCTGCTCTATGGGGTTCTGGGCGGCTTTCTCCTGGGGGTCGGCCGGTTGCCGGTTCCGTGGCAGGCGCTCGTACTGTCGATCGGCATCTATGTGGCCTTGCCGCTGGTGACCGGGTTCCTGACGCGCCGCTGGCTGATCGCCTGGAAAGGAGACGAGTGGTTCCAGGCCCGTTTCCTGCCGCTGCTGACCCCGGTGACGATCGTGGCCCTCTTGACCACACTGATCCTGCTGTTCAGCTTCAAGGGCGACGTCATCGTGGCCAACCCCCTGACGATCCTCTGGATCGCGATCCCGCTGTTCCTGCAAACCCTGCTGGTCTTCGGCATCGGCTTCTGGGCGGCGCGCCTGCTCAAGCTGCGCTACGAAGATGCCGCGCCGGCCGCGATGATCGGCGCCTCGAATCATTTCGAGGTGGCCATCGCGACGGCCACCATGCTCTTCGGGCTCGCATCGGGAGCAGCCCTGGCCACCGTGGTGGGCGTGCTGATCGAGGTTCCGCTGATGCTCTGGCTGGTGCGGATCTGCGTGCGGAATCGCCGGCTGTTTGCGTCCTAGCCGCGGGTGGCCGACAGCGGACGGCCAACCTCGATCATTCGCAGAAACGGCATGGAACTGAAGAGAATAGAAAATCGGGGGCCCGGTGCATCCTGTCACCAGGCCCCCGACGTCAGGGGTACCAGGCCCCGCTCCGGAGGCCGAGGAGCAGTTGTGGTCAGGGTCTTGTGCCTATTCGCTACCGTCTCCTCTTGAGAGGTCACCATGGGGTTTCCTCACGCCCCCCCATGGTCAGAGCAACCGATAGTGAATACACGAAAGGATCGGGTGGGTTTCAGGATTTTGACCCCGCTCCGCTAGGGCCCCGCGGCAGTGGCAGCTTCCAGCCAGGCCTCCAACATCGCGCGGGCTTTGCGCATCGCCCGGCCCCTGTGGCTCAGCGACTGCTTCTCGGACAGGCTCATTTCCGCAAACGTCTTGTCCAGCTCGGGCAGGTAGAACAGCGGATCGTATCCAAAGCCGCCGTCTCCACGCGCCGCGGTGGCGATCTCTCCCTCACACACACCTTCGACGACCCACTCGCTGCCGTCCGGAAACAGCAGCGCCACGGCGGTCCGGAACCTGGCCGCCCGCCGGCCGGCCGCAACGGCGGCCATCTCCCGCGCCAGCTTCTCGAGGTTGCGGCGGTAGCTCTGCTCGGGTCCCGCGTAGCGGGCGCTGTGCACTCCGGGCGCGCCGTTCAGAGCCTCGACCTCCAGCCCGGTGTCATCGGCCAGACAGAGTTGCCCGGTGGCCTGGTGCGCGGCCCGGGCCTTGAGCAGCGCGTTTTCCTCCAGGGTCGTGCCGCTCTCCTCCGGCGGGATCAGGTCGGGATAGTCCCGCGCGCTGGCCACCTCCAGCGGGAGGCCCTGGAGAGCGTTCTCGAGTTCCCGGATCTTGTCCGGGTTGTGGCTGGCAAACAGGATTTTCACGCAACCGACTCCTTCCTCGCGGGACGCTGCTGGCGCCGGCCTAGTCGAGATAGCCCAGGCTGCGCAGCTTCTCTTTGACCTCCTGCAGATCCTCAGGCGTCAACTCGTCGGTGACCGGGATCCCCGCCAGCGGGTGCTGAACCCGGCCCCACACGATCCGCTCCCATACCCGCTCATGGTAGTAGTAGAGGATCAAACGAATGCCGTGAAACAGAACGGTGATCACCGTCATCTGTTTCCAGTCGTGGGTGATCAGCCACGCAATCAGGCCCAGCAGGAAAACCCCGAACAGGCGCCACGTCAGCGACTTCATCCACGAACGTTTCTTCGTATCCACTCGTCACTCCCCCGTCAGGGCTCAGCGCAGCAGCTCCGCCGGCCGGAAGGGTCCTTCGGCCGGCATTCCCAGAGCGTCGCGCTGAGCCGCGAAGAGCCGCTCGAATCCGGGCCGGGCGATCTCGACCATCCGCATGAGCATGGCGGCTTCGAACGGCTTCTGCTCGGCCGCGGCGCTCAGCCCAACGACCTGCCCCGCGGCGGTCATGAACAGGTTGGCATCCGTATCGGCGATCGAATCCTCCGCGTAGTTCAGATCGCTGATCAACTGGCCGCCCACGATGCCGATCCCCAGGCCGGCCACCTGATCACGGATGGGGGATTTGACGATGCGCCCCTCGCGCGCCATCCAGCGGCAGGCCTGGCACAGGGCCACGAAAGCCCCGGTCAGCGCCGCCGTGCGCGTACCGCCATCGGCCTCGATGACATCGCAATCGATCGTGATGGTGTGCTGGGGCAGGAGGCGCAAATCGACGACCGCCCGCAGCGAGCGGCCCACCAGACGTTGGATCTCCAGACCGCGCGAGGTGGCTTCCCGTCCCCGGCGAACTCCCACGGCTCTGGGGAGCATGCCATATTCGGCCGTCACCCATCCCCGCGAGGTGCCCTTGAGCCAGCCGGGCTGCCGATCCTCGACCGTGGCCGCGCATACCACCCAGGTATGACCGGTGCGGATCGACGCCGATCCCTCCGCATGGCGCAGGAAGGGACTGGCGATCTGCAGCGGACGGATCTCCTCCGGTCCGCGGCCGTCGGGCCGCGACCTCTGCGTTGCTTCAGGCATGATCAGACTCCTTGCACCAGCGGATCGCGCGCGTCGCCGCTTGGCCGTATGCGCCGGCGCCGGGTGTGTAGACGCTACCGCTCATACCAGGGAAGATCGCCCTGGTCCACGGTGGTGATCTGGGTGAGCTCTTCGCCCAGAAACGCGCTGCCGACCTCGGCGAATCGCCGGGCGGCGTCGGACACAAAGATCTCGCAACGACCGCCCGTCCCAGGCGGACGGTCGAGGCCACGCTGCGCGAGGGTGCGCTGGGTCTCGCGGGCGGTCTCCTCCGCCGAGTCCACCAGCGTGATCCCGGCGCCGGCCACCTGTCCGATCACCGCCTTGAGCATCGGGTAGTGAGTGCATCCCAGAATGAGCGTGTCGATGCCGGCCTCGATCAGGTCACGCAGATAGTGGCGCGCCGCGAGTTCGGGCACCTCGCCCCGCAGCCATCCCTCTTCGGCCAAGGGGACGAAGAGCGGACAGGCGCGCTCATGCACCTCCAGATCCGGTTCCTTCTGTCGCAGCGCATGCCGGTAGGCTCCGCTGGCGATGGTCGCCTCGGTGCCCACGACACCGACCCGCCGGCACCGGCTGGCGCGCAGGGCGGCTTCCACACCGGGCAGGATCACTCCCACCGCCGGGACCGAAAGGCCCCCGGCCAGTTCCGGCAACGCGATCGCACTGGCGGTATTGCAGGCCACGACCAGCAATTTGATTCTCCGGCGCACCAGGAAGGTGAAGCACTCGCGTGCACAACGCGTCACCGTTTCGGGAGACTTCGTCCCGTAGGGAACCCGGGCGGTATCTCCGAAGTAGACAATGTCCTCTCCCGGAAGCTGACTCCGAATGGCACGCACGACGGTGAGGCCGCCCAGCCCCGAATCGAACACGCCGATGGGCCACTGGCGCTGGGCGCGGTCATCCCGCGCTGTGGATATGGTTTCTGCAGGCATGCTCTAACGGCCCTCTCCCATTCGCACCGCGGTCGTGAAAAACTCGGGCCGGTACACCCTGTCCAGGGGCAGCGCCCGGCGCAACGGTCCCTGCGTCTGACCATCGATCATCACGCGGACTCCGCGAATGCCGGCGAATGTGCCGCACAGCGTGCGGGTCAGGGACGCGACGATGAGCCACTCGGTCTGGTCCCCTGGCGGCATGCGATAGCGCAGACTCCCGGCGAAGTTCGCATAGGCCACCCCATCCGGAGCGATGAACAGGTCCAGGAGCGTGGCCGTGCGAGGCCAGGTGGGCAGGGGGGCCGAGCCGCTCGCCGCGATGAGCTCGGCAATGGCCGCCCGAGCGGCCGCCTCGAGATCGCTTCCGTCGCGCAGGTAGCGCGTTGACCGGACCAGGTCGCCGCTGGCATCGGGGATGTAGAGCTGGCCGGCAAGCAGAGGCACCGTCAACGGCTTCCCCGGGCCGCGGGGATCGGAAGAACGGGTTTCGGAAAGATCCCGCACCAGGATCGCAATCCCCACCCCGATCATGGCCGCAACAGCCACCCACAACACCCACCACCGCCTGCGGGGCCCGCTCATCGTGGCCACCCGCCCTGATCCTGCTCCCACAGGAAGCTCTCCAGACCGAGCGCGATCATTTCCGCCACGTGCGCCGGCAGGGCGTCCCGATCCAGGGCGGGATCCGCGAATCCCGTCAGGTCTCCCAGATAGACGACCACTCCGGGAAGATCCAGGCCCTCCAGACTGCGATGGACCCATCGTTCGCTCCTGACCGGATGCTGCGGGAAACCCTGGGACAGACCGCTTCCGAGCGCCGCGGCCAACTCCTGGTTGCCGCGCGCGTGCCGGACCGCCACATGCGACCAGGGCACCAGCTTCACATCCTCGCTTCCCTGTACAACCGGCGCCGGCCCGGCTCCCTGCCCACCTACCCCAATGGCGTCCAGGGGCCGCATGGGCAGAAAGCCGGGGCGCGTGTCATAGGTGACAAGTCGAATCCCATGTGGCACCCCCGGCCCAACCTGATGGGCCCGCAGGATGATACAGGCCGACGCATTCCTCCGGTTGGCCACGCCCGCCCACTCGGCCTCGTCGCTCTCTTCATACGCCAGCACCTCGCGCCCCGCGCGTTGCAGCATCTCGACGAGCCGCTGGCCGCAGGCCTGGGCCAGACAGAGGGCTTCCTCGGGCGCGCGCTGGCGCTCTGCCTCGATCTGATCCCGGCCGGGGAAGACGATCATCACCGGACGGTCACGCGCGCCGCCGGGGGCCGGCCCCGTCAAGATCCCCGAAGGATCCCAGGCTGTGTAAGTGCGGTAGGCCCGGTCTCCCTCGTTTTCCGAAAGGGTCAACTCCAACTCGCGGCGCTCCCGCCGCCACTGAAAGCGCCAGGCGCGGATGTCCGTGGAGACGGCGATGTGAAAGGCCACGCCCGCCTCGTCGGGACGCACCTCGTACAGGCAGGCGCCGCTGCGCGACAACACCGCGGATTCCGACAGCGGATCGATACCCACGCTGTCGATCTCGACGACCATGGCTCCCACGCCATCACCGACCAGGCGCGTCCGCGGGGCCTGATCGAGTCGCCAACGCAGATAGGTCCGGCGACCGACCTGCTCGATGGTCGGAAGCTGGATGGCCGGCAGGACCGGACGCTGCAGCAGAAGAGCCCCGCGTTCGTCATAGTCATAGCGTCCGGGCAGCATCGAATCGATCACCACGGCGACGAAATCGAGCGGCACCAGCAGCCGGTTGTCGGCATAGAGGATGGGAGCCCTGAGTTGCCAGGCGCGATCTCCACAGTGCAGGATCTCACCGCCCACGACGAAGCGGCAGCGCAGCGAATCGACCTCCCATTCGCCCCGCAGCTTCTCAGGATCCCACCACAGCCGGGCCCCAAAGGCGCTGCTGGCCTCCTCCAACGGCCAATACGGCACGCCCGCCACGGAGTGCAATCCATCCCAGCGCGCCGCGCGCCCGTCGGCAGGCACGACTCCCAGAACCAACCCCGCCGGGCGTGGCCCAAGGCGATGGGAGACCGCCACCTGATCAGGGCAATCCAAATCCGCCGATTCCGCGGGGCCGGCCCCGCAGGCCAGGGCCAGGCAGAGGCACCCCACCCGGAACCAGCCGCGTTCCCTGAAGCAGATCCGAGTCATCGTTGCCCGTCCCGCGCGGCGCGAACCCGATCCATGTCGCGGCGGGCGTCACGCTTGGCAATCGCCTCCCGCTTGTCGTACTTGCGCTTGCCGCGGGCCAGGCCCAGCTCCACCTTCGCCTTCCCTTCCTTGAAGTAGATGCGCAGCGGAATCAGGGTCAGCCCCCGCTCTTGAATGCGGCCGACCAGGCGTTGGATCTGGCGTTTGTGGAGCAGCAGCTTGCGGGGTCGCAGCGGCTCGTGAGGTTCCACGGTAGCCTTCTCATAGGCCGCAATGTGAAGATTGAGCAGGAACATCTCTGTTGCGCGGGGCGCCGCATAGGCATCCGAAATCGTGACCTTGCCCGCTCGGAGACTCTTGACCTCGGAGCCGACCAGAACCAGGCCGGCCTCGAAGGTATCGAAAATCTCATAGTCGTGTCGGGCCTTGCGATTGCGCACGACAAGCTTGACGCCCTCTTCATCTGCGCTCTTCTTCTTTCCCACTACCCATACCCCCAGCCGTGCGGCGACCCTCTCCGGCCCCGCGCGTTACCCTTGCATGCCCCCCCGCCAGCCGCCATCGGGCTTCCATGCTACCCCCCGCCGCCGGCCGGCTCAAGGTAACGCCCGCATCCGGCCCGCCGCCCCGGGAACCCCGACCACGGCATTCTACGAGGTTGCCCATCAGGGGGCATTGACATTTTCCGCAGGCTCTGGCACCATCGTGTGTCTCGTGATGGCTGCGGAAGTGGCGGAATTGGTAGACGCGCTAGGTTCAGGGTCTAGTGGTCGCAAGGCCGTGGGGGTTCGAGTCCCCCCTTCCGCAAGCGGATGCGTCGCCCGGGAAGCCTTTTTCCCGGGCGATCTTCTATCTCCCCAGCGGCGCCATGATCAGGCTCAGCTCTCCCTCTTCGACATGCACCTCCACAGGCGAACCGGTCTGCTCCAGCAAGCGTAGAATGTGCAGCCAGGCGCACGCCACATTCGGCCCCATGGCGGGAGGGCCCGCTCCTGCTGAGGCCGCTCGATCCCTGTGCAGGTCGAGATCGCGCCGCACGCCGTCCGGGTCGATCCCATGGGAATCGATGCCGAAGAAGCCCCCCAGACGCTTGAGATCCTCCGATCTGACACGCAGGGCCGGCGCCGGCGCGACCTGCAGGCTCTCAGCGAGACAGAAGCGGCCGGTGTCGAAGTCGACCCTGACCAGGCTTCCGGATCCGAACTCGACTTCATAGGCTCCGGCTCGGTAGACCAGCCGGTTGCGGCCGCGGATCGCGATCGCGGCCGGGAACCGGCAGTCCTCCAGCACGGCAGACTCCTCGTTCAGATCGGGGACCAGGCGGCCTGCGCGGTCCGCGGCGGCGTCCACGACCGGCAAGCACATCTCCCAGGGAGGATCGGCAACGCCCCCCATGGCCACACAGCCCGCGAGGGTCGTCAGCCGGCACTCGGCCCCCAGCTTGCAGAGCACGACCTGGGTGGGGCTCTCCGGTTCGGCCTGTGCCCCTGTCCCGGGTGCCGGCAGGATGGGAAGGACGCACAGCATGAGAATGAATCGGGACAGGGTCGGCCGGATCCGAGCGGCCCGGGCCCGCGCTCCCGCGGAGCCCACGCAGTGCGGTGGCCGTAGCTGCCCCTGTCCGGAACCCCGAATCATTTTTCTCTCCGTTCGCCGCCGGGCGGGTCAATCCTCGATTTCGCAACCCCCACGACACCGTAAGCCGGCATCATACCGATCCGCACACGCCGGTGTCACCTACGCAGGCCCGCCGGCGGGTGGTTCGCCATGTATGCGACCGGCCCCGCGGCCGCCTCAGCAGCCACGGGGCCGATTCCACCAACGATCCTCTTTCAACGCGCCCTACTCGTGAAACAACCCCTTCACGCTGCCCCAGGTGCACGCATCCAACCGCACCGGGGGCTCCCCGGCGTTCGGCCACCCCGGGGAGGGGGGCAGGCCGTTCCCCGGCGGGGGCGTTCCGCCCGAGTACGGGTTCAGGGCGTCGAAGATCTCCCACTCCCCGATACCGTCGGGATTCCTACCGGTCGAGCGGTCGTCGTCGGCCTCGTACGTATTGAAGCTGTAGCTATCGACCAGCAGCGTGTCGCCCGCGGCGAACTCCCACAGCAACACCGTATCGCCGTCATTCGACATGCGAAAGCCATACTGGTGGTGCCCATGGGCGGCTTGCCAGACCACCGACTGGCTCCCGAAGATCACCCGCGCTTCGCCGGAGCCCAGGATATCCCCGGCTTCGAACCCGTAGGTCCAGAGCCCGCCATCGTTCGACAGGCCGAAGTCGCCCAGATCCACGGCATCCGGGCCGTCGTTGTAGAGCTCGACCCATTCGTCGTCCCGGAAGTGGTAGGTGCCGTCTCCGTCCCAATCGCTGGCCGGATCGGCCATGATCTCGTTGAGGCACAGCCCGGCAAGCGCATCCCCGGCCCACAGCATGCCGATCACCAACGCCAATCCCACGCCTAGTACACGGAACATGGTTCCTCCTCGTGCTAAGGGTCCACGGCCCCTCGGCCGGCGAAGCTCGTCTCCGCCGGCCGGGCCTGAGACCGGGCGGGTAGCCAATTGGGGACCACGCGATCCGGGCTGGCATCCGGGTATCAATCGCAGTATCGTCTCCCGGCTGGGTTTGGAGAGTCGGACCGCAACGGCATCGCAGGAGAGGAGCGTTTCCGGGTCATGCGCATCGCATTGCTGGGCCTGCCGCAATCGGGCAAACGCACGCTGTTTCACTTGCTCACCGGACGCACGGTGCCAGAAACCCGCAAGGCCGGGGAAACGATCGAAGGCCAGGCCAGTGTGCCCGACCCGAGGGTGGACCGGCTCTCGGAGATGTACCAGCCGCGCAAGACGACCTACGCCCAGAACCACTATCTGCTCTGCCCCGACATCGATCCAACGAGTCCGAGTCGCGCCTGGCTGAAGGCTGCTCGTCAGTGCGACCTGTTGTGCATGCTGGTACGGGCCTTCGAATCCGACCAGGTCTACCACCCATCCGGATCGGTGGATCCGCTGCGTGACCGGGCCGACATCGAAACCGAGTTGATTCTGGGGGACCTCGAGGTCGTGCTCAATCGCCTGGCACGGATCGAGAAGGAGAAGAAGGCCGGCCGGAAGGCTGAACTGGCCATCGAGGAGCGCGCCCTGCACAAATGCGAGGCCGTCCTCGAGCAGACTCGCCCGATCCGTACGGCCGGCCTCGATCAGGACGATCTGATCGCGATCCGCAGTCTCGGATTGATCACGATGATCCCCACGCTGTGGGTCAACAACGTCTCGGAGAAGGATATGCTGCGGGCGTTCGACCCCGACTCGATCAACCTCTCCTGCCAGATCGAGCAGGAGATCGCCACCATCGAGGATCCCGGGGAACGGGCGGCGTTCCTGCGCGATCTGGGAATCGAGGACCTGGGATCGGATCGCCTCAACGCCGCGGCCTACGCCTCACTGGGGCTGATGTCGTTCTACACCGTGGGCAAGGACGAGGTGCGGGCCTGGACGGTTCAGAAGGGTGCCGTGGCGCCGCGGGCGGGAGGGAAGATCCATAGCGACATCGAGCGCGGCTTCATCCGCGTCGAGATCATCAAGTACGCCGACCTCTTGGCGGCCGGATCCGAAAAGGCCGTCAAGGACAAGGGACTCGCGCTGCTCAAGGGCCGAGACTACGTGATGGAGGACGGCGACATCTGCCACTTCTTGTTCAACGTCTGACCGAAAGGATCACCCGATGAGCATAGAGGCATCCCCGGCCTTGCGTCGCTGGTGTAGGTTCCATCACAGAGTCGTCTGCCTGGCTTGCTTGTGGGGGGCTTCGCTGGCCCCCGCCGCGGCCCAGTGCGTCGACTATGCGGATTACCTGCATCCGGTCGCACGCATCGCGACCGCCAGCCCGGTCAGGTCGATCATCGTCGAGGGCTCGACGGTGTTCGTGGCCGAGCGCTTCGGCGGCCTCCGCATCCTCCAGCGAACCGAATCCGGCGCCGACACGCTTGCCAGTGTGGCATTCGACGACCTCATCGAGGGTATGGTCTACGACGCCCCCTACCTCTATGTCGCCGCTCGCAGCCAGGGGCTCGTCACCCTGGATGTCGGCAATCCGGGTGCGCCCGTCGTGCTCGATGCCGTCACACCGCGGGTGTCCGCCAACGGCATCGCCCGTCATGGTCCCTGGATCTTCCTGGCCGAGAGCGGCTACGGCGTAACGGTCATCGATGTCTCCGACCCCGGCGATCTCCAACGCGTCGGCGACCTGGCAATCGAGGGCGGCGCCCGTGCGGTGGCGGCGGACTATCCCTACCTCTATGTGGCCCATCCGAGCGGCCTGCTGCTCCTGGACATCATGGATGCATCGCGACCGACGCGGTTGGGAGAGTATGCCATGGCCGGCGGCGCCCACAGCCTGGCCTATGAGGGCGACCGCGTCTACGCCGGGGGGCGAAGCGTCGATGTAATCTCGGTGACCCTGCCCCACGAACCGCAGCGGATCTCTTCCTTCCCGGCCACCTCGACCATCACCAGCCTCCTGCCGGCCGGGGCTCTGCTCTACGCCACCGACTACGAAGCGGGGTTGGAGATCCTCGATGTGAGTGTTCCCGGAGCACCCTTGCGGGTCAGCTCGCTGTCCACCCTGTTTGAAGCCCTGGTCCTGGATGCCGACGGGTCCTTCCTGTACGTGGGCGATACGTCGGGACTGAGCGTGTTCGATGCGAGCAACCCGCGCCAGGTTCAGTCGGTGGGCGTCTGGCCGACGGAGGGAGAGCCGGCCGAGGTTCTCTTCGCAGGAAACCTGGCCTATCTGGCCGATCGCTCGCAGGGTCTCCTGATCCTGAATGCGGGCCCGCCGGCCGCTCCCCTGGACATCGGCCAGTGGCATGTGGAAGGGCGGCTGAATGTGGACGGGGGACTGACCGCTCTGGCGCTGCACGGCAACTACCTGTATGCCACGGGAACCACGGTCGGCCTTCTGATCCTGGACGTGCGCCGCCCGGCGTCGGTCGAACAGCTCGCCCGGCTGTCTCTCTCCTGGAGCGGGCTCGACATCCTCCTCGACGGCGAATACGCCCACATCGCCGGGTATGGCGGGGCATCCGGCGGCGGCATCGAGACCGTCGACATCAGCAATCCGCAGGATCCCGAGGTCGTCGGGACATTGCCCTTCTTCATGTCTCATCCCACCCGCTTGGCCGCCGAAGGAAACTGGCTCTTCGCCGCGGTAAGGGAGGACGGTCTGATCCTCGTGGACCGGTCCCATCCACGGCAGCTCTTCGTTCGCGACACCGTGGCGATGACCGGGAAGAGCCGCGGCCTCGCCTACCGGGACGGCCTGGCCTATCTGGTCAGCGGGCCGACGATGCAGATCGTCGATCTGGCCGATCCGACCGATCCGGTTCCGTTGGGCGCCGCGATCCTGCCTGCGCTCGGCACCGACATCTCCTTGCGCGGCTATCACGCCTATGTGAGCACCTCCGGCACCGGCGTGCAGGTTCTCGACATCCGTGATCCGGAAGCCCCCTTCCTGTTGGGAGCGGCTCCCGCGGGCCCAGCCAGTGCCGTCATCGTGCGCGAGGATCACCTCTGGGTCGGATGCGAGCCTGCGTCGCTCTGTCTGTATCCGGCGCAGTGTTACGAGGGCGACATACCCCTACCTACGTCCTCTGATCTGAGAGCGCTGTTGAGCCCCCGACCCAATCCCTGCCGCGGAGAGGCCCGGCTGGGCTTCGACCTGCCCGTTGCGGCCGATGTGCAGTTGACCATCTTCGATGTGGCCGGAAGGCGGGTCATCGAGCTGCTCGAAGGCCGGCAGGCCGCGGGTCCGCAGCAGCTCAGCTGGAACGGGCGGGATCAGGCGGGCCGACCGGTCGGATCGGGGGTCTATCTCGTGCGCCTGCAGTGGAACGCGACCGTGGAGACGCGCCGGTTGATCCGGCTGCGATGACCATGCGGCGGCGTCCACTCGATCACGGGGGGGCGGCCGGCAAGTGCGCGCCATGGACGGTCAGCCGGGCAGGAGAGCGGTCACGGCAGCCGGTGGGCCAGACAGCAAAGCGGTCACGGCAGCCGGTGGGCCAGACAGGGGAAGGCGTCACGGGAGCCGGCGGGACTAGGCGCGGATCCTTGTCCCTGACTCGCCGCGCAGCGCGGCGCCCAGCGAACGCGGCGAGGTGATGAGCACCTCTCGCCCGCCCCCTTGCAGGAAGCGGATGGCGCCGCTGATCTTGGGGCCCATGCTGCCGGCGGGGAACTGCCCTTCGTCTAGGTGGCGTTGCGCCTCGGCCACGCTCAGGTCGCGCAGTGGCCGTTCCTGAGGGGTACCGAAGTCGAGGAAGACCTGGTCGACCGCCGTCACGATGATCAGGCGGACGGCCCCGACAGCGGCCGCCAGCACGACCGAGGCCAGATCCTTGTCGATCACCGCTTCGACGCCGCGGTAGATGCCCGGCCGCACCTCCTCGACCGGAATCCCTCCGCCTCCGGCGGCAATCACGATGTGACCCAACCCAGCGAGGTCGCGGATCAGATCGACCTCCACGATGCGCAGCGGCTCGGGCGAGGCCACCACCCGCCGCCAACCACGGCCGGCGTCATCGACCATCACCCACCCGCGCTCGCGCTCGAGGGCCCGGGCCTCCTCCTTCCAGTAGAACGGCCCGATCGGCTTGGTGGGATGGCGAAACCCGGGATCGTCGGGATCCACCACCACCTGCGTGACGACCGTGGCCACCTGATGGTCGAGCCCGGAGGCGCGCAGCACGTTGCCGAGCACCTGCTGGAGCATGAATCCGATGCCGCCCTGCGAGTCGGCGCCACAGATGTAGAGCGGAGTCGGAGGGATCTTGTCGGCCGCCGATTCGTTGCGAATCAGGATGTTGCCCACGATGGGGCCATTGCCGTGCGTGAGGATGACCTGATCGCCATGGCGCAACAGATCCGCCACCTGGTTCATGGTGGCCTCGGTGATGCGAAACTGCTCCTCGATCCTGGCCGGGCCGGTGGCCGGCAGGATGGCGTTGCCGCCCAGTGACAACACGGTGCGGGCCGACATGGACCCCATCTCCTCCTCAGGTACGCATGGCCGTCAGGCCTGTCGAAGCCGCCGGCGCCATCGTGGGGGCGGCGGCAGGGCCGGCGCGCAGAGGCCCTACTCCTCCCTTCGGCGCGGAACAGCCAGACCCCGCGCCAAAATGGGAAACGATAAGGGTATCGAACATGGGGACCACTGTCCAGATCTTTGCCTGGGGCGGGGGATCCGTCCCGGTCGGCACAGCCGCGGCGCAGGCTCAACCCCACACGGAGCGGTGACTCGAGCCTGGGGCCGCGTGGCTGTGGCCGACATCCATCCGAAAGCCACGTTCTGCGCCGTCGGAGGCGCCGGCCAGATTCAGAATGGTCTCGGCCACCGCGGCGTAGGTGGGAAAGTCGATCATCTTCAGCACGCAGCCCGGGCGATCCTGGGCCTGGAACCAGCGACGGGCCAGCACACGCTCCGGACCGGCGACCTCCGAAAGGAGGCCCTCCCCCCTGCCTTCGACGTAGAAGCCGCGCAGGGCCCCGCAGAGCTCCTCGGCGCCGAGTTGGGGTGCGATCGGGCCGATCGCCAGGCGTTCACCCGCCAGGGCGAACAGCCGCAGGCCGTCCCCGGCTTCCATCAGGACAATCATCTCCTCCTCGGCCACCGGGTGGGCAGGGGGCTGGGTGATCGTCTGGAGCTGGGTGTTCCAGCTCGGCTTCTCTTCCCGTATGGCCGCGGCCTCCCGGATCAGTGCCTCGAGCTCCGTGCCGGTGGTCTCGGTATCCAGAGAGCGAATCTCCTCCAGGAAGGCCGCCCGGCGCGACGACGGGCCCTCGAGCGGGCGAAAGTAGCTCGCGACCCGGCCGCGCAGGTTCTTCGCCTTGCCGATGTAGAGCGGCTCGCCCCCTTCATTCAGGAAGCGATAGATCCCCGGTTCGGCGGGGAGGCCCTCGATGTCGGCCGGCGTGAAGCTCCACGCCCCATTCCAGAACCGTTCGCGTTCCGCGGCGGCGATGGCCTGAGGCAGCCGGGCGACATCCTGCCAGGTCGAGAGGTGCCGCTGCCCGGCCGTCTGGGCCACGCGGGTGAGCTGCTCGACGAGCGGTTCAAAACGGGTCGCGGTGGGCTCCTCGGACACCGCCGCGGCCTGGCCGTCAGCTTCCGAAGCGTGGGCACGTCGGCGCGGGCCGTGCAACCCATCGGCAGGCCCCTGGCCCTCCTCGTCGGAGGCGCGCAGAAGCCGGGCCCAGGCACGCAGATCGATCACCGCTTGATCGGACTCGCTGAGTGCGTGAATCCGTTCCTGGGCGCCCATCCAACGTGCGAGCAACCCGGGTCGTTCGCAGGCCGAGGGATAGCTTCCCAGCCACTCCCACAGAGCCTGGACACCGGCGGCATCCTGCGCATCGTGGTGGCTGCGCAGCGGCCCGGCGAGGCCCCAGAGCATCGCGCTCACTCGCCAGAACCACGGTTCCCGCAGCGTACCGGGTGCGACATCGATGATGCACATCACGACCGGCGGACAGAGCGGCCCAGCGGCCGCCGCCAGACGCCAGCGTCCCGCGGCGGCCTCCTCGAAACGCGCATCCTTCGACAGAATGGCGCGCACCAGCGCCTGGGACGCGCCCGAACCCGCCCCGGACAGGCGCAGATGGTCCCGCGCGATCTGCTCGGCCGTGATCTCCTCCGGCCGGCCGCGCAGCAGCGCCGCAACCCGATCGAGCAAGTCGTCTCGCACCGCACTGTCCTCTGGTGATGGCCTCTGTGAACCGACACCGGCCGAGCACGCCGCCCGGCACGTCGGCCGCTCGCGAACGAGATGTCCTTCTCCCTGATGTCCTCATCGTAGCGTGCCCCGGCATCGGCGGCAATCAGGGCCTTGCCTGACTCGCAGCCGTGCCCACTCGTCCAGCCGCATACTCGCTCAGCGTTCCCGCGCTCTGCGCCGATCGCTTCCCCGGTTCCATCCATGCCAGCGGCATCCGATCGAGAGCTGCACCTCGGTGGGCTTCCGTCCCGGCCTCGCCAGAATGAGCGCCGTGCCCTCGACGGTCATCGTTTTGACCGGGCGCCCGGCGAAGATCTGCAGGAGGTAGGTGCCGGCTCCGATGCCCCGCCAGAGTACATGCCCCGGGGGACGGCGCAGGGGCAGGTAACAACTCCCGAAGCCATCCGCGCGGGTGATTGCGCCGGTGGCCCCCCAGCACCATGGGCTCCGGTGGAAGGACCGCAGCGTGAAGGCCGTCATCGACTGCGCATCTTCTGTCTGCCAGGGCCCGGGCGCTTGTCCGAGGTCCGGCAGCGGCCCGGAACGCGAGCCGCCTGCGAGCGGCTCCGTGCTGTCGTCGCCCGGGCCATCGACGTAGAGTCCATCGCCCTCCGGCATCCAGGATTCGGCGGCCTGCGCCTCGGCGGCGGATCCCCAGGAGCCGCGCCGGCCGATCGTCCACAGAACCCGCAGGGCCGCATCCCATCCCGGGGTTTGCGCCCACTTCAATCGCAGATCCAGGCTCGTGCGCGCGCGCCGGCCCAGAGACTCGTGCACGGTCCGCTGATCGCGAGGCAGCGCCGCGAGCGTCTCGCCGTGCCTGACCAGCAGCTCGATCCAATGGCCCGGCCCAAGCAGCGTCGCGAGCCCCAGGCGCGTGTCTCGTTGCTCGATGGCCCGTCCGATCGCATCAGCCGAGGGATGCAGAACACTGACGCGGAAATCGCCACGCAGCGCACCGCGCCGGGGCCACTCCCAGGCCAACTCCCAGCCCGGCGAGAGGGTCGTGCCAAAACGGCCGACATCGGCATCCTTCTCATGCACGAGACCTTCGGATGGGCCTGTCCATAGACGGCCGTGCCAGGTGCCGAACGCGCGCGAGCCCGGAACCGTCCAGCCGAGCCCCAGACCCCATCGGGTCCGCTGTTCTCGTTCCACACCCTCGCCGCCCGCCCGGTTGCCGGTCGTGCGGTTGCCGGTCGTGCGGCGAGCCGCCAGTTCGACCGCCACCCTGGCGGGACCGGCCCGCACGAGCGCTGTCCGGTCCCGGCCGCTCGCGGATTCCTCCGGTGACCGACCCAGGGTGGCCACGATCGATCCCACCCAGGCCTGCCCGAGTCGATCGTCCACCTGCCCGAGGGAGAAGCCGCCGGACCCGCGCGCGAGCGCCAGGCCCCACGCGTTGCGCCACCCCCAGACGGCAAACAGGCAAGGCCCCCGGCCCGACCCTGATCCGGGTCCTTCCCATGTCAGACTGCCTCCGACGCGGCGGGGAATGGCCCGCGAGACCGAGCTGGTGACGTCCAGGAACCTCCGGCTCGCGGCGGCGACCGTCTCCTGTGCGTTGTCCATGGAGAACCCGGAAGGCCAGATGCCCCCCAGGCCCCACCGGTGGGAGATGGATCCGAGGGAGATGCTCGTGCGGGCGCCCGTGTCATGAACCGCAGCCGCGGGCATCGCGGCCCGCGAGTGCCACGTTGCGCCGCCCCACAGGCGAAGCTGCCCGGCCCCGGACACCCGCCAGGACCGGGCCTGCAGTCGCATCCGGTTCGAATGATAGAGGAGCTTCGCATCCTGCGGGATCCACCTGCGCGGCGCAGGGGAGGATTCCGGGCCGGTCGGATCCGAGCCGGTCGGATCTGAGCCGGTCGGAA
>CAYQJL010000033.1:0-19393 GCA_964417675.1 uncultured bacterium | reverse complement strand
AAGTCCGTGCCCCGGGGCACGATAGATGAGACAAAGTCTCAAACATGGCGGTCATGGACAGGGATGTACAGCCTGCACGTCGGGCGAGTTTCCGTCTAGCCGGTCATGAATGCGCCCAGGAGACGGGTCATTGCCGCTTGGTCGGCGGTGCCGGCCGTCTCGCGGATCGAGTGCATGGCGAGCATGGGGTTGCCGACGTCGATCGAGCGGATGCCCAGGCGCGTGGCGGTCATGGGGCCAATGGTGCTGCCGGTGCCGACATCGGTGCGGGCCACGAAGTGCTGGAGATGGATGCCGACGCGGCTGGCGCAGGCCTGAAGCAGATCGAGGGCCTCGAGGTGGGTCGTGTAGCGCTCGTTGGCGTTGACCTTGACGACCGGGCCGCCGCCCAGGATCGGGTGGTGGTGGGGCTCATGTACCTCGGCATAGTTGGGGTGGATGGCGTGGGCGCCGTCGGCGGAGACGATGAAGGAGCGGGCGATCGCGCGGTAGAGGGCCTCGCGGGGCCGTGGAGCCGCTTCGCACAGCCGTTCCAGGAGCATGTCCAGGAAGCGGGATCCGGCGCCCTGCATGGTCTGCGAACCGACCTCCTCGTTGTCGAAGAGGGCGATGATCTGTGTGTGGGCTTGGGGCCGGCTCGCGAGGAAGGCCGTGAGCGCGGCGTGGCAGCTTCCCAGGTTGTCGTAGCTGCGCGTGTGGAGGAACTCGCCCTGCAGGCCGCCCAAGGTTCCCGGTTGGAGGTCATAGGGTTCCACCGTGAAGGCCCGCACGGCTTCCTGCTTCACATCCAGCTCCCGGGCGATCAAGGCCTGTATGGCGGCTGCCTGGACGGCCTCCTTCTTGCCCAACCCAAGGATCGGAGGCAGATGGGTCTGCTTGTTGAGAACGACTCCCTCCTTTTTCTCCGGACGGATGTGCGGAGCCAGATTCGGGATGTGGCACAGCGGCCGGTGCAGGTCATACAGCATCGTCTGGGAGTCCGCGCCCGTCCCCGCATCCGCGCTACTGATGATCGCGCGGCCGGCCAGGCCCAGGTCACGATCGGTCCAGGTGTGCAGGAGGGGGCCGCCGTAGACCTCGACGGCCAGCTGCAGATAGCCGCACTTCGAGTACTGGCCGTTCGGTTTCACACGCAGGCCGGGAAAGTCCGTGTGCGCGCCGGTGATCCGCGCGCCTGCCTCCCACAGCGGTTCGCTCCCGATGCGCGCCGCGATCAGCGAGGTATGGTTGCGCGTCGTGTAGACGGCCGTTCCTGGAGCCACGTTCCAGGTGTCGGCCTCATCCAGCCGCGTGAAGCCGGCGGCCTCGAGCCGACGGACCGTCTCGGCCACCGCGTGGGCGGCCGTGGGTGAAGCCTCGATGTAGGCGAGCAAATCCTGGGCGATCGTCGTGGAATCCTGTTCGTGCATACCTTCCTCCGGTGAACCTGCAGTCCATCGTTCTGTGCGAGAGCCTACCGCACGGCGGACCCTCTCGCTACGACTTCGACCCCTCGCCCTCCAGCGGCCACCAGGCCTTCTGGAGCGGGCCCAAGGCTTCCATCGCGGCCCGGTAGCCCTCCACGATGGCCTCTTCCCCGCGATCGAACTCGTGGCCCCGAATATGACCGACCCGGGGGCAGATCAGCAGGTCGGGCGGATCCAGCTTGAGGCGGTAGTCCCCGATGCGCGCCTCCATGATGGCCGTCGAGGTGAAGATGACCTCGATCATCGACGGCATGCCCTCACGGTCAGTCCAGGCCTTGAGATGGGCGAATTCCGGCAGGTGGATCCTATCCAACTGCTGATTCAGATAGGCGAGGGCCCTGTTCTTCTTGATGACCTCCGCGCGGATCAACCGCTTCACATCCTGAAGGAATCCGGGCAGGGCCGGCTTGTCCGCGGATGCCGATTCGGGTTCCGACTTCAGCTCTGGTTTCGATTCCTGCTTCGATTCCCGCTTCGATTCCCGTTGCGACTCCTGTTTCGATTCCCGCTCGGATTCCGGTTCCGGCATCGCGGCGGCTGCCGATGTGCCGCGGCCGCCGGCGGTCTGCGACGGTGTGAACTCCCCCCTCTTCCGCGCAGAATAGCCGGCGAGCAGGCGGTGATTGACATCGACCGCGATCACGAAATCGGCGCCGAGGGCGCGGGCCAGACTGACGGGCACGGGGTTGGTGAGGCCGCCGTCGACCAGGATGCGATCGTCACGCACCACCGGTGTGAAGACCCCCGGGATGGAGATGCTGGCGCGCACCGCCTCGATGATGTCTCCCCGGTCCAGCACGATCTCATCACCCGTATTCAGGTCGGTGGCCACCGCGCGATAGGGCAGGTTCAACTGCTCGATCAAGGGCTGGTAGATGCGCTCACGGAGCCCATCGGCCACACGCTTGCCGTCGATCAGGCCCGCGTGACGGAGTCCGACGTCCAGCAGACTGAGCAGCTGACGCTTGTCGAGATGAAGCACGATCTCCTTGAGCTGTTCGATGCCGCGAGACGCATAGACCGCTCCGACCAACGCGCCGATACTGGTGCCCGCCACGCAGTCGATGCGGATGGCCAGCTCCTCGCAAGCCTGGAGCACTCCGATGTGAGCCCACCCGCGGGCCGAACCACTGCCCAGGACCAGCCCGACACGTTGCGGCCGATGATCTAGGGATGAGGCGCCCACGTGGGCGCGCGCGGCGCCCGGTGGACGGTTCAATGCGGGTCCTGCCTGGGTCACGTGTGCCTCCCCGGTGCGAGCGAAGTGCGACATTGTGCGACCGCTCTGGCTGTTCCGCGATCCAAGCGCACTCCGACCCACGCCTGATTGGGGCCCGCCGCCGACCGGGGGCCCGCCTGATCGGGGCCCGTCGCCGACCGGGGGCCCGCCGCCGGTCCAACCTACCATCGGCAGCCGATTGCCAACCCTACCGCCCCGGAAGGTCCGGAAGCGGATGTGATCATGATGCTGCGTCCCTCGTGGAGCTTCAATACCTGCTGGGCCGTCAAGTACCCCAGCACACAGGCCGCAAACACATCGGATGGCCAATGGGCTCCGGAGGTGATCCGTTGGAAGGCCACGGCTGCGGCCGTGCCGTAGCACGCGATCTGGAAGGGAAGGAAGCGCACATGATGGGCGAAGATGACCGCCAGCTCGGTGATGTTGATGGCGTGGCCGGACGGAAATGAGGTGCCATCGTCGAAATGCCGTGCCCCCAGTCCGGCCTTGGGACGCTCACGCCCGACGGCGAACCCTCCCAGGTTCTTGACGGCCCCGGAGATGAAGTGCGCCTCCAGGATCTGGGCCGATAGGGTGGTCAAGGGGCGCAGCCGCAACAGATACCCCAGGGCCAGGCCGCCGAAGTAGAATCGGTTCATATTGCCCATGTGCCCCACATATTCCACCGTTTCGCCGTACTCGTGAAACCAGCGGTATCCGTCCCTGTCCGTGGCGCGAACGAGCTCCGCATGGATGTCCTCATCATAGGCGTACAGCACCCCGGCGGTGGCCGTCAGGCCGGCCAGCCAGAGGAGCGAATTCCGGTTCCAGCGAGCCGGCGCCGTATAGATGGTCCAGGAGTCTCTCGCATAGGTGACGGCCGCGTGTCGCAGATCCCGCAGCGGCTGTTGACGCGGGGACCAGATCGGCGCCGCCAGGAGTGGCCTCCGCTGCGGTCCGCGCCGCGGCGTGTTGGTTGGTCCGAGGGTCCGCGCCGGTGCGGCGGTGGGGATCGAGGCCGTATAGAGTGAAAGGGTGCCGCCGGGGGGGCTGTAGGTGGCCGGCGTGTCCGCTGGGCACGGCGCGGGCGTGCCGGCCGAGGCGTGTGCCGCCCCCGCTAGCCCGATGCCGCTGGAGAGAATGCCCGCGGCCAGCAGGACGATCCGCGCTGCGATCATGGGCGGGATCATAGGGGTGGTCGCGCGGGCCGGCAAGGGCTGTCCTACTCCGAAGGGGGCCGCGAGCGCAGGCCGGTCGCGAGGAAGCGGCTGTCCCGGAGTGAAGCGCGCGCCGTCAGCCGGTCGCGCAGCCGGCGGGTGCTCTCGAGGAAACGATCCGCCGGCAGATCGAACCGGCCCGGCAGATCGCCCGCCTCGCGATTCTCCGCGAACCAGTTGGGACCGATCGTCATGTCCGCCGTCACGGCCTGTACGGCCAAGGCTTCCTGCGTGCAGTAGGAGTCGGGGCTGTCGTAGCCAATGTTCTGTCCGCTGCGTGCAATGGCGTTTCCCACGATGCGGGATCCACCCCGGCCCCCGGGGCGGCCGCGGGTGACTGAGATGCCGCAAGCGCCGGTCTCATAGACGGCATTGTGCACGATCTCTGCGTAGGGCGTACCCCGACCGGCGTCCCACAGGGAGATGCCCCAGGTGAGGACGTCCTCGACGATATTCTCCCGCACCTCGGCCTCGGCATCGACGAAGATCCCGATGCCTTTCCAGTAGCGGCGGATGAGATTGCCGACCACCACGGCGCGCGCGTTCCAGGTGATCCCCAGGGCCACCCCCCGGCCTCCGCTCGCCGGACCGGACCGGCCGCTGTCGATCCCATCGATCAGGCAGTTCTCGATATGCGCGAACGCGTCGCGGTAGAGCGCGATTCCATCCCAGGAGTTCCCGACGATCCGGGAATCGAGCAGATGGATATGGGAGCCCTCGCGGCCGCAGATCCCCATGACCCCCGAGACGGTCTTGGCGACCACGGCCGAATCTCCCAGGTTGGGGCCGATGGTGCAGTCCTCGATGGTCAGGGTCGAACGGCGGACGACCACGGCGGCATCGCTCGCCATGGCGGCCGTGTCTCGAATGCCGCCGGTCAGGGTGACCCGTTCGAGGCGACAGTCACGGCAATCCTCGATCAGCAACCCGTACCCGGCATGCGTGTGCAGGATCACCGAATCGGGAGTCGAGCCGCGCAGGGTGAGGTCTTGTCCGCTCATCCGCAGGCCCACGGTGACCGGTACTGCTTGATCAGGGTCCTCGCAGTTCCCGCAGGACGGGTCCACGAACGGGGCCGGGGTGAGATGGTATTCGCCGGCCGCCAGCAGGATCGTAAGGCCCGGATGCGCTCCGGCGGATCCGATCGCCTGGGCGAGCTCGCCGGCCGTGGAGACGGCTACTTCGGTGCGCTGCGGGGCCGGGCCCGAAGGATCGTGGGGCGGCATGGCCTGCGCCAGAACGGTACCGACGGGGGCGAACCCGCTGGGCAGATCGCTCCAGACCGGGTCCACAAGACCCAGGCTCGCAAGGGCCAAGCCCACGAGGGCCGTGGCCGGCCCGCTTCGTCGAGTCGATCGGATGGTCATAGATCCGCCAGTTTACTTCTGTTGGACTCAGCCGGTCAAAGCCAAACGAGGCAAATGGTTGCTTCAGTAAGCGTGCCCATTCTCCGAAAGATTACCGGAAGAAGCGGTCATGCCATTTCGATGTTTCACCGGACGGAGGAGGAAGCGCGTGTCCGAGAGGCGTAAACGATTGGGTGATCTCCTGGTCGAGGCGGGAGTGCTCACCCCCGAGAAGCTCAGCTGCGCCCTGGAGGAGCAGCGCACCAGTCACAAGCGCCTCGGGGAGCTCCTGGTCGACAGCGACTACTGCACCGAGTACGACATCGCGGTGGCCCTCTCGACCCAGCTCGATCTCGAACTCGTGGATCTCGCACACACGAAACTCGATCCGAAGACCGTCCAGAGGATTCCAGAGGCGGTCGCGCGCAAGCATCTGGCCATTCCGATGTCGGTCCAGCCGGACGGGTTTCTGAAGGTGGCGTTTGCCGATCCGCTCAACCTGGATGCTTCCGCCGATGTGCAGTTCGCTTCCGGGATGCAGATCCAGGCGTGCGTGGCCCTGCGTGAGCAGATCGTAGCGGCCCTCGCGGAGCAGTATCGGTCCCGGCAGGTCACGACCGGCCCTCGGGATGCCGATGCGGAGGAGCTTCGCGGTACCGCCATCCAGTACATCGTGGATCCCCACCAGGATGCCAGCGGTGCGCGGGAGCTGGAGAAGAAGGGGCAGTCGGCGCCGGTCGTGCGCATGGTCAACCACCTGCTGGCCGAGGCCGTCGAGGCCGGCGCGTCGGACATCCACGTCGAGCCCGAACGTGACCGGGTCTGCGTCCGCTATCGTGTCGACGGATACCTGCGCGAACATGTCGTCTTGCCCAAATGGATCCAAGGCGCGGTCACGTCCCGCATCAAGATCATGTCGCAGATGGATATCGCCGAGAAGCGGGTTCCGCAGGACGGTCGCATCGGGCTGAAGGTGGGTGAGCATGGGTTGGACCTGCGGATCTCGACCTTGCCGGCCAACTTCGGCGAGAAGATCGTCATTCGCTTGCTCGATCCCGAGGGGATGCCGGGGACCCTGGCCGAGATCGGCTTTGGGGACTCGACCCAGAAGGCGTTCGAACGCCTGATTCGCATGCCGCAGGGCATCATCCTGGTCACCGGTCCCACCGGCAGCGGCAAGACTACCACGCTGTATGCCGCCCTGGGTCAGATCAAGGATGTGACCAAGAACATCACGACCATTGAGGATCCGATCGAATACGGCCTGGAAGGGATCAATCAGGTCGGCATCAATGACAAGGCCGGGCGCACCTTCGCCTCCGTGCTGCCGGCGATCCTGCGCCAGGATCCGGATGTCGTGATGGTCGGAGAGATGCGTGATGTCGAAACCGCCACCATCGCGATGCAGGCGTCGCTGACCGGCCACCTGGTCCTGAGCACCATTCACACCAACAACGCGGTGGCCACGATCTCCCGGCTCCGGGATCTCGGCGTGCCGGCCTATCTGATTGCCTCGACGATCTCCGGGATCCTGGCACAGCGGCTCGTGCGGGTCATCTGCAAGGATTGCAAGCAGCCGCACACACCGAGCGAAGCCGAGTTGACTCAGGTAGGCCTTACGGAGGCCCAGGCCGAGAAGCTCACCTTCTTCGCGGGCCGGGGGTGTGAGAGGTGCGATGGTACCGGCTTCACCGGCCGCACGGCGGTCTATGAACTGATGGTCTTCACGCCGGGCTTGCGCGAGCACATTGCCAAGGATGCGGGGGAAGCCGCCATCCGGCAGCTGGCCGCGGCCGAGGGGATGAAGACGCTGCTGCATGAAGGTCTTCAGAAGGTGTTTGATGGAACCACATCCATCGGTGAAGTGGCGCGGGTGACCCAGATGGACGGCGATCTGGGCGCGCTCTGTCCGGAGTGCAACTACGGGATCAGCGCCGGCTTCGTCGCCTGCCCCCAGTGTGGCACCGAGCTGATTCACCATTGTCGGCACTGCCAGTCGATCGTGGATGAGGCCTGGAGCTACTGCCCCTACTGCGCGCGGAAGATGGAGGCCGGTCTTGGGGAGATCGGATCCGTGCAGCGGCGGGCCGGCTAGGAATCCGCCGAGAGCGATGCGAAGACGGGCCCACCGCGAAGGCCCACCGTGAGGCCCACCGTGAAGGCCCGCCGTGAGGGCCTCGCCTTGCCCGCCCGATTGTGAACGGGGGCTAGGGGGCGATTGGCTGGCCGGTCAGCTCGGAGAGGGTTGCGATCAGCGGGGCGGTACCCGGCGCTCCTTCGTAGACGATG
This sequence comes from uncultured bacterium, assembly GCA_964417675.1. GTDB lineage: Bacteria > Eisenbacteria > RBG-16-71-46 > CAIMUX01 > WJJG01 > CAYQJL01. Next base: position 11,856 of record CAYQJL010000033.1, on the reverse strand, counting down.
GGTCCGTTGGGCGTATCGATCGAGAGCGTGTATGTCTGGCCTGATGGTTCGTAGCGCAGGCCGGTCTCGGCCGCATCGATCTGGTTCAGCGAGGACGGAAGCCGACCGTTGATCTCGCGATGCTCCTCAATGCCCGCCGCCACCAGGTACAGCATCATGCGGGAGGCATCGGACTGCTCCTGGGCGGAGAAGGGCTGGACGGCCTGTCGGGCGAGAAACAGGTTTCCGGCCGAGAGCAGGAGCAGGACCGGAACCAGGTAGTAGAGGGTTCGGGCGGAAGAGCGCTTTTTCGAGAGCCGTTTCTCGACCCGCTCCTGGGCCCGTTCACTGCGCTCACGGCGTTCGTCGCGCACTTGTTGCGCTTCGGCCAGGATTTCGCCCACGACCCCGCTGGAGTGACCCAGGGCGTCGGCCTCACCGGCGGCCGATCCATCCGGCTCGCTGGGCTTGTTCTTCGGTTCCAGACTCATGCTGACCTCACTAGATCCGGTTGGGCATCGAAGGGTGCCCGCCTCACTGCGCCAGGCTGCCCATGCTTATGAATCGGAAGGAGGGTTGCCGAGATCAAGCGTTTTTCAACTGACCGCCAGGGTTGTCGTTGGCTGGGCGCTTGGCCCCGCGGTGGGCCCGCGGGCGACTTCGTGCACAGGGGCCGGAGTTCGCTGGACCCCGCCCGTTGCGCACCCGCGGCTACCAGGCCGGAGTCGGTTGTCGGCCCCGGGGTGACGTGCTACCTTCCGCCAATCGTCTCAGCGGCTCATGATGGAGAGGCCTGTCGGGGAAGCCCCTTGGCCGTGTGCGATCGAGCGGCTGCGGCCATCGGAAACGGCCCGAGCGGCAGCGGAGGAATGCATGCCATCCAGACTGGAGATCGCCCTTCGGGAGGACCTGTTCGACGCCGAGGGCGCGACCCTCATCCGTAAGGCGCGGGACTATTTCGGCTATCGGCTCGCCAGCGCATCCCGGGTGCGTGTCATCATGATCGACGCCGTGCTCACCCCGGAGGAACGCGAGCGACTGCGGACCGAGGTCTTCACCAATCCGGTCACCGAGCAGTCGAGCTTCGCGCCATTCGATCGGCCGGCCGATTGGGTGATCTGGGTGGGGTACCGGCCGGGCGTGAAGGATGCCGCCGGAGAAACCGCCCGCGAGGCGATCGAGGACCTGCTTGGTCGCTCCCTGGGACCCGAGGAGGCCTGCTACACCTCGAAGCTCTTCTTCCTGCGGGAGCCGGCCGATGCGTCACCTTCCGGGCGGCTCTCGCGCGCCGATGTCGAACGGCTCGCGAGCGAGATCCTGGCCAATGAGCTGGTCCAGCGGGCGCAGGTGTATCGGGCGCGTGCGGGCGCGAGCGATGATCCGCAACGCTGGAATCCGGCCGTGGGCATCGGCTACCCGATCCCGAAGGTACAGCTGTCCCACACGCCCCGGGTCGAGGAGATCCCGGTCGGCAGCGACGACGAGTTGCTCGAGATCAGCGCCCGCCGGCATCTTTTCTTGGATCCGCGCGATGTGCCCGCGATCCGCAGCTACTTCAACCGCCCCTCCGTGCGCGCGGCGCGACGCAAGGTGGGACTCGATTTACCCACCGACGTGGAGCTGGAGTACATCGCCCAGGTTCGATCGGATCACTGCAATCACAACACGTTTCGCGGTTTCTTCGACTACCGCGACACCGCCAGCGGCGAGCGGATCGAGATCGACAGCCTGTTTCGAACCTTCATCAGTGATCCCACGCGCAGGATCGCCCGGCAGAAGGAGTGGGTGATCAGTGTTTTGTGGGACAACGCGGGGGTCGGCCGCTTCGACGAGGAGCACTTCTACACGATTACCGGCGAGACGCACAATTCGCCCTCCAACATGGAGGCCTACGGCGGATCGCTGACCGGCATCGTGGGCGTCTACCGCGACCCGATGGGCACCGGGAAGGGGTCGAAGCTGATCCTGGGGACCTATGGGTTCTGCACCGGCTACCGGGACTACAGTGGGCCGCTCAAGCCACGGCTCCATCCGCGGCGGCTGCTCGATGGCATCATCGAGGGCGTTCGCGACGGGGGCAACAAGAGCGGGGTGCCGACCGAATTCGGTTCGGTCTTCTTCGATCATGGGTACATGGGCAAATGCCTGGTCTATGTCACTGCCATGGGCATCATGCCGGCCGAGATCGACGGCGCCCGCAGCGACCTGAAGCGGACCCGCCCCGGGGAGCTGGTCTTCATGTGCGGCGGCCGGGTGGGCAAGGACGGGATTCACGGCGTCACCGCCTCCTCGAGCATCTACAGCGAGGATACCCCGGCCGGGCACGTGCAGATCGGGGATCCCTACACGCAGAAGAAGATGCACGATTTTCTGTGCGAGGCGCGCGACCAGGGCTTGATCCGCTTCATCACCGACTGCGGCGGGGGCGGGCTCAGTTCGGCGGTGGGCGAGTCGGCCCGGTTCGCCGGCGGGGTCGAGGTCGATCTCGACCGCATCCCGCGCAAGTACGACGGACTCGATCAGTGGGAGATCTGGATTTCGGAGTCCCAGGAGCGGATGATCATCGCCGTGCATCCGGATCAGGAGCAGGTCTTCGCCGACCTGGCCGCCCGGCATGCCGTCGAGGCCACCGTCATCGGCCGCTACACCGACAGCGGATTCGTCCATCTGAAGTATGAGGGTCAGACCTGTGCCTACATCGCGCTCGATTTCTTCGAGAGCGACTTTCCGCAGTGGAGCTTCGTGGCCGAATGGACCCCCCCGCAGCGCCGGGGGTTCCGCGAGCCGGTCATCTCCGAGCCGGTCGATCACAATGCCTGCCTGCTGGCCATGCTCGCGCGGCCCAATCTGGCCTCGAAGGAATGGATCCAGCGCCAGTATGACCATGAGGTGCAGGGCGGCAGTGTGATCAAGCCGCTGGTGGGCGTGGGCCGCGACGTGCCCGCGGATGCCTCGGTCGTGCGTCCCGTGCTCGATTCGCTGCGCGGGCTGGCCGTGACGCAGGCGATCAATCCCACCTACAGCCGGCTGGACGCACATGCCATGACGGCGGTCACGATCGATGAGGCCGTGCGGCGCCTCATCGCCGTGGGCGGGGATCCGGAACATATCGGTGGAATCGACAATTTCTGCTGGCCGGAGATCCGGCACGATCCTGATCGCAATCCGGACGGCAAGCTCAAGGCCGCCCAGCTCGTGCGCTCCTGCCTGGCGCTGAAGTCCTCCTGCCTGGCGATGGGAATTCCGCTGCTTTCGGGCAAGGACAGCATGTACATCGATGGGGATCTCGAGGGGCCCTTCGGCGAGCGGCATCGCGTCTCCGGTCTGCCCAGCCTGCAGTTCACGGCGGTCAGCGTGGTGCCCGACGTGCGCCGCTGCGTGACCCTCGAACCGAAGCGGGAGGGACACCGGCTCTACATCTTGGGACTGACCCGGAATGAGCTGGGCGGCTCCGAATACTATGACATGTACGGCGAGGTGGGATTGCATGTGCCGCGCATCGACCCGGGCGAGGTCTTTCCCATGTACCGCGCGCTGGCCGGCTGTCTGCGGGCGGGCCTGGTGGCTTCGGCGCATGGCATCTATCGCGGCGGCCTGGGCGTCCATCTGGCCCTGATGGTGATGGGGGCCGGGCTGGGCCTCGATGTCGACCTGACGCGGGTCCCCTGTGGCTCGACGGATTCGGCGTCCGGCCGTGCTGGAGCGGTGGTTCCTGACGTGGCCTCCGCGCCGGCGGGAGCGACCGCGCCGGACGCCCTGGCCGGAATGGACGAAGCGGCTGAAACGGATCACGCGACTGACATGACTCACGCGGCCGACACGCACCAAGCGGCCGACACGGACCACGCGGCCGACACGCACCAAGCGGGGGAGGCCGACCCGGCCGGGTTCGGTGAGGCGGTTCTTCGGGAGGACCGGGTGCTCTACTCCGAGTCCGCGGGACGGTTGCTGGTGACCGTCCCGGCTGAAAATGCCGAGGCGTTCGAGGCCGCGCTGGCCGACCATCCCCACGCCGTGATCGGCACGGTGATCGCGGAACCGCGCCTACGGATCCGCACGGTTCCATCCCGCGAGTTGATCAATCTTGACGCAACCGAGCTGCGGGCGGCCTGGACAGGGCCGTTCGGAGATCTGATCTGATTCGATTGACGTAGGCCCGCAGCGGATTCGAGCAGGATCGGCGGCGGGTGTACGCAGCCAATGCGAGGAGCAGCATGACGGAAGCGACCGATCTTCTCCCCGAGGGAGCCGAATCGCAACCCCGGGCGTTGGTGCTGGGCGGCTATGGGCTCAACTGCGATTACGAAACCGAGCATGCCTTCCGTTTGGCCGGGGCCGTGACCGAGCGGGTGCACATCAATCAGCTGATCAGCGGCGCGAGGCGACTGGCGGAGTTCGACGTCATGGCCTTCATCGGAGGCTTCGCCTGGGCGGATGATCACGGCGCGGGCGTCATCCTGGCGACGAAGCTGCGCCGCCACCTGGAGGCCGACCTCGAGCGGTTCATCGCCGATGGGCGCTACGTCATCGGGATCTGCAACGGCTTCCAAGCACTCGTCAATCTGGGTCTGCTGCCGGCCATGGGCGGGGCGCGCTTCGAGCGCGAGGTGGCACTGACCTACAATGACTGCGGCAACTTCCGCGATCAATGGGTGCATCTGCGGGTGGAGGCGTCGTCCTGCGTCTTCTCCCGCGGCCTGACCCACCTCGAATTGCCCGTCCGCCATGCGGAGGGCAAGCTCGTGGCGGATCCCGACACCTTGGCCCGCCTGGAGGAGGGGCGCCAGGTAGTGCTGCGCTATGCGCGTCCCGATGGGAGCGTGGCCGGCGGCGAGTTTCCCTACAATCCCAACGGTTCGATGAATGACATTGCGGGAATCTGCGATCCCTCCGGCAGGGTGTTCGGCTTGATGCCGCATCCAGAGGCCTTCACTCACTTCACGAATCACCCGGATTGGACGCGTCAGGCATGGTCGGATGCGGCCGGCGCCCGGCCGGCGGATTCGGAGCAGTCCGGGGCGGGCCTCCTGTTCTTCGAGAATGTGGTCAAGGCGGCGCGGGAGCGGCAGGGTACATCGCTCGGCTAGCGGCCGTGCGCAAAAAGGTCGCGCAGTGCGACCGTTTCCCCGCCGGTCTGATCGTGCAGCGTCACGACCCTCTCCGGAAGCTCCTGAATCGAGAGCGCTGGGCCGCGGGGAAGCCGCCGGGCGATCAGGCCTTCCCCGAGAACAGGGAGGGTGCATACTCCTCGGGGGCCGCATACCCCAACAGGTTCAAACAGGTGGCCGCCACATTCGCCAGTCCCGCACCGCCCTCGGGGACGTGCAGGCAGAAGGGGTGGTCCAAAGGTTCGGCCGGTACGGCTCGCACCGTGTTGCCGGCATGCGGCGCCAGGCGCGACCCGATGCCCGGCGGCAAGGTGCTCAGGCTCGCGGCGTTGGCCTCGAGGCCGACCGGATCATACAGGATCAATGGCACGCGATTGAGGCTGTGGCTGGTGCGCGGCTTGGGCCGGCCGGTGTCGGGGTTGATGGCGAACTGCCCCTGCTCGTCGCGCTCGAACATCTCGTCGGAATTGCCGTGGTCGGCGGTGACGATGGCCAGACCCTGCACCTTGCGCACAGCCTCCAGCAGGCGACCCAGGCACAGATCCACCGTCTCGATGCTCAGGATGGCCGCCTGCCGCTGCCCGGTATGCCCGACCATGTCGCCGTTGGGGTAGTTGATCCGGCCGAATCGGAAGCTGCCCCTGAGCAGGCGTTCGATGGTGGTGTCGGTAATCTCGGCGGCCATCATCCAGGGACGCTGTTCAAAGGGGATCCGTGCGGAGGGGATCTCGACATACTCCTCGTAGGCGCGATCGAACATGCCGGTGCGATTTCCATTCCAGAAATAGGTGACGTGTCCGAACTTCTGCGTTTCGCTGCAGGCGAATTGGGGGATCTGGTTGCGGGCCAAATACTCCCCGAAGGTGCGCTCGATCTCGGGAGGTTCGACCAGGTACCGGCTCGGAACGTGCTCGTCGCCGTCATACTCCATCATGCCGGCATAGAAGACCTCCGGCCGCCGGCCGCGATCGAAGTGGGGGAACTCATCCTGTTCAAAGGCCTTGCAGATCTCGATCGCGCGATCGCCGCGGAAGTTGAAAAGCAGAACGGCATCGCCGTCGGTGATGGGTCCGACTGGTTCTCCATCCCTCGCCACGACGAATGCCGGCAGGAACTGATCGATGATGCCCTCGTCCTCCTCGCGGAAGCGCTCGATGGCTTCTCGGGCGCTGGCAAAGGCGCGCGCCTCGCCGTGCACATGCGCGTTCCACCCGCGCTCGACGATCGACCAATCCGAGTCGTAGCGGTCCATGGTGGTGGTCATGCGTCCGCCGCCCGAAGCGATCAGAAACCGGCGTCCATCCTGATCATTGTAGCGCGCGAGCTGTGCTTCGAGGCGATCCACATACTCGAGGGCCGAGGTTTCCGGGACATCGCGCCCGTCGAGCAGGGGATGGACGAAGAGACGGCGTACACCCTCCTCGGCGGCCTGATCGATCAGGGCGTGGAGTTGATCCTGATGGGAGTGGACATTCCCGTCCGACAACAGGCCGATCAGGTGAAGCGCAGCGTCATCCTCCTTGACCCGGGCCACCGCCTCCTTCCAGGTCTCGCCCTGGAAGATCTTGCCGCTCTTGATCGCGTGGTTGACCAGCTTGGCGCCCTGGTCGAATACGCGTCCCGCGCCCAGAGCATTGTGCCCTACCTCGGAGTTGCCCATGTCGGCATCGCTGGGGAGGCCCACCGCGGTGCCGTGCGCCTTGAGCTTGATCCACGGGCAGTTGAGCTGCAGCCAATCGAGGATCGGGGTCCGTGCCAGTGCGACCGCGTCTCCCTCGTCGCCCCTACCGAGCCCCACACCATCCATGACCACGAGCAACAAGGGGCCCGGGCGGGGCGTCATGCCACCGAGCCGTGAAAGGGTCCAGTCCATAGAACCTCCGCCAGCGTTGATCACAACTCCATGGCCTTACAACGGCCATGCAAGGGTCTCACAACTCCACCGCCTCACCAAACCGACAGCCAACGCTCTGCCGCTCCGTGGAGCTCAGGCCACCGCCGGACCCTGAACCCATACCATCCCACGGCCGGCAATTCCAGGCGCGAGTGGGGTTGGTGGCTGACAGGGGTCGGGAAAGTGTCGTGGGCGCCGCAGCCGCCTCTCAGGATCTTCCGCTGTAACTGAATATTTATGAATGTCTTGCAGGGTGCTGCTTGCGAGAGATGTTGCGGGCCACCCCCTGCAGGATGAGCAGGCCGCGTGTGCCTGCACAATGCTCATGGCGGGGGTGACGATGCACGGTGTGGGGCCGTGGCGCAGCGAGGCGATGGGATCTAAGATCCCATCGCCTCACCCATTCCGTGTCCGGATGGTGTCCGGATCCGTGTCCGGATCCGTGTCCGGATCCGTGTGCGCCCGGGTGCGCTTGGCCATACCGCCGCGCGCTGGCGCATGTCAAAGGCCTAGTCAAAGGCCTACTTGAACAGCGTCTTGATCTCGCCCCAGGTCGTGGATTCGTTGGGAGTGGCTTCGGATTCGATGTAGGCGCCGATTCCCATGGCGGCGGTGCCACCCCAAACGGCATTGACATCCTGCCAGCCCTCGGGGAAGGGGGTTCCGGGAGCGATCTTGGTGCGCGGCATACCGCCTGGGCCGTTCAGGTCGGCCGCGACGTACCAGCCCGGGTCACCCGCGAAGTCGCCCCACACGTACACGAAGAAGGCTCCTGACACCGCGGTCGGCGCGATCTCGATCTCATACGTGCTTACCCCAGGCCATTGCGCGGGCTCCTCGATCACGATCCCGGTCTTCACACTCAACACGGTGCTGGGATGGGTGCCGTCGGATTCGTAGATGTACACGTCCGCCGTCTGGTCCTGAAAGAGATTCGGCAGTGTGCTCAGATGGAGTTGGATGCCGCAGACGGTCCCATCGGCCTCATAGCCCTCGCCGAACCCGCCGAAATCCGGTGCGACATTCCCCGTTAGATCCCATGCCCAGCCATTTTCCCATGATTCATCCGCATTCAGAAGCAGAGTTCCGTTGCAGGGCGGTTCATCTAGGCTGGGTAGCAACATGGCTGTCTGAGGCACCAGAGAAACTGCCTGCCCCGCGGCCAAGATGGATGGGCATGCGACGGTGGCAAAAACCAGCATGCATAGCAAGGTGCGCATAATACCCTCCCGGTGATGTAGTGATGCTGCCGTGATCCGTGTGTACAAGCGCCCTGGCCGGGCGCCTTGTGTGGCAGCGCTACATAAGTATAACAGAGCGACCGGGCGGGAAGCCGGGAGGCGTGGCCACCAGCAGCCAATCCAGAGGGGTTGCTGGCGCAGTTAAGCCACGTTGCCAGCCTACAACATGCGTTCGTCGTACAGGCGTGGCGCAGCCACGCGCGGGATTGCGGCGCTATGGACAGGTCTTTGTGTAGGTTACGGGGTTGCTGTGATAGTGCTCTAGGACAGCAGCTTGCCCGCCGCTCGTTGGACGCGACCCATGCCTTCCAGGATTCGATCGGTTCCCGAGGCATAGGAGAAGCGCAAGTAGCCGCCCTGGCTGCCGAATCCGACCCCGGGGACGACGGCCACGTGGGCCTCCTCGAGGAGGTAATCGGCCAGATCCACGCAGGTGGTCAACGGCCGCCCCCCGGCCGGCCGGCCCAGATAGGTCTTCCAGCGGGGGAACAGGTAGAAGGCGCCGCGCGGCCGGGTACATTCGATACCGGGAATCTTGCGCATTTCAGCCAGCATGAGATCCCGCCGGTCGGCGAAGGCCAGGCGCATGCGCTCGATCTCCTCCTGCGGCCCTTGCAGGGCCGCGAGGGCCGCTTTCTGAGCGATTGCGTTGGCATTGGAGGTGCTGTGGCCCTGGATCTTGCCCATGGCCTTGATGAGGGGGGCGGGTGCGGCGGCATAACCGATACGCCAGCCGGTCATCGAATAGGCCTTCGAAACGCCATTGACGATGACGCAACGCTCCTTCCACTGCGCCCCGAGCTCCACGAAGCTGGTGAAGGAGAAGTCGTCGTAGACGAGCTTCTCATAGATTTCGTCGGAGAAGATGATCACCCGCGTATCCTGAAGTACGGCTGCCAGGGCGGCGAGCTCATCCCGCGAGTAGGCGCCGCCGGTGGGATTCGAGGGGTTGTTCAGGAAGAGTGCCTTGGTCCTGGGCGTCAAGGCGGCCTGGAGCTGCTCGGGCAGCAGACGGAAGCCGTTCTCGGGGGTCGTCTCGATCATGACCGGCCGAGCGCCCGCGATCGCGGTCATCGGTTCGTACGAGACCCACGCCGGGGTGGGGATCACGACCTCGTCGTCCTCGTCCAGAACCGCCAGGCACAGGTTGAACAGTGCCTGCTTGGCGCCGCTGCTGACCATCACCTCATCGGGTGTATAGGTGAGCGAGTGATCCTGGGCGAGTTTCTCACAGATTGCCTGTCGCAGTTCGGGGATGCCCAGGTTGGCGGTGTACTTGGTGAAGTTCTCCGTGATGGCCTGGATGCCGGCTTCCTTGATATGGGCCGGGGTCGGGAAGTCGGGTTCGCCGACGCTGAAATCGACCACATCGATTCCCCGGGCGGTCATCTCCTTGGCCTTGGCGCTTACCGCCAGGGTCTGTGACGGCTTGATGCGCGCCATGCGTTTTGCCAGCATGTCTGCCTCCTCGCGAACTGGACAGCGGCTCGATACGACACGGCCAGGCTGTCACGGACGACCGCCGGGGACGCTCTCCCCACAGGAACTCACGAGTGTAGAGGATGGACCGCGGGGAGGCAATGACGTCCCTCTCTCTCTCTCTCTCTCTCTCTCTCTCTCTCCCTCTCTCTCTCTCTCTCTCTCGGGTTGGCCCGGTTTACGCCGGCTTCGTGGGCCGCCAGCGGCGGTAGCGCCACAATGTCCGAATCGCCTCCAGGCCATCGGTGGGTTTGATCTTCTTGCCATGGCTCACCGGCCGTGGCCGGTAGATGATGGGAACCTCGGGAATCGCATGGCCCAGGCGCGCGGCCTTGGCGGTGACCTCCGGACAGAACTCGAACCGCTCGCACTCGAGCTCCATCGACTCGAGCAGCTGGCGGTCGATCAGCTTGTAGCAGGTAGCCTCATCGGTCAGACGGAGGCCGTAGAGGAGATTGGCGATCCAGGTCAGCAGATTCCCGCCGAGGTAGAATCCCAGGGAGGAGTACTGCCGGTTGTCGGGATTGGTGCGCCGCGAACCGTACACGATCCGGTGCTTGCCGGCACGCGCCAGCTCCAGAAGCGTCTTGATGTCGGCCGGTTCGTACTCGAGATCGGCATCTTGCGGAACCACGTATTCGCCGGTCGCTCCGGCCAGGCCGGTCCTCAGAGCGGCTCCCTTGCCCCGGTTCCGAGGATGGCGCAGAAGCGTGACCCGATCCCGGTACTGCTCGAGAATGCTCCAGCTACGGTCGGTGGACGCATCGTCGATGCAGATGATCTCCTTCTCCACACCGAGATCGACCGCCAGCACCCTGTCCAGCAGAGCTGCCAGAGTGGCCTCTTCGTTGTACACCGGAATCAGCAGGGTCAGCTTCATGAAACCTCGTTTCTTGCCAGGCCGCGATCGGCTGCGCCTGGCCACCAGGCCGCCACCTGATAGGCCGAAAACAGGAAGGAGACGGCGACCGCCGGGGCCATGTAACGAACATAAGGGAATATGACGGCGGTCAGCGCGTTGAAGAACAGGATGAGCACCAGAGCCGGATAGAGGCGGCCGAAGCGCTCCGGTTCACGCCGCTGGAGCCGGACCGCTCCCAGGATGGCCAGGAGCAACATCGGCAGGTGGATGAGCGCACTGAGCAGGCGCTTCTCGGCCCGGAGCGTCTGAAACCAGCTCAGCGGCAGGCCGATCAAGGCTCGCAGGAACGCCCCCCCTGGATCCCGCCGGATCTCGGCCAGCACCAGATCCCGGGCGACCTCTTCATGCCGGAGATACTCCCGCGGCGAGCGATAGGCCTGCGTGGCGTCGCCCGCGTAGAGCCGGTCGATGACGATTTGCCGCCGCTGGCGTGAGGCGGCCTTGTCGACGGCCACCAGATCGCGCCCGCTCAGCATCTGCTTGGCGCACTGCTGGCCGTGATAGAAAGGGGCCCAACTCCAACTCGAGACCGGCACGATGGCCCCCGTCAGAGCGTGGTTGCGCAGAAGCCAGGGAGACATGACACAGGCGGCCGCGAGCATCGCCATGGCGATGCTCGGGAGCCAGCGGCCCACCCGGCGTCGGTGGTCACGCAGAAGGAGCAGGGCCGGCAGAAGCAGGAGGGGGAAGGGCAGCAAGGTTCCGCGCGTCAGATTGGCCAGCCCCCAGGCCGCGCCGGCGGCCAGGGCATGCCCCCGGCGGCCGCCGCAATCCAGCATCCGGCAGAGGAAGTAGGCCAGGGCCGCGACCAGCGGGAAGTAGAGATTTTCCGAGCAGATGTTCGCCGAGTACTGCACCGCGCTGGGATACCCGGCAAAGAAGAGCGCCGCCAGGAGCCCGGTGCGCGGCCCCGCGGCCCAGCGGCCGAGGAGGAAGAGCAGGTAGGCACACAGCGCCCCCAACAGGGCATGCAGGAGTTGGACGACCGCATAGTTGATGCCCACCGCCTTGAACACCAGGAAGATGAGCACCGGATAGGCCGGCGGCCGTTCGAGCGTCGGTGGGTGGGTCGCGTGAATCCGGTATCCCTCGCCCTGGTAGAGATGCTCGGCGATCGCGTCATACCCGTCATTGGTCTGGTTCTCCGGCAGGTCATGCAGAACCGCGCGCGTGTAGCCGAAGATGAAGACCAGCCGCAGGGCGAGTGCCACGAGCAGGATCCCCACCAGCAGT
>CAYQJL010000032.1:0-1844 GCA_964417675.1 uncultured bacterium | reverse complement strand
GAGCGATCGATCTCGCGGAGGATGCGGTCGACCTCGCGCGCGCCCTCGTCGGGGGTGGTGGGCGGCGCGGTCGTGCCGACCGTTTGCATGCAGTGGAGGACATCGAAAACGCTCAGGCTCTGCACGTCCTTGGCCGGCACCAGTCCACCCTCGTCCTTGCTCGTCGATACCATGACTTCATGCAGCAATCCGCCGTTGTTCAGGTCACCCACCGCGGCGCGGACCAGGCGGATCGGGATGTGCAGATCCCCGGCCAGTCGGCCCACATTCGGCGCCGGCCGGCCGTCGAGGTAGGCGTCGCAGATGGCGATCATGCAGCGCAGGGCGGCGCGCAGCTTGTCGCGGAAGCTGGCCGTGAGGGCGCCTTCCTCCTGCAGGAATCCGTCGGCGGCTTCGCGCGCGAAGGTCAGGAGGGCGCCGAAGAGCACGATGACCCAGCTGAACTGAATCCACAAGACCAGGAGCGGGAAGGCGGTCAGCGAGCCGTAGAGGCTGCCGTACATCTTCGCCGACGAGAGATAGAACCCATAGCCCCACTTGCTGATCTCCCAGACGATACCGGCGACGATCGCGCTCGCCAAGGCCGACAGGAAGCTGACCCGCGTGTTGGGCATGATCATGTAGAGGACGGTCAAGCCCATGACCGTGACCAGCAGCGGCAGGAGCCCGAAGAGGAACTGGACGATCCCGCTCAAGGGGGTGACGCCCTGGACCGCGGTGAAGACGGAGGCGTTCTGCACCGAGGCGGTCATCATGAGGCTCAGACCGGTGAGAAACGGCCCCAGCACCGCGATCGTCGTGTAGGTGGTAAGGCGGTTCGGCAAACTGCGTCCGCGCTTGATTCCCCAGATCTGGTTGAACGCCTCCTCGACCGTTGCCAGCAAGCCGAGCACGGCACCGAGCAGGAAGATGAAACTGATCCCCTGATAGGCCCCCGAATGCACGCCTTCGAGGTAGCTGGTCAGGAAGGCCGAGGCCTGCTCCTGCACCCCGGCGACCAGATTGGCCAGGATGAAGCGCTGCAGATGCGATTCGATGCCCGCGATGCCCCCGAACGCGCCCACGAGCGTGAAAGCCAGCACGATGCTCGGCACCAGCGCCAGCATGCTCGCGACGGTCATCGCCGCCGCCCGCAACGGGATCTGCCCACGCGGGATCGACTGGACCACGACGACCAGAATGCGCAGCTCGCGCAGGAAGAAGCCGTGGACGCCGCCCTTCTGCTGCACTTCCTCTTCCCACAGCCGCTTGCCCAGGAAGTAGCGCAACCAATGGACGCCCTGACGGATCTGCTTTTTTCGTTCCATCATGTCCTGTGTGCCCCTCGGCGCGCGAGCCTAGCACCCACACCGGAGGGCATCAACAGCTCATCGGGCGCCCAAGCGGGCATCACCGGTCCATCGGGGCGCGCACGGGGGCATCACCGGCCCATCGGGGCGCCCCCGCGGGCACCCCCGGCCCATTGGCGCGCCCCCGCGGGCACCACCGGCCGATCGGGGCGCCCCCGCGGGCACCACGGGCCCATCGGCGCGCCCCCCGCGGGCATCACCGGCCCAACACTGTCCACTCATGCTTTGGGCTATTCGCTCAATCTCTGGATCTCGCGGTGTCCGCAGCGCAACCGTGAGTGCGGGGCCACGAGGCCACGGGACGGCCGGCGGCTACTGGACCACGGGACTACGAGGCCACGGGACGGCCGGCAGCCACGGCGAGGCTCCGATTAGATGCCGAAGTAGGATTCCATACGGTCGAAGGCCAGGTCGACGGTTTCCTTTGGTACGCAGAATGATGTCCGCAGGTGGGATTCTCCGTTTGGTCCGAAAGCTACGCCGGGGGTGGTCGAG
>CAYQJL010000031.1:0-19010 GCA_964417675.1 uncultured bacterium | reverse complement strand
TCGAAGGCGGCCTCCGCCCCGATGGCGGCATACGGGCTGACCTCGACGGCGAAGGCCGGTGTCAGGGGCGCGGACTCGCCGGGCTGCAGATCCGGAGCCTCGGCTGTCACCGGCGACACCGCGACCCACTCCGAAAGACTGGTGAGCTCGGCGGTGATCCCGGTGCGCGGCTCGGCCAACAGCGCGTTTCTGAGGGTGATGCTCAGGGCTGCCGTCTCACCGGGATCCAGACGCCCGTCGCCATCCCCCGACCCGTCATCGATGACCGCCACGGCCTGGCACTCCAGATCGGCCGCTTCATAGTAGAGAACCTGCTGGCAATGCGTTCCCACCCCGCAGGTGCCGTACTCGATCCAGACATAGCCGTCCTCACCCCAGCCCTCGCCCCAGCTGTTCTTGACGAGCCAGGCGCCGTTGCCGCCGCAGGCGTCGTCGTCCCAGCCGGCGATGACCATCAGGTGATTGATGCCATACTGGCCTTCCAGGGAGTAACAGCCCTCGTCGTAGTAGAAGAAGTCGTTCTGTACAGCGAAGCCGGTCGTGATCGGGCCGTACTCATAGACCACAGTCTTGATCGCAGCGGTGGTGGACGGGATATCGATCCACTCCCGGCAGGTGGCGATCAGGTCACACTGATCCTCGGTGCACGGCACGGTGTCATCGGCTTCATACGGCATGCACGCTTCGCTCACGGCGCCATGATCGCGGAAATGGATCCAGGCGATCGTCGCCCAACCGCCCTGGCAACCCCAGCCCGGCGTCGCGCAGGAAAGCACCTGCTGCTCGGAAAGGTCGAGCTCGACCCCGCCCTGGATCAGGATGCTCGATTCGAGCGCTCCGCAGGCGGCGAAGTCCCAGCAGCTGCCGCAGCCGGCCTGGTTCTTGACGGGGGTCATGCCATTCAGGTCGCGCCAATCGAAGGAAGCGGGCAGATCACGTCGCAGCGGATAGGGCAGGTCGCGGACCTGGTTGCCGTGACGCACGATCTGCTCGGGCAGACGGAGCCCGAGCAGATGCTCGAGTTGCTCGGGCTCCAGGGCCGTCAAGGATGTCATGCCGGCGCTCCAGTGCAACCCCTGGGCGTCGATACGGGCCTGATGCATCTCCACCTGGGCGCGGTGATAGTCGGCCGGATCGCTCGCATTCACCGTCTGCGCCGACGCGCTCGAGAAGCCGAGCGGACCGACCGAGCCGAGCAGGCCGGCGGTGCCGAGCGGACCCACCGTGCCGAGCAGCGCGAGAATGCCGAGTAGCCCAAGCATCCTGCGCAGGCCTGCGATGCTCAACAACCCGAGCATCCTGCGCAGGCCAGCTGCGCCAAGCGGCCCAAGCAAACCGAAACGAACGCGATGGTTGGCGGCCCGAGACATGAATCCGTCCTCCTGTGGCGAAGTCCTTGCCAGTTGCTGTCTGCAACATTATAGCACGATTGCCGACCGGCTACAGGACTGACTGGCTGGCCCACTGACTGGACTCGGGTCCTCGAGATGGCCCATCGGACGGGGGACCTCGCGCTGGGCCGCTCTCCGCGCAGGGAACGGCTCTGCCGATCGTGGCTGCCATCCCATCGGCGCCGTGGGCTGCCGTCCCATCGGCACCATGGGGCTCCCGTCCCATCGGCGCCGTGAGGTGCCGTCCCCCAACCGAGTGAAGCGGCATTCTTTCCAAGACAGCGGCCGTGTCGCGTGATAGGAAGGGAGTGGTTGCGGGGGGGGAGTATGAACAGCTCGCGTTGGGAAGTCGCTCTGGTCTTGTTGACCGGCGTGACCCACTTTCTGGTTGCCGGGTGGCAGGACCTGCAACTGGTCTACATCGTGGGCGTCAGTCTCTTCTGGATCGGATACGTGGCCAAGCGCACACGCAGCGACCCCACGATTCTTGGCGAGTGGGGCTTCACGCGCCGCAATCTCGGCAAGAGCCTGGCCTGGCTAGCCCCCGCCGCCCTGTTCGTAGTCATCACCTTCGCCATCTATGGCGCTCTCGCGGGCCACTTGGTACTGCACTGGCATATCGCTCTGATCTTCTTGCTCTATCCATTCTATGGCCTCGTCCAGCAGTTCCTCGTCGTAGCCCTGCTGGCCGGCAATCTACACAAGCACGGCCGGATTCCGAAGCCGGCAGTCATCGCCTCGACCGCGCTGATCTTCGCGGTGGCCCATGCCCCCTCCCTGCCCCTGATGGCGGCGGCCTTCGTCCTGGCCACGCTCACGACGAGCGAGTATCTGCGCACCCGCAACCTGATCGCCCTGGGACTGTTTCATGGCTGGTTCGCAACCGGCCTGTACTTCTTCGCCCTGGGACGGAATCCCTGGATAGAGGTGGTATCCGCCCGCCTGTGGCCCTAATCTGGCGGCATGCAGCACGCGGATCACCAGTCAGAGTGGCTCACGCTCGACAATGCCGCTCGCATCTACCCTGCGTCGATGTCCGATTGGTCTCCGGACCTGTACCGATTCTCGGTCACTCTGCGGGAACCGATTCGTGTCTCCGCACTGGCCGATGCGCTGCGCACGGTGTTTCCGCGCTTTCCGTACTTCCAGGTCCATCTTCGCCGCGGTCTGTTCTGGTACTACCTGCAGCGCGACGATCAGATCCCCGAGCTTCATCCGATGAGTGCCGTCCCCGTTTCGGTGATGCCCCTGGGCAGCGGAGGAAGCCATCTGGTTCGCGTCCAAGCCCGCGGAGCCACCCTGGCGATTGATTTCTCGCACATCCTCACCGATGGATCGGGAGCCCTGCGCTTCCTGGGAACCCTTGTCACTCAGTATCTGCGCCTGCGCGGGGTTCGGGTCACCCACGGGGAGCCCTTCCTCGACCCGCAGGAGACGCCTTCCCCGGAGGAATACGAAGACGCGTACAGCCGGTATTTCGACAGCCGGATGCCGTCTCCCCCGAGACTCTCGGCAGCCTACCATCTGCCGGATCCGGCGCTTTCGCGCTACCGCGTCATCACCGGACGGATGCCCGCCGGTAGCCTGCTCGAGCTTGCCCGCGCTCGGGGCGTCAGCCTGACAGAGTACTGCGTGGCGCTCTACATGCATTCTCTGGCGAAGATTCGGGCGTCCGATGCCCAGGAGCGCAAGCCGGCGGGGGCAGGGGTTGTACGGATCGAAGTTCCCGTCGATATGCGACGGTTTCATGCCACCTGCACGATGCGCAATTTCTCGCTGTATGTATCTCCCGAGATCGACCTGCGCCTCGGGCACTACAGTTTCAGCGAAATCCTCGAACGGGTTCACCACAGCATGAACCTGCAAGTCGATCGCAAGCAACTCGACCAACAGATCGCCCGCAACGTACGGGCCGAACGCAACCGCTTCATTCGCATCCTGCCGCTCTTTCTCAAGGACCTCCTGCTCTCGCACGTGCGCCAGCACATCGGCGAGACCCCCTATTCCGGTGTGCTCTCGAACCTCGGCCGCATCCCGGTGCCCGACGAGATCGACCCGCACATCGCGTCCTTCGGCATCATGCTGGGCCCGAACCCGCGCATGAAGGTAACCTGCACCATGCTGACGTTCCGAGACGATCTGAGCATCAACTTCGGAAGCGTCATCGAGCACCGGGAGCTCGAAAGGCGATTCTTCTCTCATCTGGTCCGTGCAGGCGTGCCGGTGTTCATCACCGAGAGGAACAGTGACTCATGACTCTCTGCCCAAACTGTGGCGTCGAGGTGGAAGACAGCCAACGCCGCTGTCCACTCTGCCGAGTTCCCCTGCATGCCGGAACCGCACCAAACCACGCCGCGCCCACCGCTGCCCGGCTGCCCCGCGGCGAGGCGAGCCACGCCGCGCCCACCGCTCCTCAGCTGCCCCGCGGCGAGGCGAGCCGCAACGAGCTGAGCCGCGATGATCTGCCCCAGGACGACCTGAGTCGGGACGAGCGCGAGAGCCCGGCCGCGAGACACCACGTGCGAGGCTGGGTCCTGGAGCTGTCCACCTTGCTGGCTGCGACCAGCGCCATCGTGGTCTTGGCCATTGACTTTGGTTTCAGCGGCTCGATCACCTGGTCCCGCTACCCACTGGCCTCCATGGCGTTGCTGTGGCTTTCGACGGTCCTGATCCTCCTCAGCGCCCAGCGTGTTTGGATCTACCTGCCGGCCCAGATCCTGGCCGCCAATCTGTTCCTCTTCCTTCTGGACCGTTTTGCCTCCGGCTCGGCGTGGTTCTGGCCCCTGGCCCTCCCGCTGACCCTGTTGCTCGCCGTCCTCCTCGCGGCCGTCCTGGCGATCGTGCACCGCCTTCGTCCTTCCCCTCTGGGGACGGTGGTGATCGTGATGCTGGCCGCCGGAGCTTTCACCGTGGGGCTCGAGCTGCTGCTCCACCGCTATCTGGATCAACGCTGGTTCATTCGCTGGTCGGCCGTGGCGGTTGCTGGCATGCTCCCCGTTCTCTTGCTGATGCTCTATCTACGGGGGTGGTTCCGCGCACGGCGATCGGAGCTTCGCAAGCTGCTCCACATGTAGTGGGTTGGGGTCCGAGGAATCCTGACGCGCGCCGCCCGTGGCGGGCCGCTGGCTGCCCGGGCCGACTCCTACTCCAGCCGCCGGCCGCGAAAGCCATTGGCCCCTTGACGGATGAGGATGCCCGCGACGACGCCGGCCTCGTCCAGATGAATTGAGAGCAGGGCGGCCTGATCGCGGATGTAGAACGTGGTCTCAGACTGGGCCAGGGCCTCGGCCGGGTTCTCATCCGGCGTCGTGACCAGGAGTCGCTCGCCCGCCACACTCAGAGTGACCTCGTGGCCGGGCATCAGCTCATACCGGCCGGCGTAGCTCTGCAACACGTCCGCCTCCAGTGCAACTGGTTCCAGGATCAAGGCCGGTGTATAGAGCTCGCCCAGCGCGATCGCCGCCAGCGCCCGGTTGGCCTGGCGCCAGAAGACGGTCTCGTAGTTATACAGGGAGATCACGACCAGATCGTCATCGACGAACCGCTGGATTTGCGACAAGAAGCCATTGATCGCGCCGCCATGTTCGATCACCTTGCGGCCCAGTTCCTCCCGCACGAACCATCCGCAGGCGTAGGCGTGGCTCGTGGGGGCGAACATCCGCGCGCGCCACTGGGCCGTGAGCAGATCATCCGATTCGAGAGCGCGATGCCAGCGAAACAGATCCAGGATCGTGCTGTACAGGGAACCCGCCCCGCTGGTCCAGGGCATGTCGCGATAGGGGGTCTGGTAGATACCATTCCCACTCTTTCCATGACCGGTGGCCCGCCGCGGCAGTACGGTGGTGAACTCATCCATGCCGCTGTCGTGCATACCCAGGGGCTGGAACAGCTCCGCTCGCAAAAAGTCGGCGTATCTGTCTCCCGAGACCACCTCGATCACCTTTGCCAGAAGGATGTAGCCCGAGTTGCTATAGGCGAAGCCCTCCCCCGGCTCGAACAGCAGCGGTTCGTCCCGGAAGAACGCGATCACCTCATCGATGCTCCACGGCCGGATGTGAGCCTCATCGTAACCCGCGATACCGTTGTAATTCGGCACACCGGCCGTGTGGGTCATCAACTGGTGCAAGCTGATATCTTCCCCCCGCGGGTAGTCCGGTAGGAATCGGGCCAGGGAATCCTCGAGCGCCAGTTCACCACGCTGGGCGAGCAACACAATCGCGGCCGAGGTGAATTGCTTGGTCACCGAGCCCAGGCGGAACTTGGTCTGCGGCGTGTTGGGGATCTCATGCTCGCGGTTGGCCATGCCGTAGCCCTTGGCCAGTAGGATGTCGTCGCCCCGGGCGATCAGCACCGACCCGCTGATCAGATCCTCCTGCAGGAGGGGTGCGAAGTAGGCGTCCACCGCCGCCTCCAGGCCGGGATCGGCCACGGTCACCGCGGGGAGCGCACCCGCCTCCGGCAACGCCGCACTCCCGACCCACGCCACCAAGGCTGTCAGAACCACCCGGGCCCACGCCGTGGATGCCATGAAACATGGATGTGCCATGCGAACCTCCCTGCGGAGAGTGTGTGCCGATGGCGCCCTACGCCGGAACTCCCATTTCGGGGGTGTAGTTCACGAATCGCCTACCCTACGCCTGCGGCCCGGGTTGGTTTCAGCGGGCCGGGTTGCACCTCCCGCTGAGAGAACGTAGATCCGCGCCACTGGGCTCCTGAAACACGCGCAGATCGAAGAGCGGCACCGCGGCCAGAACGTGATCGAAGATGTCGGCCTGGATCCCCTCGTAGGCCGCCCATGCCTGATTCTTGCTGAAGACATAGATCTCGATCGGCAGGCCCGTGGCGGTGGGTTGGAGCTGGCGCACGAGGAAGGTCAGGTCGGGATGCACCTCGGGCTTGTTGTGCAGATAGGCCTGCAAATAGGCCCGGAAGATCCCGATGTTCGTCAGTCGGCGGCCGTTGACCGGCAGGCTCTCATCGTAGCCATGCTCGCGATTGTGCGCCGTGATTTCGGCCAGCTTCGTCTCGATATGCGCGCGCACGTGCTGGATCTTCTTGAGCTGCTCGAGCAATTCGTCATCGCAGAAGCGGATGGTGCTCATATCGATGAAGACCGACCGCTTGATCCGCCGGCCCCCGGATTGGGTCATGCCGCGCCAGTTGCGGAAGGTGTCGCTGAAGAGCGCGTAAGTGGGAATCGTCGAAATCGTCTTGTCCCAGTTCTGGACCGAGACGGTGGTCAGCGACACGTCGATCACATCCCCGTCGGCGCCGAACTTGGGCACCTCGATCCAGTCGCCCGGGCGCACCATGTCGTTGCTGACCAACTGGAAGCCGGCCGCCAAGCCCATGATCGGGTCCCGGAAGATGAGCAACAGGACCGCGGTGAACGCGCCCAACCCGCTCAGCAGAACCAATGGGGATTTGCCCAACAAGGTCGAGATCACGACCAGGGTCAACGCGAAGATCCCGATGAACTTGGTGACCTGGATGATCGGCTTGATCGGAAGCCGCGCGGCCATCCGCGTGGTGCTGTAGATGCCCAGGATCGCGTTCAGGATGGAGAAGACGACCCCCAGAATGACCAGCGCAAAATAGAGAAACGCCGCGGTCTCGACCGTATCGACCGCCGTTTCGTAGCGGGCGAAGACGACCGGTGCACTGAGATGAAGGATGATGGCCGGCACCAGGTGGGCCGCCCGGTGAAACACCTTCTCGCGAACGAACATATCGTCATACTGCGTCGTGGTCTTGGCGATGATGCGTTCGATGAGGCGCAGCAGGATCTGGCGCGCTACCACGTGGGCCAGCACCATGAGCAGGATCACGGCCAGCGCGCCCATGGCCGTGACCACCAGATCCGTCATCGCCCGTGACAGGCCCATTCCATTCAACCACTGATCCAGAGATTCCATGAATTCCTACTCCGTCCGCGCCCCACCGGGCGCCCATTTCCGGCGGCCCACCGCTTCGGCAGCCACCGCTTACGCCGGCCCACTCCTCACGCCGGCCCACCGCTCCGGCCGACCTGCCGCTCGCGCCGGCCCACTCCTCGCGCCGGCCCACTCCTCGCGTCCGTGGCCCGGCTCGGTCGGCACAGCCGTAGAGCATAGGGCAATCAAGCATAGGGGCAAGCGCAACGGGGTCTCGATCTCGCGGGCGGCCCAGAGCCGATCAGACCATCAGGATCCCACGGAGGTCGCATCGCCCGCCGGCTCGCTCCGCCTGGCATCCACGAAACACCCTTCCTCACCCGTTCATAACGGCAGTCTAGAGTGCCGTGAACAGCATTCACCCACAATCGCTTCGTTCTTACGACATGGTGGACGCGTCGACTATCTGCCGGGCGGTGGAACGGATTCCCCCCCGGGGCGGATGTCGACGGTCCTCCCCAGAATGGGAGGCCCGCCGCATGCGCATAGCGATATTCTCCGAGACCTTTCTGCCCAAGTGGGACGGGGTCGCCAACACCGTGTGTCACCTGCTTCGCCATCTCGAGCGTCGCGGCCACGCCAGTCTGGTCTTCGCGCCCCAGGGAGCTCCGGCGCGCTATGCCGGCTTCCCCGTCGTGGGGCTGCCATGCTTCGAGTTGCCCTTCTATCGTGATCTCCGTCTGGTTCATCCGTTGGTGGACGTAGAAGAGCAACTGCGCTACTTCGCGCCCGACGTCGTGCACGTTGTCAATCCGGCTTTGCTGGGCTGGGTGGGGATGCGCCATGCGCGAACCTTGCAGCGCCCCGTGGTCGCCTCCTATCACACCGATTTGCCCGGATACACTTCCGTCTACGGAATGGGGCTCTTCCGGGAAACCTTGTGGTCCTACTTCCGGTGGATCCACAATCAGGCGGATCTGACATTGTGCCCCTCGAACTACACGCTCCGACAACTCGAACGTCATGGCTTCAAGCGCCTGCAGATCTGGGGGCGCGGCGTGGATGCCGCGGCCTACCATCCCTACCGTCGCTCTCGTGAGCTGCGGGAACGCTGGTTCCCGGGCGACCCCGACCGGCCGATTCTCATATGCGTCGGACGGCTTGCGGTCGAGAAGCGCTTGCACATGTTGCGTCCCCTGCTGGATGCGATGCCCGAGGTGCGACTGGTGCTGGTAGGCGACGGTCCCCTGCGCGCTGATCTCGAGACGCTCTTCGCCGGAACCCCCACCGTCTTCACCGGCTATCTGGAGGGAACCGCTCTCGCCGCGGCGTACGCGTCCGGCGACATCTTCGTCTTCCCGTCCAACAGCGAGACCTTTGGAAACGTCGTGCTGGAGGCGATGGCCTCCGGCCTCCCGGTCGTCACCGCGGACGAGGGCGGTCCCGTGGATCACGTCCATGACGCCGCGAACGGATACCTGTTCGCGCGCGACTCCCACGACCACCTCATCGATCGGGTGAAGCGGCTGGTGCGCGATCCGGTTCACCGGCTCGAACTCGGCCTTGGGGCCCGTACCTATGCGGAGAGCCAGTGTTGGAACGAGATTCTCGATGCGGTTCTGGCCGCCTACCGGGACCTGATGGCAGGCTCCGGCACCCCATCGAATCACGGCGTCCGACCGTCCGCCGTTGCCCGTCCGGCCGTCCCCGAGACCGGACGAGGGGCCCTTTCGGGCATCGGCGCATCATCCTGATCCGACAGACGCTGTAGCTTCCCGCCCTCTCGTGGTAGGCTGCTCCTCAACCGGAAGGAGCACCCTATGAGAATTCACCTGGAGTGCATGAGCTGCTTCGTGCGCCAGACACTCGAATCGGTGACGATGGCCAGTGATGACCCCGACGTGCATGAGCGCGTCTTGCGGTCCGTCCTGCGCGAACTCGCCGACATCGATATGCATCTGAGTCCGCCCGCCATGGCCCGGTCCATTCACAGGCGCATCCGCCAGGAAACCGGTTGTACAGATCCCTACCATGCCGTGAAGCAACGCTTCAATCGATTCGCCCTGTCCGTGCTTCCCGATCTCGAGAGGCAGGTCCGCGCGGCCGAGGATCCGCTGGAGATGGCCGTGCGTCTGGCGATCGCGGGCAATATCATCGACGTGGGCGTTCATGGCCACATCGATGAACGGCTGGTTCGCGATACGATTGCGGAATCGGTACACGCACCGCTTCACGGAGACATCGACTCGTTGCGCGCAGCGATCGCACGGGCGGACTCCTTTCTATACTTGACAGACAACGCCGGCGAGATTGTCTTCGACCGGCTCCTGATCCAGCAGCTTCCCGCCGGCCGGGTGACGGTCTGTGTCAAGGGATTGCCCGTGTTGAACGACGCCACGCTGGAGGACGCCCGCGAGGCGGGCCTGCCGGAGATCGCCCGAGTCATCGACAACGGTCTCGATGTGCCCGGAACGATTGTCGCCGAGAGCAGTGCGTCTTTGCAGACAGCGTTCCGCGACGCCGATCTCGTCATCGCCAAGGGCCAGGGCAACTTCGAGACCCTCAATGACGCCAGCCGGAAGATCTTCTTCCTCTTCAAGGCCAAGTGCCCCCTCGTGGCCCGCATTGCAAATCGCCCCCTGGGCAGCATGATGCTGGTCGAGTCCGACGTTCCACCACGCTGACCGACGACGTTTGATGCGCCCGAGGTGCCAGCCGCACCCGGCGTGTCAGGAACGCGTCGCGTGCCCGGGATGCCCGGCGTGCCAGCGGAGCCCGGGGGTGCCAGCCGCGCCCGGCGTGTCAGGAACGCGTCGCGAGCCCGGGATGCCCGGCATGCGCCGCCGGCGCGCCCCGGGATGACGCTTGGCAGGACGCAAGGTTGTTGCTACAGTGGCCTTTGGACTCTGTGGCTATCGAGGTTTCCGTCTGGCGCGGAACCCTGCTCGTTGAGAGGAACCTGCCTGGGAGGCAAGCGATGCACAGGATGATCTTGCAGGCCTGCGCGCTGTTGGTGCTGATCGGTCTGATCTTCTCCGCGCCGGCACTGGCCGGCGACGAAGCCGGTATCAAGTACCGCGTGATCGTGGGCGAGTTCGAGAACAAGGCCGAGCACCGGTGGTACCGTGGTCCCAACCCGGGCGAGGGCATGGCCGACATGTTGATCACGGCGTTGATCAAGTCCGGCAAGTTCCGCGTGTTCGAGCGGGCGGCTCTGAACGAGATCCTGGCCGAGAAGAACCTCAGCATGTCCGACCTCGCCAATCCCAGCGTCGAGGCGTCGCAGAAGGTCGAGATCGGGGACATCATGGTCAAGGGTGTCATTACCGAATTCGGTTACAAGGAAGAGAAGGTGGGCGGTTCGATCGCCAAACTCGGCGGCCGGGGTGGCCTGAAGAGTTACACCGGACGCGTGGCCGTTGACCTTCGTTTGGTCCATGTGGGCACATCGGAGGTCATCTGGGCTGAGTCCATCGATAAGAGTGAAACCTCGCGTTCGGTCGATCTGGCCACCAGCGACTTCTCCTTCGGAGATCAGAAGAAGTTCGATGAGCATGTGGTCGGCAAGGCCACGCGCAAGGTCATCGACGCCATCGTCGAGCAGCTCGATGAACAGACCCGCATGATGCCCTGGAGCGGGATTCTGATCGTGGCCGATGAGTTCCTGTTCATTGACGCCGGCACCGAGATCGGGCTCGCGGAGGGGATGAGATTCACAGTGCAGCGGCTGGATAAGGAAGTGAAGCATCCGAAGACCGGCAAGGTGCTCAAGCGGCTCTATACCGATGTGGGCATCATTCGCGCCACCGAGGTGGAAGAGGGGGTCACCACCTGTGAGGTGGTCTCCGGCTCCGGCTTCCAGACCAATGACGTCATCGTGTTGTTGAAGGAGTGATTCCGGCCAGATTGCCGTACTCGAACTCCTCGGACGCCAACACGGTGCCGGCGGAGTCGACGGCTTCCACACGCCAATGTCCGGTCCACTCCGCGGCAATGCACTTCGACGACCAGGTACGCCAGGTGGGTACTCCGACATCGAGCGGCACCCGGCACATCTCCTCCCCGCGGAAGTACCACACGTGCTCGATCCGCGTCGGCCGATCGGGATTTTCCACCTGGGTGAAGAAGTAGACCACGCGCGTATCCGCATCGAACGTCATCCGCACGCCCTGCGGTTCAGAGTCATGAATCCCCTCGGCCACCGCGCTGCACGCCACCCTCAGCAACGATTGCGGCGACGACCCCGGCGACGGCCCGGGCGACAGCCCCGGCGACGGCCCGGCGGATGGTCCCGGCTCGAAGGCCGGCGCCAGATCCTGCGCAGCAGGACCCGGACCCACGCCCGTGCCGGTATCCAGGACCGCATCCCGGCCGGCACCCGGACCCACGCCCGTGCCGCTGCCCTGGCCGGGGGCCGGGGCCATCCGCGCGGCGTGGTATGTATGAACGATGGGCTTGCTCTCGGGGGCTATGCCGATCGTGACCGCCTCCGCCGTTTCACCGGCCGCCAGAGACAGTGCGACCGTCTCGCCGGCGGTGTGCTCCCAGGAGCGTGGCAGCCACTGCGGCGCCAGGATAACCTCGTAGGATCCCGGTGCTACCCCACGGAATAGAAACCGACCCGCGTGATCGGTGTGAACGTTGCGCAGCGAACGTCCGGCCTGATGCAGTTCGACGAGAACCGATCCCATGCCGGGCTCACCCGCGGATCGGGACCCGTTGCGGTCTCGGTCACGGTACACAACGCCTGAGATCACACCGCTTCGCACAAGGGGAATGTGTAGCTCGAGAACCCGCCCCGGCTCGATCGTCAAGGTGAGCGGAAACGCCTGCAAGGGCACCAGGCCAGGGGGCAGACTGTGGGTGTTCAACTCGAGCCAGTAGACGCCGGGCTGCAGCTCTTCATCCTTGAACACGCCCTCTTCATTCGTGAGCAGGTGGGCGCCCTTCAGGATCACCGCCACGTTGGCCACCGCGGTTTCTCCCGGATCGGGCTCGCCATCGAGATTGTCATCGATGAAGACCAGCCCCACGATCCCGGCCCGCACCGGCTGCCACACGATCGGCAGGCCGGCCTCACTGGCCCAGGTCAGCTGGAGACGGACCGTCTCGGTGTCCAGCGGGCGGCCACCCCCCCGCAGCGTGTGTTCGTAGCGCAACGACAGTCCTCTACGAAGCCGCCATTCGATCCGCGGGCGCAGCAGGATCTCATCCGCCACGGCGGTCTGATCCGAGCTGAGTTCATCCTGCCGGATC
This sequence comes from uncultured bacterium, assembly GCA_964417675.1. Taxonomy (GTDB): domain Bacteria; phylum Eisenbacteria; class RBG-16-71-46; order CAIMUX01; family WJJG01; genus CAYQJL01. The sequence goes on along the minus strand of CAYQJL010000031.1, from coordinate 6,490 downwards.
GAGACACCCAATCCGGACTGCCAGGCCCCTCGGGGAGCGGTCCAGGTCAGCTCGGCGCCCACCGCCTGCCGCCGCCGTTGCTGGCGAGTCTCCGGCAGCCACTCCTCCTCGTGGTTCCAACGCAGGGTGCCCTGCAGACGCCGCCAATGGCCGCCGGCGCTCAGGCCCCAGGCTGTCAGGGATCTCTCCACGCCGGCCCGGTCGTCACGCACATCGCTCCAGCGGGCATGCCCGGCCACCATCAGACGCAACAGCGTCTTCCAGGCCGAGAGCTGCAGATCCTCCCGGAGAAGATCCTGTTGATCGTCATTCTGCCGCGTCCGCTCTTGGCCGGCGGAGATCTCCAGCGCCGGCAGACGGCCATGCGACATCTGGCATCCCAGGCGGGAGCGCCGGGATCGCTCCTGCCCGCCCGTCCCGCTCGCCGGATCGAGGCCGCGCTGCGCGTCATGGCTGACCCAGATCGACAGGGGCCGGCGGGGCCGCCGGTGCCCACTGTTCAGGGAAACCCATCCCAGGCGCGGCGACAGACGCAGGTGGCTGAACCAGCCATCACGGTCCCGGTTGACACCGGCGAAGTGCGGGCTCCCCGAGTACGAACGCAGCTGAGCGGCCAGGCCGGGCCGCTTGTAGTCGGCACTGAACTCCACCGCCCGTCCGCTCACCCACGGATCAACCGGCGTGTGCAGCGACCAGGATCCGGTCAGATGCATCCGCAGCGCGGCGCGCTGGTACTCCAGGCGGCCGGCCGCCATACTGCGGGCCACGCTGCGGACCGTGCTGTGGGCCACGCTGCGGCCCGTGTCGCTGGACGGGATGCTGGCCCCTCCGCCATCGGCGGCAGCCTGTGCATCCCAAAGCCCTACGTCTGAGCGCCGGTGGCTGACCTCCCCACGAATGCACCAGGCCGGATGGATGCGGCGCCAGGCCGTGCCCGCGTAGGTGGCCTGAGCCTGCGAGTCGCGGTCGCGCACACCGTAGACACCATACCCGTATCGCTCGCGCGCGTACTCGAGTCGCCCACCTCGTCCCCACAACGTCTGCAGCGTGAGATTGGAAAACCTCTGCTGAAGGTCGCCCAGTGTTACGGCCCAGGATCTTCGGGCAACGTCGAAGCGCAGTCGATGCCGCTTCCACCCCTCCTGCGTCCCACTGCGATCGTTCGAGAGCAAGTGCAGGTCCAGGTGCGCATCGGTCTCGGGCCACAGGGTGCCTCCCGTGTTCAACCGCAGACCGAGCAGATCGCGTCCATCCGCCGTGTGTTCGTGGTAGGTCTGCAGTTCGGTGGGCATGCGCCGGTAGCTGGGAATCCGCGGCGTGAGCGCTCCCACCGGCACGGCGACCCGCCGGCGCACGGCCACGCCCCCGGGGGCGACGGGGCTAACGCGCAGTTCCAGCACCTGCGGTTGACCGGATGGCGCCGATTCCGGGATCCGCACCCCCGCCGTGACCAGACTCGATTGCCCCGGCTCGAGGAGTGCAGGCAGATCGGACAGGGACCCTTCCCGGGCGGGAATCGACTCGAGCTCGAGCCGGGGGTGGATCGGGATGTTGCCCTGGTTCGTGAGCCGGAACCGCTGCTCCAACGTCCCGCCGGGTTGCACCTGGACCGGCGCGGGCAAGGCCTCGAGCGCGATCGCAGGCAATGCCTCCACCTGCACGGCGACGGTGATCGAAAATGCAGACTCCTCCGCGGGCGCGCCGTGCGAGGGCCGCTCGGAAGTGCTGTGCGTGGACGGCTCGGAGGTGCTGTGCGTGGGCCGCTCGGGCGCGCTGTGCGAGGGCCGCTCGGAGGTGCTGATCGTGAGCCGGATGGGATGGAGCCGATCGGCGCGGGCCTGCGGATCGGAGCGCAGGGTGAAGGGGATGACCACCGAATCGCGGAAGGCGAGTTCGTGGGTCCGGGCCGCGGTCACCGCCATCCATCCTTCCGGGAGTTCGAGCCGGGCCGTCACTCGCACGGCTCGGGGCGTGGGATTGAAAGCGCTGAAGCTGAGAGTTGTATAATCTCCTGGTCGGATGGGCGGGCGCTCGATCAAGCGCACCTCGATCTCTGGAACCCCGCCCGCGGCGGCCAGGGTGCCGGTCAGCAGTGCAAGAACCACTGCGATCAGAGCGCATCCGCACCGGCGGCACATGGACAGCGTCCTCTACTTGAGCTCTGCTTGAGCTCTGCTTGAGCTTTGCTCAAGCTCTACTCGAGCGGTTCCAGCTGGAATGACAGTTCCAGCCGATAGGAGCCTGGAGCCGTCTCCCAGTCGAGCGTGGCCATCAAGTCCAGGTACAGATCGGCCTGTCCGCCGGCGGCGCTGGTGAACACCCGGGATCCATGCTCGCTGACCGGCCGGTAGGCCGACACCGGTTCATCATCATGCTTCCAGTGCAGATCCCGGCACGGCTTCTCCCGCTCCGTCGATTGGAAGCGGGCATCGAGCGCCCGCACCCACAGAACCCAGCCGCACTCCGGGTTGAGCGGCCGGACGGCGATCCTCACGGCATACGCGCCGGTGGAGGAACTCATTCCGATCTGCCCGCGCGACAGGTCGCTCTCATCCACCCATGGCATCAGAACCGTGTGCACATCCACCGCGAGCTCGCCCACCGCCGATTCCTCGCGGGCCGCGACCTCGGCGGCTCCGGCAACTTCGGCAGCCATCACCCGATCGGCCGCCACGCAAACAGTCACCACGCTCGTAGTCACCACGCAAACAGCCACCATGCTCGTAGTCACCACGCTCGCAGTCACCACGCAAACAGCCACCACGCTCGTAGTCACCACCCGAACAGCTACAACCCAGGCGGCCCCTACACGTACGACACCGAGACGGGCGGCGCCCACGCAGGCGACCACCACGCGCCGCACCGACGCCCAGGCCGCGAGCGGGCCCGCACCGGCATGTTTGATCCACGCGCTCATGGAACGCCTCCCGCTCAATCCGCGCTGGAGCCGCCCGGAACCGGTTCCAGGCGGTAATCGATTCGCAGCTCGCTCTCCCCGGGATGCGCCGTGGTCCAGGACAACGGCACGCGCAGCGAGATGGCCACGGTCTGCTCGCGCAGCGTCGCCCCCCCGCTCGCGACAGCCAGCCATTGTTCACTTATCTCGCTCACCCGCCCGTCGGTATCCACCCATTGCACACGAAGCGGAACCGAAACGTCATTCTTGGCGGCCGCGCCGGCGCCCGCAGCCACGCCCGCGGCCGCAGCGAGCCGCATCGAGAGGCGCCAGGGCGCATTGCTCCGGATGCGCACCGCGGCAGGCTCGGCGAGGTCGAGGTGGCCACGGCGCAGATCCGCGGCCGTCGGCATGGGCAGCTCGAGGAGGATCGGCTCCACCTGCAGCCGCTGGATGGGCGGCACGAGCAACTCCACGATCACGGTGGACTCCGCGCCGCCCGCCGGCACGCCGACCACAAGACAGGCAACCAGGATCCCCACCTGGAGTGCGCCCCGGATTACACCTGTGCGTGCACCCCCACCCCAGCCAGTCAGACCAGCCGCGACTCTCATGGTTCGCGCTCGGAGTCGGCCGGGTCGAGTGTGGGGTCGCGGGCCGCAACCGTGAGCACCGCATCGCCCGCCACCAGGTACTCCCCGCCGAAATCGACCACGGCCAGGGCGGTGTAGGTGCCGGGTGCCAGCGGCGTGGTAGGCTGGGCCGTCAGCACCCGCCGGGACTCGGGAAACACCCAAAACTCCCCGTGCGTTCCCAGCGACAGTTCTTCGACGATCTCGCCCCGTTCGTTGTGGAGTTCGATCCGGCCATGACACCGGGCGATGAGAGAACCTGGATTCGAGACCGTGACCTGCGCCGATGGCCGACCGGTGGTGGACTCTTGTACACCGACATGTTCGACCACCGCCTCGAGCTTTCCGGTGCCGGCCACATCCTCGAAGATGCGCACGCCCAGCCGCTGGCGCATGAAGACGTTGTAGCGGCGGCCTTCCTGTTCGGCCGCCGCCGAGCGGGGCGCCGACGTCTCTTCGATGTACAGCTTGCTCCAGTAACTGCCCTCGGCATCCGCCGGCACATCGAGATCGACCGTCACTCGCCGGGATTGGCCGGCCTCGAGATCGAGAACCTGCTGGTCGAGACGCACCCAGGAGGAGAGGGAGCGGCGTGGTGACCCCAGAGCGACCTCCTCTTCGCCGCCGGTGGGCAGCATACGGCTATCGCCCATGTACAACTTCAGGGTCACGGGCGCGTCGCCCGTGTTGGTCAGGAGAATCGAGGCTGCTCCTCGCGCACCGGGCCCGTCAGAAAGATACAGCTCCATCGGTGAGGCGAGGAACTCGGCTCCCGCCGGCCGGGCGATGCCGGCCAGCAGCGCCAGGACCCAGAGCCACCCACAGATGCTCTTGCACTGCGCCATCCCATCAACCTCCTGTTTGCATCCTCGAATGCTCCGGATCATCTGTCATTCTCCCTGTATGAATTCTCGATCGGATTCATGGGACATGAACCACCAATGTGTAGGTCAGTGTGATGCTGTAGTCGCCGGGAATGTCCTGGGACCAGTCCAGTAGCACCTGCGTCTGTATGTCGACTTCATTGCCGGCAACGGCCTCGGCATGGCTCAGAATCTCCGTGTCGGCCGCGGAGAGGGTGATGAAGCTGTCGGCCCCGTTCTGGATCGTGCCGGTGGGTGTGTTGCTGATCCGGATGCGCAGATCTTCCTCGTCCTTGTCGTAGGCGCCCGGACAGGTCCAGGCCGTGGCCAGCTTGGCACTCAGGTCCCAGGGCGCATTTCCGTCGATCGTCAAGGTCGTGGCACTGGGTGTGGATTCCACGGCTCCGGCATCGAAGGCGGTTTCGGCCGCGCCATCCTGGGTGAGGGTCAGAAGTCCGGAGACATCTCCGCTGATTACGAGTTGCGCAAGTCGGGGAATGCGAAGATGGGCGAAGCTGCTGCCGGCTTCCTGGGCGATGGCCACGCCGACCATCCCTGGAATCCACAGCAGGCACGCCGCGATCAAACCGCGGCCGCTGTCTCGCATGGGTCACCTCCTGTGCCCTCGGATGCCCATGGGCCGGCATCAACCTGCGAGAAATCAGATCGGTGCTCCAGGCACCTCGCTCCAAGCGCGCGGCTTCAAGCGCCCCGCTCCAGGCAGCCCGGCTTCAAACGCCAGGCTCCAAGCGAGCGGCTTCCAGCACGCTGCTTCTGCCTCTGCCACTCCCACGCGTGGCCGGGGCCCGCCATCGTCTCCTGACTACGGCGTGACCGTTTCCATGGTCCAGGTGATCGTGATGCTGTAGACGCCCGGAATGTCGAGTGTCCAATCCAGCAGCACCTTTACCTGGATATCCACCGTGTTGTCCGAGACACCGGTGGCGTGGTCGAGCATCACTTCATTCACTTCCGTGAGTGTGTGATACGAGTCGAACGAATTCTGGATCGTGCCGGTGGGGGCGTTGGTGATCTGGATGAGCAGGTCATCCTCATCCTTGTCATACGCGCCGGGGCAGGTCCATGTATTGCGCTTGGCGCCCAGTTGCCAGTTCTTGTTGGCGTCAATCGTGAGAATGATCGCGTCCGCGTCGGATTCAACGAATCCCGCGTCATAGGCCAGCTCGCCTGATCCGTCCTGGGCAAGGGTCAACAAGGCCGCGGTGCCGGCACCGCCCACAACGATCTGACACAGCTCGGGAATCGTGCCGCCAACCTCGGATGTGGCGGTGTCACTCTCATCCGCCGCAAACGCTATCGAACTGAACGCGATGCCCCCAACGAGCACGCCGACCGCAGCGGTCGCGAACCTCTTGAACATCCGCAGGCTCCTTGTGCTTGCATCATGACCGCAGCGGCCGCCTGTGGCCGCCGACGGCGGTGCGATCCTCGGGACTATGTATCGGCGCGTGGGGCATCTACCTTGGCCCCTCATTTTTGTGTGGGCCACGGTCGAGCCACCCGGAAACGCTTCGGCGGTCTCTTGGGCCCGCTTCGTGTGCGCCTGATCGGGGGTGATGAGTTAAACGACTACAGAGATGATGCTTATGGTGTTTTCGCACGAAGCGGGGTAGCAGGAAGAGAATCGGCGTCTGAGATCCCAGGAGCCTGAATCGCCCGTCCCCGTCAACTTACAAGTCAGCGCGTAGCTCAGTCTTCCAGGGTCCGCTCGGGCGACCGGCTGCGGATGAAACCAGTTGCTGCCCATGGATCGCGTGGCAAGCGGCCCGGCCTCTGTCCTCCAGGGCCGATCGCCCAGCTTCCGACGTCTGCTCGACAGCACTCGTGTGAGCAGTGAATCTTGACGCGGTTGAAGCGTGTAACCCAATTCATGTCAATACGTTAAGTCCGGACCCCGGGGTCCACATACAGCACCTTTTGCAATAGCGACTACTACGGACGGGGTCACATTGCCTGCATCTGGGATGAGTTTCTGTCTGGTTTGCCACCGCCCGTTCGGGCGACCCGCAGCGGATGAAACGAGTTTCTGCCTAAACGCCCGAGATCGCCATCTCCGCCACGCGGAAGGTGGGCGCACT
>CAYQJL010000030.1:0-11662 GCA_964417675.1 uncultured bacterium | reverse complement strand
GCCCGGGCAGGAGTGTGCACACGCCCAGGTGACCAGCACGTTCCTGGGGGCAGCCTGGGGCCCGACTTGCCGCACGATGGAGGTGATGTCCACGGAGTGTCCCCCATGCCCCGCGGCCGGTAGCAAGTGACGGGCCGGCTAGCAGACCAGGTCACTCGCCCTGTAAGATCCCCGCCCCTTCCGAAACAAATCTCTCTCCGCGCCCCGTACAGCGCCTTGCGCCGGTACTTCGGAATCCAGACCACGCGGCGTTGGATGGACAACGTCTTCATCGAACGCCTCTGGCGCTCTCTGAAGTATGAGTGCGTGTATCTGTGGGAGTTCGTCTCAGGACTCGAGGCCGGGGAGAAGATCGGGAGATGGTTCACGTACTACAACGAGGATCGCCCTCACTCGACCTTGCCGGATGACAAGACGCCCATGGAAGTGTACTTTCAAGGAATGGCGGCATGATCATGTATAGGGAATCCACCTTAGCTGGGCCGCCAAGCTGTCCGGGCTTCGGGGACCACTTCTCACACGTGTCGCTCGACATCGCGGACAGGCCAGTAGTTGGCAACGTGCGGCATAGCATATTCGGTGCGTCACCTTCAGCATGAGACTATCGGGGAGGGCAGGAAATTGAGTCAGGTCTGGTTTACATCCGACTACCACCTGGGACACCGAAACATCATTGGGCTCTGCGACCGGCCGTTCGTTGACGTTGAGGAGATGGAGAAGGAGATTATCGAGCGGCATAACGCTGTCGTTGGCCCCGATGACGAGGTGTACGATCTGGGTGACTTTGCCTACCGCTGCTCCGCGGAACACGCCGCCGAATGCATGCGGCGTCTCAATGGCCGCCGGATCATGCTTTGGGGTAACCACGACAAGCCTCTGCGGCACGCTTACGATCGCAGGCTACTTGACGACCTTGTAGAAGCCGGCAAGCTCACATTCCGCGGTGATCCCGATCCCCGTTTGCAGACCGGGCTGCAGGTCGCCATCGAAAACCAGCGAATCATACTTGCTCACTACGCCCAACGGACCTGGCAGGGCGCTTTCCGTGGAGCCTGGCATTTCTACGGTCACAGCCACGGCAACTTGCCTCCGTTCAGGAAGAGCATAGATGTTGGGGTCGACGCCTGGGACTTTCGCCCCGCCGGCTTCGAGGAACTCCAGGCACGGATGAATGCCGTCACCGAGCCGTTTTCGGAAGGCTAGCACCCCTGCATGTGCGAGGTCGTTCTCTGGCAGTTCCTGGTGGGGATGAGATTGCCCCGATGCTTCGAGCACCGACAGCCAGTGCTTGGCCGTGTTCGGGGCCACGTCGGCGTCCCGAGCCAGATCGGCCACGTTCAACAACTGGGCCGTGCGAGCGGCGCAGGCCCGAACGAAGCGCAGAAAGGCCGTCTCGTCCCCGATGCGCGCCAGGTCGCGCACGTCCCGTTGCAGGCAGGTCCACACGTACGAGCTGAAGTAGAGGTCGCGGTCCAGTCCGGGATCGCTGGTGAGCGCCGGGTAGGAACCCCGCCAGATCCGTACGTAGAGCAGCGGCAGGGGAAGCGCCGTGGCGTCGACCAGTCGGGGACCCAGCGAGTCGGGTGTGGGCAGAAGCGGACCGTGGCCTGCAGCCTGCCCGTCCTGTTCTCGGCGCGAGAGCCCCAGCAGATGCACGATGCCCACGCGTCCCGCGAGGGACTCGGCGTGGGAGGATCCAGGCATTCGGTCACTGGTCCGTAGGTCCAATACAATAGCGGCATTTGAGTATTCCAGAGGAACAGGCCGACGAGCCGGACCCACCGCATCCTTCGCGGCGGCTGTAGGCGGAGAAGCCTCTCTCACTGAACGGAGGCCAACATGAGCATTTGCTTTGGCTTGTCGGACATCGTTGCTCGCCACCTCGGCATCAGCGCAGTCGGTTCAAAGCCGCACTACGACCACAAGAGAAGTTGTCAGCAATTGAGCCGATCAGCGCCGCCAGCACTGGAGGTCCCCGCGCTCCTCGGTGAGATGCTCAACCAAATCGAAGATAACTGGCAAAGCGCTTCCACGTCAGAATCGCGCAGGCCATCACCCGAGAACTGGCGATGGACGAAGCAGAAGTACATCCGAACCACCCCCCCCAATCCAAGCGCAGAGAAAACCCTTGAGAAAGCCATCGTCAGCCTGACGGGTTCCGACTGGGTCAACCAGATCCCGACAGCCTCTGGCCTTCGAAGTGCCACCCGTGATAGGCATCGGAATGTAGACCTTGGCCACCGTCTGCGACCAGGCCACTTCGAACTCATCGAACTCAAGGTCGCCTCGAACACCCCACTGCATGCGCTCGTCGAGGTTCTCTTCGCGGCTGTCCTCTACATCCACGCCTGCCTTCGCTATCCGGAGGATCTGCGCACTGCTTCCGAACTGCTCAAAGCCAACGAAATCGAGTGGAAGGTGCTCGCTCCGAGAGACTACTACACACCCTACGATCTTGGCTGGTTGGAGCGCGCTGTCAGCACGGGACTTCGCTCCTTTGCCGAACGGACTCTTGGCAAGCCGGTCATGACGTTTGCATTCGCCGCATTCCCGGAACACTTCCACTGGCCGCTGGAGGATCGGCAACTCCTGGAGGCCCTCGCGAGGATCACGCCGGTCGTTTGGTAAGCCGGGTTATGAAGAACTTCAGGAACCCCAAGGGGGGGTGAAGGTCCGCCGCTCATCATTCTGCTCCAAAGACGTCCCCCAGATGGGTACTCCCAAATGCCGTTACCTGGCCGAATAGCAGTCAATCATGCATCGCATATTTCTCGTCGGCCTCTCAGGCATTCGCCGAGGCGAACTCCGCGGCGATTCGCCGCACGCTTTCCCTCGAACGGCCGTAGCTCACCATGGCGACCTGAAGGCCCGAGCTCGTGTGGAGCCTCAGCGCTCGTCTCAAGGGATCACCTCGGGCGATGTCATCTCGAGCAGATCGAACTGGGAGGCCACCTGGAAGAGCGCGCCGGCATTGCTTGCGTCCGCATGCAGCGCCTGGACGTCGGCGACGACCTCGCGAACGGCGATCCGCTTGCCCGCCGGCACATCCCGGACGCGTTCGCTCAGCTCGGCCAGCGAGGGGGTCTCCAGCCGGCCGCCGCGAGACACCTCGCCATTGGCATGAGAGGTCATCCACTCGCCATCGAGCGTAAGGCTACGCCGCACATCGTCGGGTAAGGTCTCAACCACGCCGGTTGAGGTCATCGAACCAAATCAACGGTGGGCCCTCGTCGCAAACCCACCGCTCCTGCCATCATCGCTGTCTGGATTGGCGCCGATCTGGCTAGAGCATCTATCAGGCGACATGTTCGCGACGACATCCCTAGTCATTCCGGGCCCGCAATCCTGTGCCCCACAAGGGGTAAGACTCAACGAACACGCTGGACCCGGCACTATAACATCTTGCACACTGGGAACTTGTAGCCATCGAGGGAGTCCAATACGATGAATCCTACTCGGGACAACCAGCGACGCAGGGACGACCGGCCGAGCCAAGAAGCGAAGAGATGAAGAATGGCTAGATCTCAGCATCTGGACCACGCCCCCATTACTGAGGCCTTGATCGACTTCAGAGTCGACCTTGGCCAAGACTTCGATCCGCGTGCTTTTCTGAAGCTGAAAGACGAACTCGGGGAGACATACCCGCGATTCGAGGTCATCAGGGTGGTAGAAGGAAACATCCGGATCAGCGACCAGGAGTTGTCGCAGACGGCGAGTGATCGGATGCTGTTTGGTTACCGCCTCGGCAATCAGGATTCGGATCGCATCGCCCAGCTGCGTGTCAACGGCTTCACCTACAGCAAGCTGCATCCTTACACGAGTTGGACGGACGTGTTCACTGAGGCCTGGCGCCTGTGGGAGCGCTATGTAGCCGTGTCTCGTCCGGCGGCCGTTACCCGCGTGGCGGTGCGGTATATCAACCACATTGAGATCCCGCCGCCGTTTTGCTTCAGCGAGTTCCTCACCGACCCCCCCACGATCCCAGATTCTCTGCCTCAGACGATATCAACCTACTTCAAGCGGGTCACCGTTGATGAGCCAGACACTCGCCTGTCCGCCAATATCATCCAGGCTGTTGACCGCCCAGATGCCAATGCAATGAGGTTCCTTCTCGACATCGATGTGTACCGAAGTCACACCTTCGATCCGGCCGCCGAGAGGTTGAAGTCCTCGTTCTCTGATCTTCGGGCACTCAAGAACCGAATCTTCTTTGGGAGCATTCGTGACGAAGCAGTGAGGCTGTTCCAATGAGCGTCGGCAATCTGCAATTCGAGCTTACCTCGTCCTCGTATACATTCTACGGCACCAGCCACGATGCAGAATTGATCCAGCAGGGTGTCCTGTGGCAGCGCTCGCAAATCGAGGACGCGAGTATCGGGGTTGCAGCGTACTGGGACGGGCACCGCAGGGCACTGAGCGACTTGGCCGATCTATACGCGGAGAGGGCGGAGCAGAACTGGGACGGCTACGGAGCCGCCGCCATCGATCCAGTTGCCTACTTCTGGGCACGGCGATTCTTGATGCTTCTTCCGACCCTTGCTTCTGAGATCGCCATCGGTTCCGATCCTGACGGCGAGGTCTCCCTGGAGTGGTATGTGGCACCCCGCTGCGTCTTCAGTGTCAGCATCGGCCGCGAAGGCAAGATCTCCTACGCCGGCTGGTTCGGTCGTTCCAACATCTCAGGAGCGGAGCATTTCGAAGATGAGATCCCTTCCCTCATCCTGTCATGCATCAGACGAGTTCAGCTTCGCTAGGTGGACCCAGTGGATCGAAAGAGCCAAGAACTAGCGCGGTTTCTTACTACCCGTCGTCACTACAGCTCCGCCCACCAACGCGTCAAACATGGTGCCTTCCTTCCCAACCGCGATGGGGCCACGTCTGTCTTCCGTGTCGGCGGACTCTCTGACGAAGATGTGAGGGCAATCGCCAACCAGCACATCATCCCTGGGCCCGGAAGGAAGGTGCATGGTTGCGGATTCATAGAGCAAGAGCGCGTGGTTCGGACAGGATTGGCCCTCGATATGGACGACACTCCCCCGAGGCATGCCAACATCGTCGGGTGGCCGACCGACAAGGGGAAACAGAAGCTCAAGGCCATGGAGCTTGCCGAAGCGGCCCTGCTTCGGGTTTGGGAGTGACCCGCGGGGATTCGCCTGCAGCCACCCGAACGCTACGCCTCCGGCAACAACGACAGCATCTCCCGATCAATCAGCCCCCTGAAGTGACACACCACACTCGCCGCCAGCGCCCGATCCCGCACGAGCAGGCCCAGCTCGATGTTGCGGTCCAGCGCCGCCTCGCGGGGCCACTCCACGCCCCAGAAGCGATCGGCGCCCTTTAGCAGCTCCCGGTAGACGCGCCGCGTGTCGCGCGCGTGCAGCCCCGGCACCTCCGGACCCGACCAGACCAGATCGGGCACCTCACGCCCGGAGCGCGAGAGACCCGCCGCCACCGTCCGCGGCCAGATTGGTCTCGAAGACACACTCTTCGACCGGGTGAAGGGGCTCGCTCTCTCTGGCAATGGTATGCGGCCCATGTTGGATCGAAGCCAGCACCCACGAATGGTGCTGGATCTTCAATCCCCAGACAACGAATAGAGGACCGCGAAGCCAATGGCCACTGACAATAGGGCGTACAATGCAACTACAAGTGATGCCCAGGCACGGCGAAGATGGTCGGCCATTGCATCGTTGGGATCCTTCTTGGCTAGGTCTCTGAGAAAGGTCCACAGCGCAAGCAGAAACATGCCAATGAATACCGGGATAAACACCGGCGCGAAGAGAACACTCAAAGGGAACATCGGTATCAGCCTCCAGACAGGCAGTAGCGGGAGAGGAGTGGCGGCGCAATCACTTCAGTTTGGGGTGTCAGAGAGGTGCACGCGCAGAGGGACAAGCTACGACCGCGATCGAGTGCGCCCGTGTCATGCCTGCGAGGACACCGGCTGCCACTTCCCCTGCTTGGGCACCTACAAATCCGCTTCTATCCGCTTTACCCGAGGTCGGAACACGTTGATGAACCTGTTGATCCACTCTCGGAAGAATGAGGCAACCGCCTCGCGGTTGTCATCGCTGAGCACGTCATCGCACGGCACCAGTACGCCCGCGCTCCCGCCGGGTTCGTCCAGGCTCCAGCGAATTGAAGTCTCCTCGCCAAGCTCTCTGAGGATATCTTCACGCTCTGCGGATAGCACCTCCCCGATCTTCTGGCCCAGCTGGGTATTGCCACGGCGGAAGTAGACCCCCACACGCTTGTGGCTCTTGGCAAAGTAGGCGCTAACCCATGCCTGTCGCGTCGGCAGATACAGGTATAGGTTCTGAGCATTCGCGGGCTGTGGCAAGGGTTGCCCGGGATCGTCCAGATCAAGAGATTCGACGAACTCGCGCCAGAACTCCCTATAGAATGATTTCTCCCTCTCCCACTTGCCGTCCTGTCCATAGGAGCCCTCAGATTCTACAGACCCGCCACCGGCACTGTGCCTGATTGTCAGTCCCTCCGGAAGTTCGACCACGACACGCGGCAGCTCGATCGTCCGAGACAGAATCCGAGGTACAACGAGGCGACTCGACTCCCCTACTTCGAACACCGACAATTCAACCATTGCAAACACAAACTCGAGGTGCCCTGCAGCCGACAAGAAGTCGGCCAACCCAGCGGCCCCCTCACGGATCCCGTCACCAACGACCAGGAGCAGAAAGCGGCCGCGCTGGAGATTGCGGCCCACCGCATCTACGAACGCGGCCTCCTCGCTCTCCGTCGCCGCTCCTTCTCCGAGGGCAATCCGGTACAAGGTATTTCCGGTGCTAACGAGCTTGCGGTTGATCTCCCGCTGAAGGTCGCCGTAGTCCCAACGCGCGAGCTCCTTCGCGTAGTCAAGGATCTGCGCAACTACCCGCCTACGCGCATCCGGATTGCGCCACAGCTTGGTCTCCGCTATGGCCAATCGCCCACCTGGTGTCACATACAAGACATCAAGTAGCCCCGCAGGCGTGCGAAGCTCCGTACATACGGGGACAAGCGGCGCGAAAGCGTCGTCAATCTCTCTGACCGGAATGGACTCCGGGAACCGGTAGATCAGGTCCTGGATGAAGGCCTCATTGAAGTCAGTAACCGGCCTAAGCTGCCTTGCCCTATCTCCGGTCACATGAATTGGGCTTGCGTGCGCCGAACCGCTCAATGCCAGCCTCCGATCTTCTGGTCAGCGATCCGCACATACGCCGCAGCCACCGGGTACGGCGCACCTCGGACCACCTTCACTCATCTGCCCAGCCGGCACGACCATACCGGCGGGGGCTAGCTCTCTGACAGCTCCCATTTCGCGCGATCAATGGGGCCTGTGACGTGCACCCGACACCTAGAACCCCTGCGGCACGAGCTCCAGCTCGTTGATCTGCGCATTGACGTACTCAAGGCTCTCGTGGATCTTCGCAACAGACTCGTAGTCCCAGTACTTGAGCTTGTCTCTCAGCTCCTTGACATCCTGCGCATGCCTTCGGATCTTCTCGAGCTGAGCCGCATCCGAAACCGCAACGACGCCTTGGACGGCGGGATTGTTCAGTGACTTCAGGAGGTTCACGATCAAGCTGTCAATGCTCCCCTTGGTCTGGACCTCGAACACATAGATCACTCGACCCATGTTTCCAATCGTCGCCTCCCAGACGGCGTCGACGCGGGCACCTTCGGAGACTTTCTTCTCCGTATCCGCTTGGAAGCCCAGCCACTGGCCGATGTCGCGCAGTTTGTCCCGGCTGTCGTCATGGACGAAGACGAGTTCCTTCTCTGTGGGCTTCTGTACCTCCTCCACCTTGCCCTGCTTCTTGGTGCGGATTTGGCTCAGCTTGTCCTCGACCTGCAGCTCGTGCCATATGAAGTAGTCCACACCGAGCATCCCCTTGTCCTCGAATCCAGCTTCCGTCAGCACCTTCGCCATATCCTTGACGACAGCGCACAGGTGCTGGTAGACATCGCCGGTGAGCTGGTAGTCATAGCGCGGGAGTCCTTCGACCTCTAGGTAGTTCAGCGCCACATAGGCACGCCGATTCCACAGCATGCATTCCTGGGGATGGGTCTTGCAGAGGATCTCACTGATCATCGCGGGCCCCATGCCCTTGATGCCAAGGCGGAATGCATCCCACCTGTCTCCGAGCTTCCGCGGACCCCAGAGCAGTTCCGCCAGGTGCCGTTTGAAGCTAGCAAGCCCGTTGTCGGCCAGGATCTTGTCAACGACGTAGTGCTTGTTGCCCCAAATGAGCATGGCCCAGAGTCGGGACAGGTAATCGTAGACGTCCTCCTCGTTCATTTCGGAGATCCGCCTTTTGGAGAAGGACTGATAGTAGGATACGATGGACTGTCGTTCCTGGAAGTCCTTCTCGAATTCCGCTGGCTTCGCGGCTACCGTGGCTACGAAGGCATTTGCGTGCTTACCAAGCTTTTGACGGTTCATAGGCTCTCCCATCGTACCTTTCACCCCCCCAATCGTTCACGGCAATGGCCGTCCGCTGTTGGCTCGACTCAACTGGCCGCGGCCGCGCCGAGGCCGCGAGCCTGGCGCGAGAACGTCTCAGACCAGTCGCCAGATCGCTCCGGAGCGCATGGCAGTTCGCTTAGTCCCCGCGAGGATGTTGTACTGCGGACAGAACCAGCCATCAGGGTCATTTGCCATCCGCGTTCTCGGCCTTCTCCGCCTTTCGCTTCATCTCCCGCCACAAGACCGCAACCTGCCCGAAGTCAAGACCCTCCTGCGTCTTCTCGCGGCAGAACTTCTGCCACTCCGACAAGGGCCGCTTTGGTTTCGCGGTGCCGTCTGCATTCTTCTTTCGTCCACCACGGGACGTTCGACCTGAAGGCTGCGGCGAAGCCCCGGAACGCGGCGTCTTGGCGCTCCCCTTCATCTTTCGCCACTCCTTGGCGATCTCCCCAATGGACTTGCCCGCCAGGCGCCCCTGCCGCGAGAAGAGCTGGTACTCGCTCAGCGTCCTCTTTTCTTTCACTTCCTCCGCGATCTTTTCGACCTCCCGCAGCATGCTTCGCAGCTCGACGACTTCGATATGATCCGGGCAATCATGCCAATCGTGTTCCCAGCACATGAGCATATCGGCCCCTTCCGGGTCATGCTTGTGCTGATGGAAGTTGCTCGACTTGTACTCGAACTCGATCCGCAGCTCCTCCCACCGACCTTTTCCGAGCGGCCGTCTGGCAATGCAATCCGGGAAACCAGCCTGGACGGACTCGACCTTGAGGCCGAGTGCCTCGTGAAGCACTCCGAAGAGGTACACGACGCCGAGCTCGTTGATGGGAGCACAGCCCATGGATTTGAAGTCGATTCTGTCGCCTAGGATTCGACGGTTCCGCCTCTGCATCGGACTCTCCCGTTTCTTTCTACAGCCAGGCCGGTAGCCGAGCGCAACGCAAGACCACCAGACTCACGTCACTGGCAACATCTCCAGCAGTCCGCGGTCAATCAACCCTCTAAAATGACAAACCACACTCGCCGCCAACGCCCGATCCCGCACCAGCAGGCCCAGCTCAATGTTGCGGTCCAGCGCCGCCTCGGTGAAGTTGGCCGAGGTCACGAACACGGCTTCCTCGTCGGCCACCACCGCCTTGGCATGGAGCACGCCGCCGGGGCCCTCCAGGGCCAGGGCGCGGGGGTCGTAGAACACCCGCGGCCGGGCGGCGCCGGGCCACTCCACACCCCAGAAGCGGTCGGCAAAGCGGCGCACGAGTGCGTCGGGCGCGGTCGTGTCGCTGCGCTTGCGCTGGATGTTGAGGAGGAGGGTGACCCGCAGGTCCGGATGCTGGTCCATCTGCTGAGCGAGGATCTTGAACGCCTCCGGGCCGTCGAAGAAGGCGTAGGTGCTGGCCCAGATCGAGCGCTCGGCGCCCTTCAGCAGCTCCCGGTAGACGCGCCGCGTGTCGCGCGCGTGCAGCCCGGGCACCTCGGGGCCCGACCACACCAGATCGGGTCTCCCGCCGGCCGAACGTGTGAGGGCCGCGTCCAGCGTCCGCAGCCAGGCGCCGGCGGCGGGCGCCGTCATGCCCGTCCCGGCCAGCTTGCCGAGGGCCGCGGTCGCCTCATCGGCGCCCTCGCGGATCCCGAGCGTGCCCCGCAGCGCCGAGGCCGAGCAGGACAGGTCCAGCAGGCCGGCTTCCAGCGCCCCCGCAAGCCGCTGGCGCAGATGCGCGGGCAGATCCAGCAGCCCCTCGATCATCGCGCCGCCTCGAAGAAGGCCGCCCCCGCGCTCCCAAGCACAGGCACGACCAACCCCCGATCTAGGTAATCGTTGCGCATCTCACAGGAGGTCTCGGCCACGAAGGCGCATCCGTGGCAGGCCGCGCCGTGAAGCCAGCGGTTCTCCATGCTCTTGCCCGGCAGGTGATGCGCGCACACCGGGTCATTCGAGCAGAGGGTGCTCATGCGAAGGGCCTGGGCCAGGTGATCGGCCATGTAGCGCGCTTGCTGGACAAGCCCGCCCAACGTGCCCTCCGCATCGGGGCTTCCCGTGTAGAGCAAAATGCCGTAGCGCCCCCCCGCCGTGTCCGCATAGACCCTCTCCCTCAGCGAACTGGCCGGATACCCGCAGCGCATGGCGAGCGATTGGATGAGCAGATGCGAGAGGGTGTGCAGCAGGATGTAGGGCCCGCCGGGGAATGTGCGGTGGCTCTTGCGCTCTGCCCGCCACTGCTCATGCCCCTGGCCCAGTGCATCCAGCCGCTGGGCCACGGCCGGCCGCTTCAGCCACCGCGCCACCGCGCCCGCGCGAAGCTGGAGGAACACCCCCTCGCCCCGGTTCTCCACCGCCGGAAACCACGACGGCTCGAGCGCCAGCTCAGCGCGCTCAACGTCGGTCTCATACTCCCCGTCGATGTCGGGCATCACCGCCTCGAAACGGGTGAAGCCCGCGAGCGCCATCACCTCGCGCAGGCGGTGGAGCTGCACCACCGCCTCAATCTCCTCGAACTGACCCTCCTTGCGCCACGCACGATCGGGCAGCCGGCGGGCGTGGAAATCCGGGTCGATGGGTACATCGTCCCCAAAGCCCTCGGGCGCGGAGAGCAGGGCATCGAGCTCCACTTGCTTGACCGGCCGGTCGTCGGCCTTCCCCTTCTTTCTGGCGCTGATTGCCTCCAGCACTTCCTTGTCGCTGAACTTGGCGAGCCGGTTGGCGATTCTAGGCTTCCTGCTCAAGAGGGCCAGGTCGGCCGATTCCTCCACGATGCTCAAGTCATCCCACAGCTCCGCCACCGCCGCATCGACCTCGCTCCCCCGGTCGGGCAACGACAGTACGCTCACCACCTGTGGGAAGTAGGCGTTCGACGCCGTTCGAATCAGAAGTCGACTCGGGAGGTTGCAGTCCTCGTTGGCGCCACGTCCCAGCCACGGCCGACAGCCCCGGCAGGTGCCGAGTGCCTTTCGGCTGATCTCGGCAGCTTCATAGAGTCTCCGCGGCGGTGCCCCGCACTCGCACCGGACCACCAAATCACGCAAGTCACCACTCGTGCCACGCTCTTCCAGCCAGAGCTGACGCCGGCAGGGGCTCTCGGGCCCATGCACGAATCCGTACCAGTCCAGGTCATCCACGTGACCCTTCGGGCACGCCCGCACAAATCGCGTTGCTACCACGTGCAGACCGTCGAAGCGGCCCCTCTCATCAAGTGCTTG
>CAYQJL010000029.1:0-44860 GCA_964417675.1 uncultured bacterium | reverse complement strand
GTGCGGTCGAAGCGCACCTGCAGCTCCGGGTTGCCCTCCTCGAGGGATGACCGCAGATCCACCAGGCCGGGCACCTGGTGTAGCTCGACCTCGAGCAGCGCCGCATAGTCCCGCAGCCGGGACAGATTCTCACCGTAGAGAATGACCTCGATGGGCGTCTTGAGGCTGAAGTAGGACGGGCGCCCGAACTTCGCCACGAGATCGGGAATCGCCTCGAATCGTTCGCGCAGGCGTTCGGCCACGATCTGCTCGAGGGCCTCGTCGGTGCGATCTTTCATGACTACATGGAGCTGACCCAGATGCTCGGCCCGCGTGTTGAACGAGACGCCCCCGGCCACCAGACGGCTGCCCACGGTCGCGTAATGGCGCGCCACGTCCGGATCCTGTCCGGCCAGCGCCTCCATGCGGCCCAGGACCCGATCGGTCGCCTGCAGAGAGGACCCTTCCGGCAGGCTGACCTCGAAGAAGAACTCGCCTTCCGAGATCGACGGAATCAGCTCCGTATCCAGCCAGCGCACTCCGGCCGCGGCCGCCGCCAGGGCCATGCCGGCCACCGCCAGCGTCAGGGCCGGCCGGCGCAGGGAAGATCGCAGCAGGCGGTCATAGCCGCGGGATAAGCGACCGAGCGTCATGATGTCGGCATCCCCGGCGCCCGCAGACGCCCCCGCGGCATCCCCGGCGCCCGCGGACGCCCCCGCGGCAGTCGCGGCGACCGGCGCCGCGGAGGCGGCCGGCGCTGCAGCGGCGGAGGGCAGCACCACGGCGGCGGAGGGCAGCGCCGCGGTGGCGGAGGCCAGCGCGGGCCGGCGCGGGCCGCGGTCCCGGCCGAGGGAGCTGAGCATCGGGATCAGACTCACCGCCACGACCAGCGAGGCGATCAGGCTTAGCGTCACGGTCAAGGCCATGTCGCCGAAGAGCTGTCCGGCTATGCCCTCGACGAAGACGATCGGCAGGAAGACCGCCACGGTGGTGAGCGTGGAGGCCACCACGGCCCCGCCGACCTCGGTGGTTCCCTCGACCGCGGCGGCGCGCAGGGAGGCGCCGTGCTGGCGGCGTCGAAACACGGCTTCGAGGACGACGATCGAGTTGTCCACCAGCATGCCGATCCCGAGCGTGAGGCCGCCCAGCGACATGATGTTCAGGGAAAGATCCAGCCGGTACATCATCATGAAGGCGAACAGGATCGAGATCGGAATCGAGGTGGCGATGATCAGGGTGCTGCGCCCGTGACGCAGGAAGGCGAAGAGGACCAGGATGGCCAGGAGCCCGCCCACGCCGGCCGCCTGGCGGACCTCGGAGATCGATTGCTCGATGAAGCGCGACTGATCGAAGAGCAGGGTGAGTTCTGCGCCGGCGGGCAGCTTCCCCTGCAGCCCGGGCAGCGCCGCGCGTACGCGGCGGGCGGTCTCGACGATGTTGGCATCGCCCTCCTTGTAGATGTCGATCTCGACGCTCTCGACGCCATGGGCCCGCGTGATCTCCTGGCGCTCCTTGGCGCCGCGGCGCACCTCGGCCACTTCGCGCAGGCGCACGAACGCCTGCTCCCGCACGTGGAGGATCAGATCCGCGATCTCTTCGATGTCAGCGAATTCATTGACCGTGCGAATCAGGTAGCGGCTCTCCTCGTCTTCGAGGGATCCGCCCGGGAGGTTCACGTTCGAAAGGCCGACCACCTGGCGCACCTCGTCGAGGGAAATCCCGAGGGCCGCCATGCGATCCTGATCGATCTCGATCTGGATCTCCTCCTCGAGCCCGCCCTTGACCCGCGCCCCGGCCACGCCCTTGATCGTTTCGAGCTCCTGCTTGAGCCGCAGGTCCGCGATCTGGCGGGCCGTGGTCAGGTCGCCGCCGGTGGTCAGCGCCAGCCGCATGATCGGATCGAGCGAGGGATCGAAGCGCAGAACGAGGGGATCCTCGGCCTCCTGGGGCAGGATCAGCCGATCGAGCTTCTCGCGCACATCCATCGCCAGCAGGTCCATGTCGGCATCCCACTCGAATTCGAGTGTGACCTCCGAGACCCCCGCCCGCGAGATCGAGTGAACCGTCCGCAAGCCCTTCAGCACCCCCACGACCTCCTCCACCGGGCGGCTGATCAGATTCTCGACCTCGGCCGGGGCGGTGTCGGGGAACTCGGTCTGGATCGTGAGGGAAGGATAGGTGATGTCCGGCAGCAGATCGAGCGACAGGCGCTGATAGCCGACCACGCCGAACGCCGCCAGCGCGATCGCCGCCATCAGGACGGTCACCCTCCGGCGGACGGCCATTTCGACAAAGCCTCGCATGCGTCGCGGCCGCTCCCTCTAGCGATGTGAACCGGCCGCTGCGCCGGACGCGCCCGGGGGCGCTTCGTCGGCCGGCCGGGTGTGAATGATCAGCGGCTGTCCCTGCTCGAGGGACCGCTGCCCCTGCACCACCACCTGTTCGCCGCGCTCGATGCCGCTGACGATCTCGATGCTGTCATCGTTCTGGAACCCGACGGTCACCACGCGCCGTTCGGCCAGGCTGTCCGGCCGCGCCACGTAGGCGATCCGTTCGCCGCGGTCGGTGAAGACGGCGGCCTTCGGCACCAGCACGACCCCCGAGTGGCGATCGGTCACGATGCGCACCTCGGCGAAGTCGCCCGGCCGCGTGTCGGGCGGGTAGTCGCTGATCGCGGCGGTCACCTTGATGGTTCCGCTGCCGGCGTCGATGACCGGGCTGATCAGCTCGATGCGCCCCTGCATCTGCTGCTTGTTGGAGTCCAGGACAAGCTCCACCGGTTGGTTGACCTGCAGATTGCGAAAGGCCTTCGCGGGAACATGCACCCGGGCGAGCAAGCGGCTCAGATCGGCCAGCGTGAAGAGCTCCTGGCCGGCGGAGACCATCTGTCCCGGATCGACCCGGCGCTCGGTCACGCGGCCGCCGAACGGCGCCCGCACATGCGTGCGCGCCAGCTCGAGGGCGGCCAGTTCGCGGGCCGATTCGGTCGAGAGCATGTCGCTGCGCGCCGACTCGTACTCCTCGGCGGCGATCAGCTCATTCGAGAGCATCTTCTCCAGGCGCTGAAAGCGGGCCTTCTGCTTGGCGGCCTCCGCCTCGGCCTGCTGCAGGCGAAAGCGATACTCGGCCTCCTCGATCCGCAGCAGCTCATCTCCGGCTTCAACGCGGTCGCCCTCCTCGGCCAGCAGCTCGGTCACCAGGCCGGAGACCCGCGCGAGAATGCGAGCCTCTTTGTCCGGTTCCAACGTGGCCGTGGCGTGATAGTACGTGGCGATGTCACCCTCGCCGGCCGGTGCGACCGCCACCGAGATCGGCGGCAGCATGCGCTGGGTCATCGCGCGCGGGCCGCCAGCGGAGCCGCCCCGGGGACCGCCCCCCGCCTGTCCGGATGCAGGGGTCGCCGCCCCGCCATGACCGGGAGATGCGTCCTCCTGCCCGCCACACCCGGCAAGCGCGCAGGCCGACGCGCAGGCCAACGCGCAGGCGAACATGACCCGCATGACCGCGCCCACCGGCCGCAGCCGGCGCCGGTCGGTCCCGCGATGGGCGGGAAGACACCGCAGTGGGTCGGATGAGGAGCTACTGTACAGGCAACAATATGGCGCTACAGGATCCGGGCGATCCGCGCCAGACCTTGGCACGTGGGTCACGGGTCTACTCCATTTGGGCTCATGCGTTTGCCTCAGTGAACGAGAGGACTCACACTAGCATAGATTGTACGCATGACAGGCTGGAAAGATCCCGCGGGAAAGCCCCTCTACGAGCGGTCGCGCCGCACAAGCCGGCGCGACCGCTGTGGAACCGTGTTGACAGGCAGATCGTGCCCAGGACTCCGGGGCCTGAACAAGCCGCCTGGAACCTAGATCTTGATCTCCTCCACCCAGCCGAACTTGTCCTCGGCATCCCCGAACTGAATCGATGTCAGCGCCTGATAGAGCTTGGTGCAGTGCGGGCCGGGCTTGCCGTCCCGCAGGTAGACGATGTCCTCGCCCCGCACGGTGATGCGCTCGATCGGCGTGATCACCGCGGCCGTGCCGCAGGCGCCGGCCTCGACGAACTCGCCCAGCTCGGAGATCGGCACCGGCCGCTCCTGGACGCCATAGCCCAGATCGGCGGCCAGGTCACGCAACGACATGTTGGTGATCGACCGCAGGATCGAAGGGGACTTGGGCGTCACATACTGATTGTCGGCGCGGATCCCGAAGAAGTTCGCGGCCCCCAGCTCGTCGATGTACTTGTGCTCGCGGGCGTCCAGGTAGAGCGCCTCGCCGTAGCCGGCCTTGCGGGCCTTCACCGTGGCGCGCATGCCGGCGGCGTAGTTGCCGCCGGCCTTGGCCGTGCCGACACCCAGGGGCGCCGCTCGATCCAGATCCTCCTCGACGATGAGCTTGGTGGGCGCGAACCCGGACTTGAAGTACGGACCCACCGGGGTGACCAGGATCAGGAAGGTGTACTCATCGGCCGGCGACACGCCGATGCGCGCGCCGGTGCCCAGGAGCAGGGGACGAACGTAGAGAGAGGCTCCGGTCCCGTAGGGGGGGATGAAGCGCTTGTTCAGACGCACCACCCGGCGCACCGCCTCCTTGAACATGTCCGTCGGCAGCGCATGCATCATGAGGATCTCGGCCGAATGCTGCATGCGCTTGGCGTTCTCCTCCATGCGGAAGGAGAGGATCCGGCCGTCCTTGGCTTCGTAGACCTTCAGTCCCTCGAAGGCCGCCTGACCGTAGTGCACGCCGGTGGCGGCGATGTGCAGGGGAAAGATCTTCGAGTCGGTTTCGACACCCTCATCCCATGTGCCATCCCGCCAGGTGTACCGGATGTTGGCATCGGTCTCCTGGTACGCGAACGGCAGGCTGGACCATTCCAAGTTCGCCCGCTCGGTAATCCCCATCGTCCATTCCCCCCTTTGAATAAGGTCACGAACCTACGACTGAACAGGAGAGAATAGCATCTGCATCCCAGAGGTGCCACCGGATTTGCGGGCTACTCGGCGTCGGGCGGCGGCAGGGGGTCCGGGGGACGCGGCTCCCAGGCTTCCGGCGGGGCCGCCCCGGCATGCGGACTGCCGACCTGCACGAAACCGAGCGCCACGAGCTCTTCGACCAGGGCAATGACGTCGGAGAAGATCCGCTCCGGCTCCATCTGGGGAAAGCGCTCCAGCAGGATCTCCAGCAGCTCCCTGAGGCCGATCCCCTCTTCGCTGATCCCCTCCCAGATCATGACCGCGGCCGGCGCGAGCAGGTCGAGATACCGGCCTTCGGCCGTCAGCAGGGTCCATCCGGTCACCTTCGACTCGAAGGCGCGGGCCAGCCCGTTGCGCCGAAGATAGCAATCGCCATTGAGCTTACTCATCACAGCCTTCCTCCAGCGTGCGGCACTCGATGACGGCATTGTCCCCGAAGAGGGCGACATCGAGCGGACAGGGCTCACAAACCTCGAAATGCTCGCAGGCCCGGCAACGCTCGATCTGCCGATAGACCGCGGCCGAGTGCGCGAAATTGAAAAACTGAACGAAGTAGGGATGATCCAGGAAGCGTTCGGCCGCCGCGGTACCGATCCGCAGCCGGCTCTTACGGTACCAGGGAACCCCGGCCGTCTTCTCCGGCACCGGCAAACTGGCCGCGGCGCGGCAGGGATGCAGACATCCCTCGAAATCGGCGACCGCCACGCCCCAGCCGGCCTCGCACCATGTTTGCGGGCCGGTCCCGTAGCCGAACCGCGCGTGCAGATGGGCGCGCAGCATGGCGTGCCCGTAGTTGAGCAGCAGCCGCTGCCCTTGGCCCCATTCGCGGGCCGCGCGCGCCAATGTCCGGGCGCCGCGAATGCGCTCGCGGGCGTTGGGCGCCAGATCGCGAACCGCCCGTGGATGGAAAGCCTCGGGGCGCATGCGGTCGAGCAGAACCCGGTCAACGCCCAGATCCAGCAGTCCGGCCAGAGTCTGGCGCAGACGGGCCAGATTGATCCGCGTCAGCGTGACCTGAACGGTGACGGCCGCGCGGGAACCCAGCCGGCGGCGCTCCTCGAGCAGCGCCTTCAGGTGGCGCAGGCAGCTCCGATGATACCCCGAACCGCGCACCGCATCATTCTCCTCCTCCGACAGGCTATCGAGGCTCACGTTGATCGAGAGGCCCGGGTGGTTCAGCAACCGCTCGCGCAGAGGCGCCGATAGGCTGAGGGCATTGGTGGCGATCCCCACCCGCAGACCGCATCCGCAGGCGTGATCCACGAGCTCCGGCAGGGCCGGATGCAGCGTCGGCTCGCCGCCCAACAGCACAAGGCCGCTCACCCCCTCGGCGGCGAAGCGTTCGACCGCCGCGCACAACCGTTCGGCCGGCAGCGGCGGACGGGAGGGCCCCTTCATGGACGCGGCCACCGCGCAGTAGGCGCAACGGCCGTTGCAGCGGTCGATGATATCCCAGTACAGCGTGGTTCCCATGCTCCCCTCCCGCGCCGGCCGAGGGCCGCGACCCCGCCCCGATCATGAGGCGGAGCCGCGCCCTCGTCCCGGCGCCTTGCTCGTCATTCGGCCAAAACCGGTGGATTGTGATGACCGTGGTCGGCCACGGGCTAGTTGCCCCCACCCCCGCTGCAGTTGTTGCAGAGGATGTTGCCGAGCGCCTCGCCGGGGCTGTAGCGGCCCTGCGGGCCACGTTGGGCGCGCGCGGGCTCCAACCGCGGAGTCTCGTAGGACGGGGTTGACGCGACACGATTCTGACTCATGATTCGCCTCCTTCGCTCAGCGACCGGGCCCGCCCCATGCGGGGCCGGTGCGAGTCTGCGGAGGGAATAGCCAACGGGGGGCCAAAGCGGGCAGACACAGGCGGCCACCCCGGTTTGATCGAGGTGGCCGCCATGGCGGGTGGGCGGGAGCTCCGCCCGCCCCCTTTCGGGAACCGCCTAGCGAACGACCAGCATACGCGTGCTGTGCTCACCCTCGGCGGTGTTCAGACGGAGGTAGTACACACCGGTGGCCACGGTCTGGCCGGTCGCGTCACGGCCGTCCCAGCTCACCGCCTGGGGGCCGAGCGGGAGTTGGCCGTCGACAATGCGGCGCAGCGCGCGACCGTTGATGTCGACCAGATCCAGCGTGAGCGGCCGAGCGGCGGCCTGCCCGCTGATGCTCAACCGGATCGTGCTGGCCGCGTTGCCCAGGCCTCGTGGCGAGAACGGGTTCGGTTCGACCCCCTGGATCCGCGATCCCACCGCAAGGACCGGATCGAGTTGCGGAATCGCCTGATTCTGGCCTTCCATCAACCAGTCGATCGCCCGATCCAGCAGGACGGTCGGGTTGTTCGGGTCGAGCAGATCCTCATCCATGGCGTTGAGCGCATAGGCCAGGAACACGGAGCGGGCCGTGCCGTTGTCGGCGCGGACCCCGATGCGCTCACCCCCCTCGGCGTGGCAGATCACCGTGCCAAAGGCATTCGGCGCGAGGTCGTCGGGCCGGTTCAGCTGCGCCTGCGGATAGGTCAACGGGAAGTCCATCCCGTCGGTAATCGGATCCCCACCCACCCCGATCACCTGAAACGCGCTGACATTGGTGGTCCAGCCCGCCAATCCCAGGTAGTCGCTCGTGAAGGTATCGGGCGTCATGTACGTGAGAGCGTCCTGGGTCGAGAGCAGCAGCCCCTTGCCGGTATCCATGTAGGCCATCAGATTGGCGATATCGGTGGCGGTCAGCAGATCCGAGGAACGCCAGCCGGTGTGCCAGAGGACCAGGTCGTAGGGGGCCATCTGCTGCGGCGTCGGTGTCACGTTGCCGTGAACCTGGTAGACATCATAGTGGTCGTAGAGCCGGCCGGCCTCATCCAGCGCCGCGAGGATCAGCTCCTCATCGGGCCGCGTGAAGTCATCATCGACCATGAGAATGGCCGGGCTGCCATTGAAGACGCGCATCGGCACCCCGAGATCCTGGCCGCTGGAGCCCGAGACGGCTCGCATCGTCCCGGTTCCGATCCGGATGTCGGCGTCGGTCATGACGCGCACCGTGAAGATGACCTCCTCGTCCGGCTGCAAAACGATGTCCACCGGATCGGCGTGGAAGGTCCCTTCCCCTTCGACCATGAACTCCGCCGTCCAGCCGAAGGTGTTCTCCAGACTGAAGGTGACCACATCGGCGTTGTCGCTGATGTTGCGCACCGTGCCGGCGAACTCCGCCGTACCATTGCCCGCGGGAACCGATTTGAGCTTCTCGGCGAGGAAGATCGACATCGACACCTCGCCGGTCGGCAGGCGCGCTCCCTGGTACATCGCCTTGTCGCCGCCATTCTTCTGCAGGAAAGCGATGACGTGGATGTTCTCGATGTTCCACGCGCCGCTGCGCGGGAAGTTGTAGGTGACCTCCACCTCGTCCCACTGCTGATCGAGCGTGACGGCAACATCGTAGCCGGCCCGCGTGACATGCTTGTTGTCCGGCCCGTAGACGATGCCATCCTCGAGCACCACGAGCGAGGCGCGGGGATTGACGAGCTCGACCGGATCGACCAGGGTGAAGGTCGCCGTCACGTAGACAAAGTTGGCATCGTAGCTGTAGTCGCCCACGATGGCCACCGGGCTCAATCCGCCGGTCTCATTCATGATCGACATCAGCGCTTGATTGTAGGATGCGAACGCCCCCGCACAGCTTCCCGCGCCGATCACGGCAATCTTGCCATCGATTCGAACGTCAGGAATGCCGCCCACACCGTAGAAGCTGGCACGAAGAGCGGTGTAGGTGTTGGAATAGCCATCATTGACATGATGTTGGGCACCGGCGATGAGATTCGGATAGGCGTCCTCAAGCATTTGCAGCCCGCACCGGGCGTGAACACAGTACCCTCACCACGTCGCGTCGAAATCCTCCGCCACATAGATCTTCCCCACCGACCCTGAGGCGGTCATCGGAAAGAACCAGGTGACAGCCAGCAGCGAACAGAGCGCCACGAGCATTCGTGAACGATTCATGCAGTCCTCCTTGCGTCATTGCGTCAATGTGCGTTTCGTCTGGGCCACGCCAACATGGGCGCCATGAACGCCTGTCCTGAAGTATACACGATCCATGGCCTGTCCACGCCGGAAGAGTGCGGGCAAACTCCTTGCCGTAGAATATCTTCCCCCGTCTTGTCGCAACGGATCTGCAAGAGCGCGGCCGAGGAGCGAACCACGAACGGAGCCGAAGGACGCAACGAAGCATGAAACCCGCGCTGGCATGCCGGACGCCCAGCTGCAACAATTCCATGGGTTCCGCGATCGATGGACGCGGCATGGGAGAGCCTCTCGACATGCTTGGCAGACAGCAACAACGGGGTGCCGTGAACTGGACGCGGAGCCGACCGGGGGGAGGCCTCATCCTGATGCTCCTGCTGGGCCTTGCCCTCTCCTGTACGCCGGAGGCCAAGAAACCAAGAGGCGATGCAGATCTCGCGCCCACGGATCCCGAGGTGCTGCGTATGACCGCGGGCGGCACCACGATCTACCGTCAGAACTCCCTGTTCACATTCCGGCGCAACAACTGGTCGCTGTACTGCTTCTTCCGCGCGCGCACGGATGCGTCCGCCAAGCGGCCATCCAACGCGGAGACCGACACCGAGCCATCCGAGACCGGCACCACCATCGTGCATTTCGATGCGCACAGCGACATGCATCCGGCCCCGGCGTGCTCAGAACCAATCGGCATCCAGCGGGGGGATCTCGGCGTCATCGCAAGCTATACAGAAAGACTCTCGGTCGCTTCGTTTCTTCTGCCGTCTCTCTACTACGGTCTGGCCGATGAGATCTACTGGGTACAGCCCACGATCAGCTGCTACGACGGCGAGCCGGAATCCTGGTCGTTCCAGCTGGAGATCCAGGAAGGCTGGATCCGTCCCCGGATCAGAGAGGGCGCAACGGCCGTTGCAGCCGGACAGCTGGGCATGCGTTCCCATCACGGCCTTCCCGTGTCCCGCTGCCTGGATCTGATCACCGCCACCGGCCATGCCATGGAAGACTGGGAGCCGGGGCCGTTCAGGCTGCACTGCATGAGCGCAGCCCAGTTCGCCGATCGGCTGCAATCGGGCGCCCTGGAAAGCCGCCGTGTGCTCATCGACCTCGACCTGGACTACTTCGGCACGAGCGGGGATATGCGTGGCTACGGCTATCTCGGCTTCGCTCGCAGCAGTCAGGTCGCCGTGGGGCTGTTGGGAGGAACCCTTCCCGTCTTCTACATGAGTCCGCAGGCCTTGCAGCGCGAAGCGCGCGAGGTTGCCCTTCTCATCGAGCGGCTCGCCCCGCAGACCATCTGTCTCTGCCATTCACCGGATCACACGCACCGGGAGATCATTCCCGGTCTCGAGGGCTTCTTTCGAAGCATGCTCGCCGGCCACCCCCCCGCCCATGACGTGGAACTCGACGCAGCAGGAGCGCGGGGCGTACGACCGACCGTCCACATCGAGACTGGTGCGGATCGATACGAGCTTGACCCACGCTGCCCGAGTCGAGTCGACTTGGGGGGAGAAGACACTTTCCTGGCCGACATTGAATGGAACCGCTCAGAATGCGATTCCATCGAAGTTTCGATCTTCTCCAACCCCAGCGGATCTGAGGATCGGCTCGTTTCCCGTTGGGTTCTGGATTCAGCGCGAGAGGACGATCGTCTTGCGATTCCACTAACCGGCGCCGAAGGGATGTTGAACACCAGCGGGGCCTTGGGACATGGATGGGAACTGGAGATCCGTCGCGCCCATGACGGGCAACTTCTCTTCTCGGCAGCGTTTGCTCTGGACGATGGCGACAAGCTCCTTCGGACTGTCCTGGACGAGCTGGTGGGAAGTGGCCAGCCCTTGGCTGCCGACCCTGCACGCTACGCGGCCCTGCGACCCTCACAGATCATTGCCGAGGGGCAGCAGCTCGGGCTTCCTCCATCCCTCACACATCGGATCGTTCTGGCTCACCCCCAGGCCCTGGCCTGGCAATGTGAGAACCTGGGACGATTCCGAGCAGGGCCTGGAATGCTGCGGTAACGAGTGGCAGACGGGGGCGAAAACCCTTCCCCCCCCCCCCCCCCGCCCCCCGGGGGGCTTTCCCTTCCCCGACATTTACAACTTCCACCCGAACCACCACAAGGAGGGGGGCAGAGGGGGGCAAAACCCCTCCCCCCCCCCCCCCGCGCGCCATGGTAGTCTTACCTTAGACGATCATTACAACTTGCAGCCAGAACGCATACAGGAGGCGATCATGAGAGTACTTGTAGCATTGGTTCTTCTATCCACGGTGTCCTGGGTCTCCGGCGCAACGGATTTCTCCAGCCTTGGGTATACATCCGAACCCGGCGAGGTCACCTCTGCCGGCTTGGACGAGTGCCCGGGCACGCTGATGCATAACCATGACATGACATTCGAGAATGGGTACGCGTGGAGATACAATGGCGTTGTACCGCCCTACTACGGCGCCTTCGGTGAGGGCTACGCCATGGGTGAGGACGTCGAAGTGCAGTGTGTCGCTCTGTGGCTGTCGCACATCAACCAGTACGCTGGCGGCCCCTGCGACGTCTACGTGTGGGAAGGCGGCGTCGCTGACGAGCCCGGCAGCGTTCTGGCCGTTGCGATCGGTGTGGATCCCGGCGTTCCGGCTACCTGGCCGGCTATCAGCCAACACGACATCGACACCCCTGATGTCATCGTCGCCGGCGGCGAGTTGACGGTTGGGTACTGGGGCGACTGGCCCGGTGCGGGAGTGCAGTGGTACTGTGCTGCTGACCTCAACGGTCCCGGCGGCCACCCCTGGACGAATTTGGCTCCCGGCTCCGGGTACGGCACCGGCTGGCATGATCCCTCCATCGTGTGGGGCCCGACCCAGTCGATGGGTCTGGGCTTCTACTACTCTGCCGAGCCCACGCCGGCCGCCTCGGTGACATGGGGCGCGATCAAGAGCTTCTTTGAGTAGGAGAGGGACCTCTCGGATTGAAACGTCCCCCGGCCGCAAGCAGTCCGATCTCCCCCTCGGGGACGCCGAGTTCTGCGCCCCCGAGGCGTCCTTTGCCGCCACACCGTGACGAAATCGAATGACACGAGCAAGAGTGCGTCGTGACATGCTCGCTTGACCCCATCTCGACCGCTTCATCAGGCCACAGTCACTGGCATGGGCGCAATTCCCGTGCTACGGTTGTCTCTGTCTGGTTGTCTCGCAGGATCCGGCCGGCGGATACGAAGGGAGCGGAGAGCGTGCCATGTCCGAGATTGTGCCGGCGGATACGACCGCCCAGAGCATGACCGACCCGGTTCCACAGTGGCTGCCCGCCTGGCTGGCATCCGCCTGGGACCTTCTGGCCGCCTATCCCCTGCTCCTGTTCTTGACCATCGTGGTGGGCGGTATCCTGTTGGCTCTGATCAGCCGCTTCGTCGTGCTCTTCTGGGGCCTGAAGATCGCCGCTCGCACCCGCTCCGATCTCGACGACCAGCTCGTGCGGTTGGTGGCCCGCATCCTGACCGCCGTGATCGCGCTGTTGAGCCTGATCGCGGCCGTGCAGAGCCTGCCGCTGGGCGAGCGAGCGATCCAGTTCGCCAGCCGGCTATTGGCCACGTTCCTGGTCCTGCAGCTCATGGGCGCGGGCCTGAAGGGCACCCACCTCGGACTCGCCATGCTGGCGCGCATCCGCGACCGCTTCAAAATCGTCGAAGAGCGCACGATTCCGCTCTTCGATCTGGGCTTGACCATCAGCGTGGTCCTGGTCGCGGTCTATGCGTTGCTGCTGGTCTGGAACATCAATCCCACGGCCTGGCTGGCCTCGGCCGGCGTGATCGGCATCGCGGTCGGATTCGCCGCCCGCGATACGCTGGCCAATCTGTTCGCCGGTTTCTTCATCATCGCCGACGCACCCTACAAGTTGGGCGACTACATCGTGCTCGACAACCGCGAGCGGGGCGAGGTCACCAAGGTGGGCATCCGCTCGACCCGCCTGCTGACCCGCGACGACGTCGAGATCATCATCCCCAACTCGGAGATGGCCAACAGCAAGATCGTCAATGAATCCGGCGGGCGCTGGGTCAAGTACCGCATCCGGATCAAGGTCGGGGTAGCCTACGGCTCGGACGTCGACGAGGTGGTGGCTCTGCTGGAACGGGTGGCCCGCCAGCATGCCACGGTGTGCCGGGATCCGGAACCGCGGGTGAGGATGCGCGGCTTCGGCGATTCCAGCCTGGACTTCGAGTTGCTCTGCTGGATCGACCGCCCCGCCCAGCGGGGACTGGTCGCACACGAGCTCTACATGACGATCACCAAGGAACTCGGTCGGGAGGGAATCGAGATCCCCTTCCCGCAGCGGGACGTGTGGGTCCGGCGCACGGCCGACGGTGTGGCCGGCCGCACGGCCGGCAGCGGCCGCGACCGCGCGGCCGGCGGCGGCCTAGATGGTGCGGTTCTTCCATCCGCCGCTGCGGTACCGCCAGGTCAGAATGCCGGTCAGCACGGAGATGTGAATGACGCCCCCTAGCCAACCGCCGGGCATGCCCCACCCCGCCGTGTAGGCCAGCAGCAGGGCAAGAGGCACGAAGAGGAACCAGGAGCTGGCCGCGTAGACCAGCATGGTGAAGGTCGTATCGCCGGCGCCCTGCAGGGCGCCGGAGTAGGCCATCTGGAGCGCATCCCCGATTTGGAAGATGGCCAGCAAAGGCACGATGGCCAGGCCGGCCGCCACCACGCCCGGATCGTCATTGAATATCGTGAACAGGTGCTCGCGCGCGAGAAGCATGATCGCGGCGATGGCCAGGGCATACACGAGATTCATCCGGACGGTCATCCAGCCGCAGGCCTCGGCGAGCTTCTGATGCCCGGCGCCCAGGTACTGCCCGACCATGGTCGTGGCCGCCTTGGAGATGCCGTTGGCCGGCATGAAGGAGAAGCTCAGGATCTGCACACCGATGTTGCTGGCCGCCAGCTGGTCGGTGCCCAGGCGGCCCATGATGGCCATGAATACCGTGAAGCTGCCCATGTCGAGAAAGAACTGGATCCCCATGGGCACGCCAACCTTGAGCAACCGGATCATGGCGGCCGGCCGGAAGTGTCGATTGGAGCGGGTGTGATAGATTCGGTCGATCCTCTGCCGCAGGAAGAGCCCCAGGATCAGGAGAAACCCGCAGAAGTTGGCGATCGCGGTGGCGAGGCCGGCCCCCATGGTCGTCAGCCGCGGGAACGGCCCCACCCCGAAGATGAGCAGGGCGTCGAGGGTGATATTGATGATGTTGGCGAGGATCGCCACGAACATCGGCGTCTTTACGTCTCCGATACCGCGGAAGAAGGCCGACAGAGCGAACATGGCCAGGACGAAGAACGCGCCGGTCATGCGCATGCGGGAGTAGGCCAGGCAATCGGCGATCACGCTCTCGTCCGGTTTTGCCAGAGCGAGCAGCCAATCGAACTTCCACAGGAAGAAGGCCAGGAAGACCGCCCCGCCGAGCGCCAGATAGACGCCCTGCCAGGCGAACAGCGAACAGTCCCGCTGATGGCGCGCGCCCTTGGCCTGCGAGACGAAGGTCGTCACGGCATGGACGCCTCCCACGAAGAACGTGTACAGCGTCCAGATGATCATGCCGCCGAAGCCGGCCGCCGCCAGTTCCACCTTGCCGATGCGCCCCAGCAGCATGGTATCGACGGTCCACATGACCGTGGTCGAAAGCATGCCGATGATCGTCGGATAGGCCAGCTTCCAGGCCTCCTTGATCGACCCCGGCCGCGTGCCGGGCACGATGATGCTCTCGCGCAAGACTGTCTCTGCCACGTGGACTCCCGGATGGATGGAAACGGAAGAGAGTAGTCGCCTCGGTGGCCCGCGCGCAAGCGAAGCATCGCACGGGGACGGCCGGGCGATGGCCCCGATCGGAACCGCGGCGGGCTCGATCCGGGGCCATCTGGCATGTCGCTGCAATCCTGTCCCGGGCGGCCTGGATCCAAGACGCCCTGTCGCCCGGATTCCCTACTGGCCGGCCCGCGTTTCGTACCAGGCACCGGCGATCTGGAACAAGACGCGCTCTCCGAGGGCGAAGATCCTGGCCAGTTCGGGATGCTCGGCCAGCAGTGCGAAATACTCCTGGCTGCCGAAGAGAACCCTGTGAACATCCCGGATCCCGTCGCGCACCGGGTCAGGACACCCGGTCTCGATCCAACGCTCCCCGCTCTTGTGGAAGGTGCGCGCCCCCACGCGCCGGGCTCTCTCCGAAACCCGTCCCGGGTCCGACTTGGCCGCGCGCAGCGCCTCGATCTCCCGCGAGAATTCAAAGGACGCCTGCCCCGTGGCGGCGAGCTGCGCGGGGGCAGGGGCGTGAGCAGGGGCGTGGGCGTGGACGGGGGCGTGGACGGGGGCGTGGGCCGACGCGGGGTCGGACGCGGGGTGGCGATGGCCTCGATCGGCAGCGTACGTGTCGATCTGCGGGTGAGGCCGGTCGCTCTCATCGACGAGAAACGAGGTATAGGGAGTCCCGAGGCCGAAGGTCAGACCCAGCTCCCGCACCTCCGCGACGAGCTCGGGCTCCTCCCCGTACAGGCGGATCTCGCGCAACAGCGCGCCCACCCTGCGCGTCGCCCACAGCCGGGCGATGAAATCGCTCTCGTTCTCGCGCCGTGGCAGGTGGGTCTCGAGATCATAGGATTCCGTTCGCCCGCCCACCTGTCCGGTCAGCGTGACCGTGACGCGACCGTCCCCAGCGTAGCGGCCGAAGAGCACCAGCTGCCGGCCGCGGAAAAGATCCGGCAGCCCGCGCGGCTGCAGGTCCACCAGGCGCGCGCCCTTGAACTCGATCTCGATGCCGGTCATGACCGGATCGGCCACCTGGTCGTAGAAGGCCCGCACCACATTGGCAAGATCCTCGGTGGGCCGTACATACGTCGGAGAGCCGCCGTGTTCGTCCGCCAGCTGATCGAGAAAGGGGGCATCCACATCGTAGCCCACGCCGAACGGGAAGATGCGCACCCGGGGCGCGCCCCGCTTCCCTCCCCGATCCTGCCAGGGCGCCCACCCGCGGCGCGCCCCGGAACCGCGGGTGCGATCGGCCACCTGTTCCAGGATCCGCAAGGGATCCCGCTCGCCGCGCGTGGCCAGGCCATCAGAGAGGAAGATCACGAAACCGGGCCGCCCGCCGGAGAAACTCGCCGCCAGCGCGCTTTCCAGTGCCTCGCTGATGTTGGTGCCGCCCGAGGCATGCACGGCGCGCACGAATTTGACGGCACGCTTGATCTCCCCCCGGCCGGCGGGCACCAGATCATCGGCGAATGCATCCACGCCGCTCCCAAAGGAAATCACATTGAAGCGATCCTCTGATTTCAGCTGCTCGAGGCAGTAGATCAACGCCTCGCGCGCCTGGGTCATCTTCTCACCCGCCATCGATCCGGAGCGGTCCAGGACGAAGACGATGTCCTTGGCCTGTACCGGGACTCGGTCATCGGCGCCCAGCGAGGCCAGCAGCATGAAATAGCCGTCCTCACCGCTGTCGGGCCGGTAGGGCAACAGACGCATGTCGAACTCCTCCTCGGCCAACGAGTAGAAGAAGACCAGGTCGCGGTCGGGCGTCGTGCCCGAGGCCTCCCAGCTGACCCGCAGGCGACGGCGCCCCACGCGCTCGATCTCCACGTCGTGGCTCGGGCAGTAGGCGTTGCGGATCGGGCGGTCGGCCTCGAGATCGATCATGATCGTGGCGCTCTCGAGGGGCCGCGACGAGAACTTCTCGGTCGACAGCGGATAGACCAGCTTGTACAGCCCGCCTTCGCGGGTGATGAGCTGGTCGTACTCCAATTCCACGCGCCGCTCCCCGTGGGGCGGAAAGGGGTAGATCCGCGCCCGATAGAGTTCGCGGCCGGCATACTCGAGCAAGGCCGGGTCCTTCTGCCGGCGCACGATCTCCTCGTAGATGCGCCGGGCGCGCTGTGCGTCCAGCGCCTCGGCATGCACCGGTTGGCCCGCGACCCACAACACGAAGTCGCTGACCGCGGCGCCTTCCGGAATCGGGAAGATGTATTCACCCTCGACCTCGCGATCGTTCAGATTGCGAAACACCTGGTCGATGTGAACGCTCGCGACCTGATCGCGCACGTCGATGTCGACATGGTGATAGCGCACCGCAAGCTGGATAGGATCCGGAAGGTCCGGCCGGGGGGCTACGACGACGAAACCGTCGGCCCGGGCGGGCCCGCACGGGGCCCACAGCGTGCCCACCACGATCAGGACGACCGCCCGGGCGGCGGCAGCCAGAGCGGCAGGATGGGATGGAAGCGTGCGTGAGAGTCTCATGGCGTTCTCCTTTCCGTCTGAGCGGTGACCGTCCTCCCAGAACCACCGGCTCTACATCACGGAAAGGAGATCTATTCCCCCGGTCGCGATCGATTCCTCGAGGCCACGAGCGTGGATCCTCCGCACCCCGCGGGGAGGCGGGCTATTCGTTGTACGGTTCCTGCAGGATTGGATCCAGTCTGAGCAGCCGCTCGCGAACCAGCGCCTCATCCTCCGCGGAGAGCACCAGATTCCGACTGGCGGCGGCCAGGTGAACGGCCCCGTAGTAGCGGGCCGCGTGGCGGGCCTTGCGTAGCTGATCCGGCTGGCTCTGCCAGAGCTCGAACCAGCCGTTCGCGACCGCCAGATAGGCGGCCGTCTCCCGGTCATCGACCGGCAGCGGCGTCGCCGCAACCCATGCCCGAACGCGCTCGTCGAAGGAACCCTCGATCCCAGAATCCGGCCGGGAAGGCCCGGCCGCGTCCGCTTCGATCCGCTGTGCCGGGGGTTGGGGTGCCGATGCCTTGGGTGCCGGGGCCTGGGGTGCCGGGACTTCGCGTGCCGGGGCCTGGGGTGCCGATGCCTTGGGTGCCGGGACTTCGCGTGCCGAGGCCTGGGGTGCCGGGGCCTGACGAGCCGGGCTCTGGCGCGCCGGGCTCTGGGCATGCGGCCGGCCGGCACTCTCGGTGGCGGCGGAGAAGGATTCCGAGGGACCCTGACCGGGCTCCGCCGCTAGCATCCGGGAGGGCTCTTGATCGGCGGCGGCCTCTTGATCGGCGGCGGCCTCCCCCTGATCCTCTCGTGAGCGGGCCATCTGATCGGCCAAGAGGGACTCGACCATCATCAGCAGCTCTTCTGGCTTGTGCGCATCCGGGCCCGGCCCGCTCTGCGAGTCGAGCCCGCCGGTTGCGTCCAGGAGATTCTGCAGCGCGTTGTGCCACCCGGGCCGCTCCGCTTCCTCCGGGAAAGCAGCCTCCTCGGCCCCCTTTCCCCGTCCCCCAGGATCGATGGCCTGGCGAGCCATCTCCGGATCGCGGGCCAGCAGGAGGACGGCCAGGGTCGCCACCGCGGCGGTGCCGCCGGCCAGCTGCAGCCACCGGGTTCGCGGCCGGGGATGGAGCCAGAAATCGAGAAGGCGGCGCGGCCAGGTGGCCCGCTCGGCATGCACACCCCCCGCCTGCTGAGCTACGGGACGCTCTTCTCGCGCCGCGGCGCGGGCCCGGTGGAGGCTCTCCTCGAGCGGCAGATCGGCGATCTCTTCGCCGGAGAGAAACCCGGACGCGGCGCCAGCGGGACGGGCGGGCGCCGCTCCCCGGTGGGAGACCGGGGCCTGCTCCCGTTCCTGGCGGCGCAGTCGCTCGGCCGCTTCCATGTCAAAGCGCATGTGCAGCGATCGCATGAGATCCCCGGCCGGATCCGTGCCCTGTCCGGAGGTCAGCCCTCGCGGACCATCGCCTTCGCTCGGTGGCTCGGAACCGGCGGGCGCCCCCGAGAAGGCCTCGCGGCTCGCCCGATCGAGCCGGCGCATCAGATCCAGCGCGGCCCGGCAGGCAGCGCACGAGGCCAGGTGATCGTGTGCGCGCGCACGATCCTGCCCGTTGAGTTCCTCGTCGAGGAACTCGGCCAGGTGCGCCTTGACCCATGTGCAGTCGCTGCTCATGAGACCTCCGGCTTCCGTTGCTCCGAGAGCTCCCGCTGGAGACGCGCCCGGCCTCGATTGAGTCGGGACATGACCGTTCCGATGGGAACCCCCAGGGACTCTGCCATCTCCTTGTAGCTCAGATCTCCCAGCACCCGCATCTCCAATACGATCCGCTGCTCCGCCGGGAGCCGCTCCACGGCGCAGCGGACCATCTCCGCCAGACTCCGGCCCTCCATCTCCCGGAGGGGACGATCGTCTGCCAGCCACTCGCCCTCGTAGGGCGCCGCATCATCGCCTCCCACCGGCTCGTCGAGCGGAATCTCCACCCGGCCGCGGCCCTTGCGCAGATGGTTCTTGGCCAGGTTCGTCCCGATCCGGAAGAGCCAGGGGCCGAAGGGGCGCGCCGGATCGAACCGGTGCAGGAATCGGTACGCGCGAAAGATGGTCTCCTGCAGGACATCGTCACTGTCCTGGGGATTGTGCAAGATGGCCAGCAGAACCCGCCGGAGCGGGGCATGGTAACGCCGGGCCAGGGCGGCAAACCCCGCCTCATCGCCGGAAAGGGCCCGGGCAACCCAGGCAGCCTCCTCGGCCAGCCGGCTGACGGATGCTTCGTCGGTCACACCATCCTTTCGCGACCGTCCAGCGGCACTACAACGCCGGGACGGGGTCTATTCCGCCAAATGCACCCATTCCCGCCCGGCCAGCTCCGCCGCCCCTGGCCCGGCCCCCACAGAGAGGTCAGGCATGGCGGCCGCGCCGATCATGGGGCCGATCCGAATCGATCGGCGGCGCCCAATGCCCTCGTTTGTGAAAGAAGCGGGCCATGCTGATGAGATGCTGCCCCATGAGGCGCGGGTTCCGGGCCGAGGCCCGTCCCACGCGGTGGCCGACGGTCGCAGCGGGGTTGTAGAAGACGCGCTTGTCATAACAGAAA
Organism: uncultured bacterium; assembly: GCA_964417675.1. Classification (GTDB taxonomy): domain Bacteria; phylum Eisenbacteria; class RBG-16-71-46; order CAIMUX01; family WJJG01; genus CAYQJL01. Next base: position 25,090 of record CAYQJL010000029.1, on the reverse strand, counting down.
TCGACATCCTCCACATACAGGAAATAGCGCGGATCGAACCGGAAGTCGGCCGGGAACAACATGCACGCTCCCGACACCCAGTCGACGCGCCGCGGGGTGGCGTGATCGTAGTCCTGCATCAGATGATGATCGACCTCCCGCGCGAAGCCACCGAGCCTGCGTCCCGCAATGGCGCGCCAGGTGGGCCAGCGGCGGCAGGAGTACAGGAGCGTCCCGGCCTCATCCTCCATCCGTGGTCCCTGCACCTCGCACTCGGGATGTTCGCGCATGAAGCCACGCAGGGCCGCGATCGACCCGTCCGGAAACCAGACGTCCGGATTGCACAGCAGTGCATACGGGGTTCTCAGCTGATCCAGGGCTCGATTGGCAGCCCGCCCATAGCCGAGGTTGCGCGGCAGATCGAGCCGTCGAACAGCGGCGCGTTCGGCTATGGCGCGGCTCTGATCGCGCGACGCATTGTCGACCACGAGGATCTCGGCGGGTCGATCGGCCGGATCCCGGCGCGCGGTCAGGAGCGACTCCAGACAGCGCGGCAGCTCGGCGGCCGACTGATGCGTGACGATGATCACGCCGATTCCGCCCACTTCCGGCATCGGGGGCGCTGGGCTCATCCCCCGACGATAGCAGAAGAGCCGGCCGCCTCCCAGCGCCGGCGTACGCCGCGCGTACTCTGAACCAGCCGCTTCCCTGCCGCGGGAAGACCTGCTACCGTATGCGGCGGATTTGCCGAGACGTGGAGCCACCCGGGAGGATCATGATCAGGCGCACCCCGACAGGCCGCCGGAGCAGTCCGTTCCCATGGGGCCGGGCCCACGGGACCGCCGTCGCGCGCGGGACCACCCATCCACGCCGGCGCCGGCACAGGGTTGAGCGCGGCGCGGTGCTGTGGCTCGGGCAACTTCGGCTCGGACGATCGTTGCCAGGACTGCTGCTCGGACGATCGCTGCCAGGACTGCTGCTCGGGCGCCTGTCGCTCGGGCTGCTTCTGGTGGGATTGTCCGCCTCCCAGGCCACGACCCAGGAGACGGGGCTCCTTCGCCGCGGGTCGGCCCTGGAGCAGAGTCGATCCCTGCTCTCGACCCCACGCGCGGCCCTGTTCGGAGCGAGCAGCGCGCCGGGCCTGCTCGAGGCCTGGGGCCAGGAGGCCCCGGTGAACCGTCAGCAGTACAGAGTCGGCCCGGGCGACGAACTGGCGCTGGCCATCGGCGCTCCCACCGACCTGCTCCTGCCCGTGACGGTCTCGGCCGACGGCGTGCTCCTGGTGCCCACCATCGGCGCCATCGACATCCGGGGACTGTCCCTCAGCGAAGCGCAGGAGCGGGCGGCCGAACAGTGCCGGGCGGCCTACCCGCAGGCATCGATCAGCCTGCACCTGATCCGTCCGGCCATCGTGCGCCTGCCGGTCACCGGGATGGTCGAGGAACCGGGCACCTATGCACTGCCCGCGACCGCCCGCCTGGCGGATCTGATCTCGGCGGCCGGCGGTCTGCGGCCGAGCGCGGACACGCGCCGCGTGCAGATCCACGCCCTCGATCACACCGTGCGGATCGCCGACCTGCTGCTCTGGCAGACGCTGGGAACGGGCTCGGGCAACCCCATCCTGTACAGCGGCGACCGGGTCCATGTGCCGCCCGCGAGCGAGACCTACCGTGTGCGCGGCACCTTCCCGCGGGGCGAGGAAACGGTGACCGGGGCAAGCCTGGTCGACCGGCCCTTCGAGCCCCGTTCCCGCCTGCTGGCGGCTCACGAGGGCGACAATCTCGCGTTCGTCCTGGAGGCGGTGGGCGGCTTCGAGGCCGGCCACTGCGAGCCGGGCGTCTGGGTGACCCGGGCGCGGCTGGCACAAGGCGAACGCCGGTGGGTGCCCCTGGATCAGGCCGCCGGATTCCTGATGCACCCGGGCGACATCGTGGACATCCCCTTCCGCCCCGAGTGGATCGCCGTCGCCGGATCGATCAACCACCCCGGTCTCTACCCCTTCTTGGCCGGCCAGACGGTGGCCGACTACGTCTTCGCCGCCGGCGGCCCCACCCTGACGGGCAAGAACAACGGCTGGGAAATCTGGGATCCGGTCACCGGCCAGCGTCATGGCGCGGCGCCGCACGACAGCCTGGCGGCCGGTATGCAGGTGTGGGTACCGGAGCGGCGGGCGCACTGGATCTCGACCCTGCTGACCCCGATCGGTACGGCCGTGGCCCTGGTCGTCTCGATCGTGGCCATCACGCGGTAGCCGGCCGGCCGGATCTGTCGGTCTCGATCGTGGCCAAGGAGCGATCGCCGGGCGGGCGGCCTACTGGTTCGCGACGCGGGGAATTTGCTCCGGTGATTCGATCCCCTCGCGTAGCCATCCGGCGGCGGCGCGCCCCTCGTACCCGGCCGCCCACCAGGCGGCGGCCTGCTCCACCGGGATGTCGCGCCAGGCGAATTCGGCGGCCATGAGGGCGTCCGGAACACCTGCCCGAATCCACGTCACCGCCTGCTCGGGCCGCATCCCGACCCGGCGCCACTGGGCCGCCTCGTAGGGTGTGAAACCGCCCTCGAACCAGGGCTGGATCTCGCCGCGCGGAATCCCGGCGTCGCTGTGGGAGAAGTGGCCGCGGTACATGCCGAACAGCTTGAGGATGTCGATCGACTGCCGGCCCAGCGCCAACGGGAGCGTCAGGGTCAGATCCAGGAGCCGTTCGATCTCATCCTCCCCCACATGGGGTTCCAGGGCGCTCATGTGCTCGAAGTACCCGGTGGCGTGAGCGCGGCCCTCCGTGGCCGGCAGGGTATGCTTCCGCCAGCGATCGGCGACTTCCGGCCGATCCATGATCTCGCCGTACTTGATCAATCCCCGGACGTAGTGCTCGCGCCCATAGGCCCGCTCGCAGAACGCGGCCAGGCGCAAGGCGCGCGCCCCGCGATCGAGCCCGACCTTTCCGGCGTCCATCGTATCGAGCAGATCGACGCTGACGGTATCGAGGTGCCGGCGGGCCTCCTCCATGTACTGCCAGGCCTGTTCCGCGGCGCCCGAGAGACGATCACCCTGCGACCGGCGCACGATCGGATCCAGCTGCTCGAATCGGGCCCACCACTCGCCGACGACCTCGAGCACCCGGGCCGTCTGTTCGAGGCGCATGGCATCCGCGGGCGTGGGCGTCATCGCCTCGAGCACGGTCTGGTAGACGTAGATGCCCTGATAGCAGGCATGGATCGTGTTCAGGAATCCGTGCGAGATCGTCAGGTCGACGTTGCTCTCTTCATTGCGCTCGCAAGGCATGCATCCTCCCCCCGGGATGTCGGCTCATCGATCAAGGCCCCAGGAATAGTATCGACCCCCGGCCCGGGGGGGTTGAGCGAATCGCACGCCCGGGGCCTCCCCGGTGCATTCGGTTTGTCGGCAACCTCCCGGGCGGCAGTGCGTGCTACGATCGCGCCGTTGGAATCGAACGGAAGGGAGGATTCCAGGACCCGCCGCGGTCGACTCACCAGGGAGGGCAAGAAGGCCGTCATGCCGATACGACGTTGTGATCTCTACGAGCAGATCTACGCGGTGGTCAGACGGATCCCGCGCGGCCGCGTCGCCACCTACGGTCAAATCGCGGAGCTGGCCGGCCGGCCGCGTCAACCTCGCCTGGTCGGCTACGCGCTGCGTGCGCTGCCCGAGGAAGACGCCGCGCCCTGGCACCGGGTCATCAACGCGCGGGGCGAGGTCAGCAAGCGGGCCGATCCTGACGAGGAGGAGTACCAGCGCTTCCTGCTGGCGGCCGAGGGAGTCGAATTCGACGAACAGCGGCGCACATCGCTAGCTCGCTTCCAGTGGCACCCTCGCGCTCGGACACGCGGGCCGGCGCGCTGAGGGCTGGGAAGCACAGGACCGGCACCCTGAAGGCCGGGCGGCAGCACGGGCCGGCGGACACGCAGACACCACGCAGAAACGGGCACGCAGAGCGGACACGCAGACACCACGTAGAACGGGCACGCAGAACGGACACGCAGACGCCACGCAGAGCGGACACGCAGACACCACGCAGAGCAGGCACGCAGAACGGGCCGGGAAACCCCGGCCCGTCTGTCTAAGACTCTGTCGGCCTGCCTCGCGGCAGACGCACTCGGCCTTCCTACTTGAACTGGCCCTTGATGGAGCCCCAGCTCGCGTTCTCAGCCGGCGTCGAACCACCGCAGAAGTCCATCAGCGCGGCAACGATGTCGCCGATGGTCGCGTCGCAACCGAACTCGACTGCGGAGAAGATCGCCATACCCTGGGCGCCACCCTCGGCCGGGCCGTAGAAGCTCGACGTGAAGGTCACGAGGCCCTGGGACTGCGGAACCACTTCATCGTGGTAGAAGTCGTTGACGCCGCCGAAGCAGGGGGTCATGTACCCGGAAAGACCCTCGAGCACGCCACCCACGGTGCCGTCCCACCACATTTCCGTCGCGCCGAAGTCGACATCCTCGATCACGCTGGAAACGCCGCAGTAGTTCGTGATGAAGTTGTACACCACAGCGCCGCCACCGTAGAGCATGTCCTGGCCGATGACGAACAGGCAACCGCCGGCATCGACATACGCCGCGGCCGTGGCCATATCGCCACTGTAGTCCGTGGTAAACCAGTTGTCCGAGGAAAGCAGGAAGATGGCGTCATAGTCCGACGTCGTCCCCCAGTTGCCCATCGGATCGTAGATCACGTTGACCGAGTGGCCCAGGTTCTCGAGACCGGTCTGATAGAACGGGCTCACATCCGTGAAGAGGCCTCCCAGAACATTGACAATCAGGATGTTGCCGCGATTGTCCTGGGGCGTGTAGTTCTGTTGGGTTCCCTCGACGTACTCCGGGCCACGGGCGATGTCAGCTGCCATCGCCGTACCGACCATCAGAAACGCCGCCAACATGACAGTAATGATGCGCATGGAAGATTCCTCCTTACCCGCCCTGTCATGGCCGCACCCTGCGAACCGACAGAGACAGATGCTGCTGTAAACGAACCAAGCTGCTTGGTCGAAACGGCCACGCGACCATTTCCAACCACTGCTGAGTATACCTCATCTCTGGGCCGAAAGCAAACCTTCGGCCGCCTGATTGCCGAAGTGATTCTCGGCCACCTGGTCGTAATCGTAAACGATACAATGGGTTACCAAGAAACACCCCGGGGGGTGAGGAAGGCCCGGGATTATCGCAAGCGGGAGAAAATGATCCCCCGGCTCCGCTCCTGCCCGGCGGGTGCCGGAGGCCCCCCGGATGGGGACACCCCGCGCCGTTCGGTGAGATATCGGGGATCGAGGCTACCTGCGCTGGCGACCCTCGACACGCTTCTGCAAGATCGCCTCGCGCTGCTCGAAGCGGGCCATGATCTGCTCCAGCCGTTTCCGTTCGGCCGGGGTCGTATTGGACCGGGCGGCCAGGGCCTGCAGCGCCGGCCGGATCTTCTCCCAATGCTCCGCCACTCCGAAACGGCTCTCCCGGTCGAGCAGTTCGATCGCCGCGGCCAGCAGATCCGCCCGCGCCCCGCCCAGCGCCTCCAGAATCAACGGCTCGAGCATGCGGGTCTGGCGGTAGAGCCGGAAGTAGCGGCCGCGTTCGTCTCGATCCTCGAGCTCCGCGGTATCGTCCCGAATGCCGCTCTCCTCGTCTCCGTACTCGGCCAGAATGACCTCCAGCGCCCTCGGATCGGAGCCGGCCACGATACCCTCCAGGACGTCGTCCCGGTCAGACTCGCCGCGTGTTCGGGCGAGAAACTCCTCCAGGTAATCGAAGCCCGTCGCTCCCAGGATGCTTCCCGTCCGCATCAGGATCCGCCGCGGCGGTTGGTCGCCCTCTTCCAGATAGCGATCCAGCAGCGCCGTCATCAAACCCTGGCCGCGCGGATCGTTCGAGAGGGCCAGCATCTCGAATCCACGAATACGCAGATCCTCGCTGCCGGCATTCACGAAGCGTTCCATACGCCTGAACAGGGTATCGGCCGTCGAGAATTGGGCCGCCGCGTTTTCGAGCTGCTTGACAATGCCGACCGGAAAGCCTCCGCTGTCCGCCATTTCGAGGAAGGCCAGCCCCAGGGCTTCCCGGTCGTAGGATGCGAACTGCTCCCGAACGCCGCGGACATGGTGCATGATGCCGGCCTTGCACGAGAAGTGCACATTCCGATCCGTCAGCAGGAGAATCAGATCCGCAACCGGCAGGCTCTCGACCAGCAGCCGGGCCTTGACGAAACCCTCCCGGGCGGCAGCCGTCTGGTCATCGGCCTGCTCCGAACAGAATTCGAGAATCTCCGAGGCGCCGAACCGCTTCAAGAAGGCATGCGACCGCACCCGGCCTTCATCCTCCTCGAGGTGCGACCAGACCTGGGTCGAATCCCGCCAGGCGCCCAGAACGTCCTGAAACGACTCGAATCCGCTGGACGCGGCTTGAAGGCTGGCCGCCGCCTGAAGGCCGGACGCCGCCTGAAGGCCGGACGCGCCCCGAAGGCCGGACGCCGCCGGGGCCAGCGCGACTGCGACCAGAAGTGCAATGGCGTAGCGCAGATGATCGCGGTTCAGCACAACGACTCCTCGTACCAGGGATCTAGTCCATACCTGCATCACCACTCCTGTCCACACCGAGATCCGGCAACTGTTGCGCCGCCACCTCCACGGGAACGCCGCGCAGGCTCGCAAACCGCCGCAGGTGCAACTCGCCCCGGTCGGGATCCCGGAGCAGGTCCCGGTAGAGGCGCGCCAGGAAACCATGGATCAGAACGGGGTAGCCGCCCCGGGCCAGCGCCGAATCGTAGTCGGCCGCGGCCGCGGCGTAACGCCCCTGTCGCCAGTTCAAGGCCGCCCGGCGGATCCAGGAATCGGGTGAGGAGGGCAGCTGCTCGATGGCCCGCCCAAAGGCCCAGGCCGCGCTGTCGTACTCACCGGCCTCGAACAGGGCTTGCCCCCAGCCGGAGTAAGCTCGCGGCGAATGCTCCTGGATCTGCAGCGATCGGCGGTAGGCCGCCCCGGCATCCTCGAATCTGCCCGCCCCCCGGTAGGCGTTCCCCAGATAGAGGAAGAGAGAGTTGTTGCGCGGATCCCCGCGGACGGCCTTCTCCAGGATCGTGATCGCCTTGTCGTACTCCTGGTTGCGGATGTAGTCCTTGGCGCGATCCTGCTGGGCGTAGTAGGAGGCGATCATCGCTTTGGGATCGGGAAGCTCCGCCGTACCCTCCGCCGGAGCGGGCCGCGACGAGGAGATGTAGCCCAGAGACTCCAGCCGCGCGCGCTCCTCGGCGCTCGGCATCCGCCGGGAACGCTCCAGATCGGTGGCGGTACCGGCCAGGAATTCGTCCAGGACCGCGGCCAGGCGGTCCACATCCCGCGGGCGCCGGCCGGCGAGATTCGTCTGCTCGCCGGGATCCTTGCGCAGATCGTAGAGTTCCTCGACCGGGGCCCGGATGTACTTCCACTCGGTCGTCCGCACACCATAGAGCGGCGCCCAATGGTAGCTGATCAATGGGCTGAGCGTCTCGCAGTAGACCGCCCGCTCGCCCCCGGCGCCCCCCTCCAGCAGCGGCACAAGGGAATGCCCCTGCGCGGGAAGGCCCCGCTCGCCAAGCCCGAGGAGGTCCAGAAGCGTGGGCGCCACATCGATCAAGCTCGTCTGCTCGCCGATCCGCAGGCGCGGCCGTCCGGCCTCGTACCGGCCGGACGGCGGGGGCGGCCGCAGAATCGAGACCACCCGCATGGTCGCATCGTAGATGAAGATGGCGTGCGTGGCCTCGCCATGTTCCCACAGGGACTCGCCGTGATCACTGACCACCCAGACCAGCGTGTTGCGCGCCAGGTCATAGGTCTCGAGAGCATCCAGAACCCTGCCGAGGCACATGTCCTGATAGGCCAGCTCCCCATGATACGGCTGGTCCGGATAGATTGCCGCATAGGGCATCGGCGGCCGATAGGGCGTGTGCGCATCGAAGAAGTGGACGAAGAGGAAAAAGGGGCGCTGCTCCTCGCCGCGCTTCTTCCGGGCGCTGTAGCCGGCCAGATACTGCGTCGTGCGGCTCGCGATGATGCTCCCGGGAAGCTCGACCGTACCCGGCCCCAGTCCGGCTTCGGGCCCCCACAACCGATCCTCGTAGAGCTCGAACCCTTGCGCCAACCCGAAGCGTTCGCTGAGCACGAAGGCGGCGATGAACGCCGCGGTCGCATAGCCGGCCCGCTGGAAGGCGGCGGCCAGGGTCGGGGTGTTCTCCGGCAAGGCGTGCTCGATATTCTCCCGCACACCATGCCGGTAGGGATTGTCGCCCGTGAAGAGCGTGGCGTGCGCGGGCAGCGTGTTCGGCGCGGAGGTGATCATCTCCTGAAACAGAAACCCGTCGCCCAGAACGCGGTCGAGCCCCGGGGTGGGCACCGGTCCCCCGCCGCAGGCCTCCAGAGGGTCCGGTCGCGTCGTATCCAGGCTGACCAGCAACACGTTCCAGGGCTCGGACGGCGCCTCGGCGGACGCCCAGGGGCGGGGCCGTTCCCGGCCGAGCAGGAGGTACCCGGCCGTGATGAGCACGATCAGCCCCAGGCCGGCGGCCGCGAGCGCGATCCAGCGCCGGCCCCCGGCCGCGGAGGCAAGGCGCGATCCGGCGCCTCGATCCTGTGCCGCGCCGGGCGAGTCCGCGGCCGGCGGTCGGCGTTTGCGAGAATGCCTCTGCGATCTTGCCATGCCGGCAGGGTATCAGAAGCCGCTCCGTGATGCATCGCAGATTGACGTCAGAGTCCTGTCGCCCGCGGCCGATGGTGGGCCGGGGATGATGATGGGCCGCGGGCGATGATGGGCCGGGGATGATGATGGGCCGCGGCCGATGCTGGGCCGCGGATGATGCTGGGCCGCGGACGACAATCGGTGCCCTAGCGGAAGAGGGTCTTGATACCGCCCCAGCTCGACGGATGTGCCGGGGTCACATCACACAGGACCGGATGGGCGCCGATCAGATCGCACTCGGCGTTCGGCTCCGAACCCGGGGCGCAGGGCGAGTGCATCGAGAGCGTGAACTCGCCCCCGGGTGCATCGCAGAAGAGCGGATCCGCGGAGATATTGCCCTCGATACCATGGTGGCCCTCGAGCGGCCCGACCCAGTCCCCGGCGTCATTCCCGAAGATGTCACAGCAGATCAACGTGAGCAGCCCGTAGTTGCTGCTGCGGATCGGATCTCCCTGGCGGCCGAAGCTGAGGATGCACTGCTCGATGGTCGCGCGTGCCGAACCGGTCAGATGGATCGCGTTGGCCGACGCGGCGCTGTTGCCATAGAACGTGCACCCGTGCACCCGCACCGGCACCTCGATGCTCGGTGCGGCCAGCAGCAGAGCGCCTCCATAGCTCCCGCCCTCATTCTCCACGAAGGTGCAGTCGGAGATCTCGCCGAAGCCCTGGTAGGCCAGCGAGTAGCTCACCCCCCCGGGACCGCTGGTCGAGCGGTTGCCCTCGAACCAGCAGCGCTCGATCTTGACATGCTCGGCCCCCTCGATGCGGGCCGCCCCGCCGCCGGGGGCGAAGTTGTCGATGAAGCGGCAGCCGCTCAAGGCCAGCGAGCCGCCGTCGCAGAGCACGCCACCGGCGCGCTGGGAGGCGCTGTTGCCCTCGAACAGGGTCGACGCCACCAGCACCACGCCCCCCGGATTGTTCCGCAGGGACAGGGCTCCGCCAAGATCCCCCTCGTTCGCGCGGAATGTGCAGTTGACGACCGCCGGTGTGGCGAAGAAGGTGTCCAGCCCCCCGCCCATGCCGGCAACATTGTTCTCGAAGCGGCAATTGATGAAGGTCGGACTGCCGTTGCGGCAGAAGACCGCCCCTCCGCCCGAGAGAGCGTAGTTGTCCCGGAAAATGCAGTTGACGAAGCTGGGCGAGGCGAAGGAGACCATGACGGCTCCGCCCTTGTAGTAATGGGGATCCTGCTTGGCACGACCGTGAACGACCGTCACGCCGCGCAGTTCGGAGTCGGGCCCTTCGTTGTCGGTGAAATAGAACCCGCGCCGGGGGTTGGCCAGATCACCTTCGCAGTTGATGATGCAATTCTCCGGCACTCCCGAGCGCGACCGGATCGTGATGGCGCGCCCGACGAAGTAGATCTCGTTGTTTCCGTGGCCGGTGTAGACCCCATCGCCGAGTTCGACGATGTCGCCGTCGGAGGCCGCGAACACCGCGGCCTGGATGGTGGGGAAGTCCCCGCTCCCATCGGGATTGACGGAGTAGGTCACCGCCCGGGAGCAGGGCGCGAGCAGCAGACCCGCGATCACGCACAGGGATAGCCGCAGCATGGTCACTCCTTTCACGGAGCATGGACTCTTCCAGAGCGGCGCCGACACCCAAGGGTAGGTGACATGACCCCGGGCGGCAAGCCGCCTCTGCCTTCTCACCCGCGATAGGCCGGATACCCATTCGCACGGTGAGTGGTTCCAGGCACCGCTGCGTATCTCCGGCGCGCCAACGCCATCAACGGCGCGCGCCGACAACAGCCAGCGCCTGGGACAGATCGGCGATCAGGTCATCGGCGTGCTCGATACCGGCGCTCAACCTCACGAGTCCGGGGGCGATCCCCAAACGGTCGCGGATCTCCGCGGGCACCGAGGCGTGCGTCATGCTGGCCGGATGGTTGATGAGCGACTCGACCCCCCCGAGGCTTTCGGCGCACGCGAAGAGGCGGATTGCGGACAGGAAGGCCCGGGCCGCTTCCAGTCCCCCGCGCAGCACGCCACTGACCATGCCTCCGAATCCGTCCATCTGCTCGCGGGCCAGTGCGTGATCGGGATGATCCGGGAGCCCCGGATAGATCACCCGCTCGAACTGCGGCTGTCGGGATGCCCAGTCCGCGATCGCCAGGGCATTCTCGCAGTGGCGCCGCATGCGCAGCTCGAGGGTCTTGACACCGCGCTGGGCCAGATAGCAGCTGAACGCCCCGGGCACCGCGCCGGCCGCGTTCTGCTGAAAACGAACGGCCTCGAGGTGCCGCGGATGCTTGCAGATCACCGCGCCCCCGATCAGATCCGAGTGACCGCCGATGTACTTCGTCGTGCTGTGGACCACGACATCGGCGCCGAGTCGCAGAGGCAGCTGGAGCGCCGGCGAGGCGAAGGTGTTATCGACCAGCACGACCAGATCCTCCTGGTCTGGCGACCTGGTCGTTGTTCGCGGCCGCCCCGGCTCCGGTCGTTGCCCTTGCAGCTTCAGCTGCCGGCGCCGCCTCCGCACCGCGCGGGCAATCGCGCCGATCGGCAGCAGGTGGAGCATGGGATTGGTCGGCGTCTCCAACCACACCATGCGCGTGGTTTCATCCATGAGTCGGGAGAAGGCCTCCGGATCTCTGCCGAGCGCGTAGCGGATCTCGAGGCCCCAGGGGCGCAGAACCTGTTCGAGAAGCCGGTAGGTGCCGCCATAGAGGTCCGCGAACGCCACGACCGAATCCCCCGGCCGGAGCAGCGACATCAGGACCGCCGTCTCCGCCGCCAGGCCAGAGGCGAAGGCCGCCGCGCCGCAACCCTCTTCCAGGGCGGCCAGACAGGCTTCGTAGCCTCGGCGGGTCGGATTGTCGGTGCGGGAATACTCGAACCCCAGATGATCCCCGGGGGCGCGCTGCGTGTAGGTGCTGCTGACATGAATCGGCGGCACGGTGGCGCCCGTGGCGGGATCCGGATCCTGCCCGGCATGCACGGCCCGGGTCGCGAAATGGGTAGGCTCCAACGAGGTCACATTCCTGCTCCTCCCTGCGCGTACAGCCCGTGCGCGCGCATCCAATCATCATCGAACATCTTGCTCAGGTAGTTGCGGCCCGAATCGGGCAGTATGGCCACCACCAGGTCCTGCGGCGTCAGGCCGGAGGCGTGTCGCAGCGCCGCTGCCAGAATCGTCCCACTGGATCCGCCCACCAGCAACCCTTCCTCGCGGGCCATCCGGCGGGCGGTGTGAAACGCCTCCCGGTCGGAGACGGTCAGCCATTCATCGACGATATCGGGGTCGAAGGTGTCGGGGATGAAATCTTCCCCGATTCCCTCGACGAGCCAGGATCCCGGTTCCCCTCCGGCCAGGATCGAGCCCGCCGGATCGGCCCCCACGATCCGTATCTCCGGGTTGCGGCCCTTCAGGAAGCGGCCCACGCCGCTCAGGGTGCCGCCGGTTCCCACCCCACCCACGAAGCGGGTGACCCGCCCGCCGGTCTGTTGCCAGATCTCCGGGCCGGTCGTCATCTCATGGGCCCGGGGATTGAGATCGTTGCGGAACTGATCGGCGAGCCAGGCCCCTTCGGTCTCCGCGACCAGGCGCCGGGCAACCTGGTTGTAGTTCTCGGGTGCATCGGGAGCGACGTCGGTGGCGGTGATGACGACCTCGGCCCCGTAGGCTTGAAGCAGGCGGATCTTCTCGCTGCTCATCTTGTCGGGCATCACGAAGATGCAGCGATAGCCGCGCAGGGCGCCCACGATGGCCAGGCCCACCCCGGTGTTGCCGGCGGTGGCCTCCACGATCGTGCTCTTGCCGGGCACCAGCTTCCCCTCGGCCTCGGCCTGAGCGACCATGGCCCGCGCGATGCGGTCCTTGATGCTGGCGCCCGGGTTGAAGAACTCGACCTTGCCCAGAATCGGGCACGGCAAGCCGGCCCCGATGCGCGCGAGCTGGATCATGGGTGTGTTGCCAATGGTACTCAGAAGATCCGCGTGCCATCTGTCGGTCATGGGGTCCCTTCCTCTCCCGTGGCCCTTCCCGGCCATCCCACCCATCCCAGGCACGCCTGGTTCCCCGCCGCCATGGCAAGCCCTGCCCGCGCGATGCCGACGCTCCTACTCATGGTAGATCGAAGCTCAGGGTGGCGCCGCCGGAGGAGGGATTCGGCGAGATCTGGAAAGCGTGGTCCGCGGTGACGTATGCATCCGGGGGCACGGCGCTCGGATTGCTCGCCTTGAGGCCAACTCGTACGTTGTCGAACAGCGGCCCCCCGTAGGCGTTGCCCTCTTCCTGGCACAGCGAGGGCGGAACCCCGAAGGACTCGCAGCTGGTGAGGACCTCGAAGATCAGTCGCAGAGAATCCCACTCTGCGGGTACGCCAGGGAGCGAAAAGCAGGGCGTGATCAAGCAGTCCGAGGCCAAGAAGCAGCAGCAGATCAACGAGGCCGAGGGCGAGGCCGAGGCCATCCTGGCTGTCGCCTCGGCCACGGCGGAAGGACTGCGCCAGGTTGCCGACGCCCTCAACGCCCCGGGCGGAAATGAGGCCATGCGTCTGCGAGTGGCTGAGCAGTACGTTGCTGAATTCGGCAACCTGGCCAAGGTGGGGAACACCTTGGTGCTGCCGGCCAACCTGACCGATGTCGGTAGTATGATCGCCCTGGCCACCAACCTCATCAAGCAGAAGCCAGGATCCGAGGGGGAGGCTCCCGCAGTCTCCAGATAGCAGAGATCAGGGACACGCGTGCCAGAGTATGGAGACGCTCACATCGCCACGCGTTGGTTGCGCTGGATCTCGTTAGCGCGGCGAGTGGGCACACCTACCTTCCTGGCAAACTCGGGCCACCGGCGCACAGCGGCGGTCACGCGATCCAGCATCTGATTCGCACGCGTCTTCTTGATCCCCGCCATTCGGGCCAGGGCGTGCAAATCCGCGCGCGTGAACTCATCCCGCTTGCCGTTGATGCTCATCTGGTGTCGGCTGGTCCATTCACCGGTGGGATTCCAAGCGTACGATACGTCGAAGGCGGGCGCGAGGGACCATTCGCCTCGTCGATTCATGAGAAAGGCGATGTTCTTGACATGATCGTCGCAGTTGCGACCCACGACGTTGAAGAAGGCACGTGAGCACCTGTTGATCCATATCCTTTCGAGGGAGACCCAAACGCTGGATGACCTGGATGGCTTGTTCGTAGGAATGGCTCGCCGGCTGCTTGTAGTCAAGGTGGGCCATGGCCCCGAGGGACTGCATATGCAGCTTCCCTCCTCGAGCGGTCCGATCGAAGCGTTTCGTCATGAAGTGGCTCCGACCACCTTCCTCGTGTAGGCAGCAAGTCGCCATTTCGATACCGGCTTCAACGGCCATCAGATGATAGGCATATTCGATCTTCCCGTAGCCCAGCGGACTGGCCATCTCAGCATCCCAGCTGCTGGAAACGCCATCGAATTTCATGAGCCAGTGTTCGAAGCCGGGCCCTACATCTAGCTGGCCCGATCGGAACTCGTTCGTCTTTGGATTCCATGCCAGTATCGCCTTCGCCCTGGCACCACCGGCGGAGGTGCCGACACGCAGGATGTCGGTAACTGCTTCGCGATCGTCCTCGCAGGAGAAGACGCCACCGAGACCGGCACGCTCCTCGAGTATCCGATTGGCCAGTTCGATGCCGCTTCCAAGAAAGTCGGGCGAGTACTGGAAGACGCCGATCTCTCGGTCGTCGAGCCATGTCACGGCCCCGATCAGGCTGCCCCAGAGCATCACTGGCGCGTCGTTATTCATGGTCGTCTTCCCCGTCACCCCACGACCACGCCGGGCGTTCGTGGTTCACCGGAGCGGGACGTGCGCGCTTGCGCTCTCCGGTTCCAGCACCAACCCGTTCGATGGGCCGTACGGTGGGATCGGGTAGCAAGCTCTGCAGGCTGTGCTGGATTCTCAGGGCGATGAGCACACGAATGAACGTATCCAGCGAAACCCCCTGTCCTTTCTCAAGCCGCCCGATGGTTCTCGTCGAGACACCTGCCTCCTCGGCGAGCTGCCGCTGGGTCATGTTCCGGGATAGCCGAATACGTTCCAACCGACTGCACAGAGCGGTCTCGATCTGGTCACTCGTGGCTATGGAGAAGTCGATATTATAGGCCATATATTGCTGATTATCCTTTCTTTATGGGTATTATCAGTAGCATATGGCCGATAATGAAGGAAGTCACTTAGAGAAGTCACGAACAGAGATACAATCAGACGATTATCACTGGTTGCGGTTGATTTCATCTCCACCGGCATTGCCGCACCCGGCCGCCGGGAGCAGCAGGTAGTCCACCTCGGCGTTGCCCCGCGAGGACGGGCTGATGCAGAAGGACAGAGGCTCAATGCGGATCGGCAGGGACCTCCCGGGACCCTCGGCGGTATCGCACAGCACCTTACGTTCCTCTCGGTCTCATTCCCGAACGCATCCCCCACCCATACGTGTCAGGAAGAGGGCGTTGTTCCCGCTACGACAGCGATTCAAGACGGCCGCGCAGAGCGTGGCCTCGTGGGCCGCCTCCAGGACCAACCGGACGAAGCTCTCCCACAGCTCCGGGGGATGAGAAGCGTAGGCCACCGGCAAGGCCGGGCAGTAGACCTGGTAAACCTCATAGGTACGATCCTGGAGAGTGACCTGCATGTTCCACTGGATCCCGACTCTCGGGCTTGGCCCGCAATCCGTTGCATCGCAAGGGGTAAGGCCCAGGCGGAACAACCGGTCCGGCGCCCTGCCATCTTGCGCACCGAGAACACGCACTGAGAACTGGCAGCCGTCGCCGGAGTCCAATACGATGAATCCTACTCGGAACGACAATCCGCGCAGGGACGAGTGGCCGAGCAAAGAGGCGATGAGATCAACGATGGCTGGCGCACAGCATCTGGAGCGCGCCTCAGCGCGCCGCCATCACGCCTACGATCCGGCCGGCGAGGGCTTGAAGGCCTCGCTGGCGGTTTGGAAGCGATCCGAGGAAGCTGGTCTAAGGACGCATTGGCACGACGAACAGAAAACAGAGAGGGCGGAGATGGACGGGAATGAAAACGTCGAGAATGGGGGTCGTGGAACCGTTTGGTCGAGCGATCTGGCGGCGCTTGACAAAGGGGAGCGAGAGCGGCGGGCGTTGTTCGACGAATGGCTTCAGGTTGGGATCTGCGAGATCGTCGAGCGCCCGGACGGCTACGCCTTCTGGCTGGATCCAGACTGCCACATCGCAGAACACGCAGAGGAGTTCGTAACGCTCGAGCGGCGCTGTCTTCCGTTTCTCGGGTTCCGTGTCGGAACCGACGCGGGACACGACGGACCCGTCGTGGAGATATCCGGCCCCGAGGGAGCCAAGGAGTTCGTCGCTAACCACTACGGAA
Organism: uncultured bacterium; assembly: GCA_964417675.1. GTDB lineage: Bacteria > Eisenbacteria > RBG-16-71-46 > CAIMUX01 > WJJG01 > CAYQJL01. Next base: position 9,075 of record CAYQJL010000029.1, on the reverse strand, counting down.
TCCGCAGGCAATCCGCTTCACCGGCTGCGCCGGAGTCCGCGCGTTCGGAGGATGACATGCCGGCTGAGTGGGATGACCATGACGACCTCGACGACGACGAATTCGGTCTGTGGGACGGCAAGTGCCAAGCGTGTGACGCCTACGGTCGCGTTGATGACACCAGCCTATGCGAGGAGTGCTCCGGCAAGCTCGAGCGGGACCTCATTCGGAAACGTGACTGGGCCTACTCGGCCCTCGCCTTCGGCTGCCCGAAGGACAGATTGGAAGAACTTCGCAACGAGATCGTTCGGCGCTACGGCGCGCGCCTTGAGATGCTCGCTGAGGAGAAGAAGCCGGCCCGCGCACCAAGAGAAGACGAAGGGAGTGGCGGAAACCGCTAACGAGTGCTTTCACCTGATGGACCGGTCTCGACATGCCCCTGGCAGAACCAGGTGTCGCAGCCAGGGTCCCGCCGGTCCCGTCCACGGGGACGGCTACGGGGCCGCAGCCCTCGATCCGCTTTCGTACTTCTGGGCACAGCGATTCTTGATGGTTCTTCCGGTCAAAAGGCGGTGTCGGGTAGTGCTCTCTCAAGAGTCCAGGTGAGCTCGGGTGACTCGTTGTGTGGTCGAAACGCCCATACCCATTAGCAAACTCGTTAGGTTACAGCACGGACGGGATACTCCGAGGGCACAGGCACGACGGGAATCGGTGTACCGATCCATCAGAGGAGAACTTTCAATCGGCCGCAATAAAACCTTGCAAATGGTCGACATGTAAACCTATGACTGGACGCATACAAAACTTTCGTTCGGCCGCGATCTACGTTGGAGTCGCCCTGATGACCTCCTCGACCTACATTCCCCGATTCGTCCAGGATCGTCTCGACGAGGCCCTTGCCGATACTCCGGTCGTCCTCGTCCACGGCCCCCGCCAGAGCGGAAAGACCACCCTGGTCCGCCACTACGGCGAGGAGAGGGGATACCGATACTATAGCGTCGACGAAGAAGCCGTCCGTTCCGCCGCTGACGACGATCCGGCCGGATTCGTGGCCGGGTTGCCTGACCGTGTCATCCTGGACGAGGTCCAGCTGGTTCCGCGTCTATTCTCCGCCATCAAGCTCGCCGTCGACCGCGACCGCTCCCCTGGGCGATTCATCATGACCGGTTCGGCGAACGTCCTGCTGATCCCCAGGGTCTCCGATTCGCTGGCCGGGCGCATGGCGATCATCTCTCTGCACCCGCTATCGCGCTGCGAGATCCTCGGCCGGCGGTCGGCCTTCATCGACGATCTGTTCACGGGTGCCGGCATGATGCACCACGCCACGCGACTCGGCGACGAGATCGCGGACATCGTGGCTGCCGGTGGCTACCCGGCGGCGCTGACAAGAATGAGCCACACAAGGCGAGCGGGCTGGTATCGAGATTACGTCGAGACAATCGCCAAACGGGACATAAGGGAACTTGCCCGCATCCGTGAGGTCGAGGCGCTGCCCCAGCTCATGGAGCTGGCCGCCGGGCAGACGGCCCAGTTGTTCAATCTCGCCGACCTCTCCGGGCCGTTCCGACTCAGCCGGCCGACCATCGGCGACTACGTCACACTGCTCGAGGACGTGTTCCTGATCTACCGCCTGCCACCGTGGTTCAGCAACCGGCTCAGCCGTCTGATCAAGACGCCCAAGCTTCACCTGGGAGATACGGGGATTGCCACTGCAGTTCTTGACCAGACGCCGGACACGCTACGAGAGGACCGGATCATGCTCGGACACCTCCTCGAGACCTACGTGGTCCAGGAACTCCGACGTCAGGCCAGCTGGCGTGCGGAGCGTGTCCGGCTTCATCACTTCCGGAACAAGGACGGGGCCGAGGTCGACATCGTCATGGAAGGAGCCGGACGCAAGATCGCCGGCGTCGAGGTCAAGCTGTCGGGAACGGTGGTGGCGAAGGATTTCCGGGGTTTGAAGAAGCTGCGTGAGGCGCTCGGGGATCGCTTCACGGCAGGCGTGGTGCTCTACGACGGTGAGAATACCGTTCCGTTCGGGGACGGGCTGGCGGCGGTGCCGCTGAGCCGGTTGTGGACTCACGCGGGTAGCACTTGACGAACGATGTGGATGGCTCTCTTCGCTCTCGGAGACTTTCCCCATCCACGTTCAATCCGGGGAGCCAATCCTGTTTCCGTTGAATTCGACAGGCATATCGGACAGCGGTGCGGCCCGGGGCGAGAGCTTCCGGGGATTTCATTAGCTTGAGAGAAAGGGAGAACACATCATGAAGCGCCACGTCATCACGCTCGTCATTGGCCTTGCCGCCCTCCTTCTGTCTTCCACCGGTATGTCGGCCGAAGCCCCGGCTCCCTTCCAGGGACCCGAGCTCACCGATCTGTTCAAGCGCATCGAGCCCGAGGAGATCCGGGAGAATCCCATCCGCTTGATCGGCGAGGACTGGATGCTCATCACCGCCGGCACCCCGGAGAACTTTAACACCATGACCGCCAGCTGGGGCGGCTACGGCAAGTGGAAAGTGCCGGTGGCCTACATCCTGGTGAATCCCGCCCGGTACACCTTCCAGTTCCTCGAGCAGGAAGAGATCTTCCCCCTCTCCTTCTACGATCCTGCCGAGCACCGTGACGTGCTGCGGCAGGTCTTCGGGGGCACGTCCGGACGCACCACCGACAAGGTCGAGGAGAGCGGCTTCACCCCCATGCTGGTCGGTCCGGGCCTCGCCTATGCCGAGGCACGCATGATCATCGTCTGCAAGCAGAGCTTCGCCACCAGCACCGATCCGGAGGGCAAGAGCCACAAGCTGTTCTTCGGCGAGATCCTCTCGGTGTGGGTCAGGAAGTAGACTGTCCGTCCCGAGAATCCCATCCGCAGAAACCGAGCACGATTCACTCGAGGATCAGCCGTCACTTGGGACTTGCGATGACACAGGAAGGGCCAGGTTTCTCGAGGTCGCGTTGGGAATCAGGCGGGCCTGCCGCGTGATGCCAAGACCGCAGGCATATGTGTCCCGTTGGGAGTCGTGGGCAGAGGCAGGTCGTGTTCAAGCGACGGAGCGCTGGGAATGATGATGCAATCCGCCGCGGTATCCTCTCGCTGAAGCGATCCCAGGAGGGCTATTCAACGCCAACCTCTCCCGCGCACATGGGCACACATGCACAATGCCTGTTTTGCTTGCATTTGCGAGTTCAACCCCTCCTCTGCGCCCCCAAGCACGCACATGGGCACACATGAGCTTGGGCAGAATCTTCTACGTTGGCGGAGCAGATTCTCTCACTCAGGGGAAGCCGACGACGGCAGTCGAAAGCACATCCTCGATTGCACCGAAGGACCAGAGTTCTACAGACAGCTCCTGGATCTGATTCATGTCTCCGAGTGCACCGCATCGCGTAGGCCATAGTCGCAGCCGGCGGAAAAGTGCGCGCCTGAGGAGGTTCGCCTTGAGCTACACGGCGCGAGGTACGAAGGACCGGGGCCTGTGGGATCGCTACCGTGCGGTGTCTCGCCCAGCGCCCGTTACCCGCATGGCGGTGCGCTACATCACCCACATGGAGATTCCCTTCCCGTTCGGCTTCGCAGAGTTCCTCACCCCCCCCCACGATTCCAGATCCACTCCGGGAGCTGTGGCGCGTGGGAGGCGAAGACGAAGACGTGATCTTCGGCCGGATCACGGACCTCGCCATGCATCCGGACGGAACGTTCTACGTGCTGGACAACCAGCTCGCTCACGTGGTCGTGATCTCGTCGGAGGGAGAGTATCTCGGGGAAATCAGCCGGGAGGGTGACGGCCCCGGTGAGCTGCGCCAGCCGATGGGCTTGGTGCTCCTCACCGACGATCTCCTCGGAATCGGATCGGGATTCCCCGCCAAGCTCACGACCCTCAAGCCAAACGGGAGCTATGTCGACACCCACTATATGGGTCCTGACACCCCATGGGCACGAAGACCAGTCGGGAGGGATCCTGGAAACCTGGGACGTCTTCTCCCCTGCCGGTGACTACCTGAAACGAGTGCCCGTACCGCTGGGACATGAGATGCGGGAAGGCACCTGCTTCCTCATCGGACAGCACCGAATGGTGGTGGTCCGAGGCACGACCATCTCGGCAGGGACATCCCGGGACCCTCGGCCTCATCGCCCAGCACCGATGCATCATTCCTTCAGGGGTACGGCCTCCCCCAGCCAATCCCACAGCCACTCGGCCATGTAGATCGGCACCGACAGGAGCCGGTACCGCAGTCGCCCTTCCGGCATCTTCACGGTCAGCCTCTGATCCGCCAGTGCAGCCGGTTGCAGGCGCACCCCCGTGCTGTGCGGCGCCTCGAGCAGATACCGGTGAAGCGATTTCAGCCAGCCCGAAGCGGTCGATTTCACCTCCACCGGCACGGCCGCTCCCTCGACCGGGAGTAGATAGTCCACCTCGGCGCTGCCCCGCGAAGACGGGCTGACCCAGAAATACAGGGGCTCCAGACCTTCAGGCCTTCTGGCCCGTAGCTGTTGCCCCGTGAACATCTCGGCCAAGCTACCGTCCAGCAGTTGATCAATGGATAGACTGTGCAGCTCCTCTATGGACATGCCCAGGGTCAACAGAGAGAGACCCATGTCGACAAACAACAGCTTGGGCGCCGACTTCGGCCGCGGGCGCAGCGGCAGCGATCGATCGCTCGTGGGCCAGACGCGCGCGATCAGAAGCGCGCGTTCCAATCGGTTGAGGGCCGTCTTCATTTGATGTGAGGACCGCCCCGGGGCAAAGTTCTCATAGGAGAATCTCTTCCCGACGTGATACTTCAGATTCTCGAAGGCGGCCTCCAGGGGACTCAGATCCCTCACGCCGCGGTACTTCTGGAAGTCTTCGGAGAAGGCCTGCAGCAGATCGGCATGGATTTGACGCACGGCGACGGGATCGCGCTCTGCCGCCCACGTCGCCACGGCCTCCGGCATGCCTCCCACGAGAAGGTAATCGCGTAGCCCCATGAGCGCCTCTTCGTGAACGGGCCGTGGGCTGGTGCGCAGGGCCTTTAGATCCCTCCAGAGCTGCTCGGCCAAAATGCTCTTGCCGGTCCCGTTCAAGAACTCCGCGAAACTCAACGGGTGAAGCGTACGAAACGTGACGCGACCCACGGGAAACGAGAAGCCCCTTTCCTCGAGCCGAACCTCGAGCAGGGATCCCGCTGCAATCACGGCCAGACGAGGATGGTCTTCGCGGAAAAACCTCAGCCACTCGATCAGTTTCGGGCTCTCCTGGATCTCATCCAGGAAGAGGAGCGCATCATCGGGAATCCGGGCCAGGCCGTGTCGAACTCGGAGCCCGGCCAGGAGGTCGGCCGCCGACGAGCTGGCTTCGACGAGGGCCCGATCCTCCCGGCGTTCCAGATTCAGCTCGATGAAGAGCGGGGTGCGCTTTCCGAATTCTCTCACGGTTGTCGACTTGCCGGTCTGCCTCGCGCCCCTCAGGACGAGTGGCTTGCGTTCGCCGAGGCCGTGCCAAGCTTCGAGAGACTGGTCCAGATGGCGCTGCAGATACATGGTCGCCCCTCATGAATGAATCATAAATTAGGTATAATTTATGATTCATAGACGATATATTCAATCTAATTTTGAACGCCAAGGGAGCAACCTACCCGCCGCCCGGAGCGCCTTGTTGGCGAAACCATTGCTATTATATTCCTTAGGAGAACCATGGCCCCGTGGGTCGGAGATCCGGCCCAGCGAGACGAAGGGGGGCATCCAGAGTGAGGCGGAAACCACGGCACCGGGCCTCTCAAGCGCTCCGCGTCCGCACCATCACATCGACCTCGCAGCCCAGGACGTGCAGGAGCAGCAGCATCTTATCCACTGACTTGCGGTCGTTGGCCGAATCGAGCAGCCGGTAGAACTGCGCGGGCGAGGTTCCGAGCCTTCGAATGATCTCGCGCCGGGAGAGCGGACTCTGCTCGAGGCGCTCCTGGGCCTCGAGCGTCAACTTGTAGAGCAGCAGCGACCGCATGTAACCCGGATCCTGGTTGTAGTCGAGCACCTGCTCGATGTGAATCGTGCCCTCCCGCCCGGACGCCAATCGGTAGGTAAAGGCCTCACGCCCGAGTTCCTCGTCTATGGTGACCTCCTTCACCCCGTCATCCGGCGTCGGCACGGGGTCGGCCTTGGCATACGGGAAGACGAGCCGGTCGCGCCAGGTGGCCACCTCGAATGCGCGCCTGTGGTTGTTTCGTTTCACGGATCGTATCTTCATAGCCGCCCCTCGGCCTCAAGTTGTGAGATCAGCGCGAGTATCCGCCGTGTGGACTTCCCCGCCATGGATTTCTGATGCTCGAGGTCCCACTTCAGCACGAGCTTTCCGTCCCGATAAACGTGCACATGACGGGGAGTGTGATCCCCACGCCATGCGAAGAAGACATACCCTCCACGCCTTATCTTCGACATCGTCGATGTTACCTCCCACGGTAACACTTGTCAACTATCTCCTCCTTTGGCGGTAGCCGATTCGGGGCCACGCTAACCTAGATTTCGCATGCGAGCGCGGGGCGGCCGGGTGGTCCCTCGGGATTCGCTTGCCATGGGAAGCCGCCACAAGAGGCGGTGTCGGGTAGCACGGCATCGTCCAATCCGAACTAGGCAAACTCCTTGCAGTTCGGGTTCCAGGCCCCCTCGGCTACGGCACTCCCGGTCCAAATCAGACCCAACCCTACGAGCCACACCGCCATTCACGTCGCCGCGGTTCCCGCCTTGACCTATGGGCGGAGCGACCAGACGGCCCACCCGCTCGAACCTCCAAGCACATGGAAGCACATGGCCAACTCTGCATGCTGCAATGACATTCGTGACACGGCGGATGCGAAGGTCCCGGGGGATGCACATGGACGCACATGGACCGGGATCGGGTCGAGCCACTAGAACGCGATGCTGCTAGCCACGTCGGGAAGGAAGTCTCCGGTGCCGGTCCTCGTCAGGACGACCTATCGCCGGCCAGGTCCCTCCAGAGTCTGGAGGCCTGCTCGACCATGTAGAGCGGCAATGACAGCAGCGTGAACTCGATGACTTCCTCGCCGTGGGAACGCGTGTGTGACACCGGCTGCAGCAGCGGGGGATTCGTGTCGAAGCGCAGGGCACGCTCGTACTGCCGCGCCGACACCAGTTCCAGCAGCGACTTCAGCGACCCGCTCTTGCCGGCCTTCACTTCGATGGGCGCCACGTCCGTACCGAGCTGATGCACGAAGTCGACCTCGGCGTTATTGGCGCGGCCTTCCCGCAGCCAGTAGGTGGGTGTGTAGGCGTGGTCGTCGGGCGCGAGCAGGGGCAAGTGCTGAGCGATGAACTGCTCGGCCATGGGACCTTCGTTGACGAAGCGGGCATCGGCCACCTGCTCCGGCGTCAGGCGGTCGATGCCGCAGGCCGCGCTGACGAGACCGACGTCCAGGAAGTAGGTCTTGAAGGCCGACTCCTTGAGGGTCGCGCCCAGGGGGAGGCCGGTCGCATCGGTGTGAGTCACGCGCCGGACGACCCGCGCCATGACTAGCAGTTCGAGGGCCCGCTTGATGTCCCGGGACCTGGCGTCCGGATCCACGCGGGAGTACTTGAACTTGTCGCCAACGGCGCCTGGGACAAAATCGCAGACGCGGCGCAGCTTGGCGATCTCTGAGCGACTGCCGTACTTGGCGAAGTCGTCGCGGTAGGTCTCGAGGATCGAAGCATGGACCGAGCCCGCGGCCGCGAACGATCCCGTCTCGGCGAAGACGCCGACGGCTTCCGGCATGCCTCCGACCAGCATGTAGTCGCGAAGCCTCCCAAGAAGCCGCGTATGGGCAGTCCCCGGAACGTCGTCGCCGAGCCGGTGCGTCCGCAGCAGTTCCAGCAGCGACGTCTCGTTGAGCGCCGCGAGGAATTCCTCGAAACCCATGGGCTCCAGATAGAGGTATTCGATGCGCCCCACGGGCATGGAGAATGCATGGTCCGCAAGGACGAACTCGAGCAGCGAACCGGCGGCGAGAACCGGCAGGTCGGGCCGGTCCTCGTGCAGGGAGCGGAGGGCCGCAATGGCGGAGGGTGCGGCCTGGATCTCATCCAGGAAGAGAAGGGACGCCTGGTCGTCGATCGGGCCCTTGTCGATCAGGTATTCCAACTCCGACAGGATCCGCGAGGTATCCCGCGACGCGAAGATCTCCTCCAACTCCGGGTGCCGTTCCAGATCGACTTCGTGAAGCTCTCGCTCCGACCGTTGGGCAAGAAGACGGACGAGTGTGGACTTGCCGACCTGGCGTGCACCACGGATGAGGATGGGTTTGCGGACCGAGGCATCGATCCAAGACTCAAGCCTCTTCATGGCATGGCGTTGCATGATTCTCCTTCATTCCTGCAGAGGTCCCGAATGGATACAATAGGGGCATGTTATAAACAAATCAAGGCTATAATATAGGCATAATATGTCCGAGAAGGGTTTCCGCCGGGCAGATCAAGAGCCGTGAGTTGCGCGAGGCCGGCAGTCATGGCGTAGCGGCAAATCCTGCGCGAGCGGACAGAGCGGTTCGTGTACGGTAAGGAGCGGAATCAGGCCTTGGCCTTGGCGCGCTTGCGCCGCAGGAACCCGATCCCCGCCAGGGCCACGCTCAGCAGCATCAAGGCACCCGGTGCCGCTGCTCCCGGCCACGGCTCCGAAGTTCGCGCAATTGGTCCTGTTGAAAGTCTGGAACCTGGGAACGACCTGCAAAGGACAGTACCGACCCGAGCCTCTCAAGCGCTCCGATCCTGCACGATCACCTCGACCTCGCAGCCCAAGACGTGCAGGAGCATGAGCATCTTGTCCACCGACTTGCGGTCGTTGGCCGAGTCGAGCAGCCGGTAGAACCGCGCGGGCGAGGTACCGAGCCTTCGGATGATCTCGCGCCGGGAGAGCGGGCTCTGCTCGAGGCGCTCCTGGGCCTCATCTATCAACGGCCGTAGCTGATTCCGTGCCACCTCTAACCAGGCGTGAGGTGCACGCGCGGGGCCACCGGGAAGGTCACTCGGTGTTCGGTCGCCATAGGAAGCCGCCTCAAGAGGCAGTGTCGGGTAGCGCCGCATAGTCCAGCCCGAGTTCGGCAAACTCCCTGCATACCCGCTGCCAGGTC
>CAYQJL010000028.1:0-60554 GCA_964417675.1 uncultured bacterium | reverse complement strand
CCTGACGCTGCCCCCGACACTGCCCCCGACGCCGCTCCCGACGCCACCCGGGGCACCGCCGCGCGCACATCGCGCGCCTGCCGCTCGCTGATCTGACGCGGGCTGCTCGCAAACACGATCCCCAGATAGTCGACGCCCAGGGCGGCGCAGGCGGCCGCATCCTCCGGCCGGGTGAGTCCGCAGATCTTGGTGCGCACACGGTCCATCGTCTTCAACCCCTGTCCGCTTCGCCGCGCAGCCGCCGCAGGGTCGCTCCCGGATCGGATGACTGCAGCAGGGCGGTCCCGATGAGGAAGGCATCGCTGCCGGCCGCGGAGAGCCGCTCGATCTGCTCGCGCGTCTCGATCCCGCTCTCGGACACCGAAATCACCCCGGGCGGCAGGCTCGCAAGCATGTCCTGGGTGTGATCGAGCGACACCGCCAGGGTGGCCAGATTGCGATGGTTGATGCCGATGATCCGGGCACCGGCGGCAAGTGCCACGCGCATATCGGCCTCGTCATGGCATTCGACCAGCGCCGCCATCCCCAACTCCCGGACCAGCGCGCAGAGCTCGGCCAACCGCTCGGGGGACAGAATCCGTACGATCAGAAGCAGGGCGTCGGCCCCGTGGGCGCGCGCCTCGAAGACCTGGTAGGGATCGATCACGAACTCCTTGACCAACACGGGGAGATGTCCGGCGACGCGAATGGGCTCGACATCGGCCAGCCGCATCCCGAAGTTCGGCGTGTCGGTCACCACGGAAATGGCCACGGCCCCGTGGGCCGCGTAGATGCCCGCCAAGGATTCCACCGGGCCCTGCTGCCGGAAGGCGGGCACGCTCGGGGAACACCGCTTGATCTCGGCGATGATGCGGGTGGATGGCAACGCCCCGCCGTCGCGCGCGCCCTCCGCGGAAGGGCGATCGTCGGCCCCACCGGCGCGTGCCCCCCCCACGGCGGCGGCGAAGTCTCGCACCGGAACATCTCTCCCCCACGTCCGCAGCTCCGCCTCGGGCACCGACCGGCGCTTCTGCGCCAGCTCGATCTCCTTTTCTCGTACGACCCGATCCAGAAAGTCCCCCACGTGCTACCCCTCCCTCTCAGGATGCCAGGTCATGGGACGCCTGCCGCAGCCTGTCCAGGAGCATCGATGCCCTCCCGGAGTCGATCGTCTCGCGGGCCAGGGCCACCCCCTCCCTGGGAGTCCGGGCGCGATCGGCCAACATGGCCACGAAACCGGCATTGAGCAGCACCGCATCCCGGCGTCCACCCGGCTCTCCGGCCAGAACGGATTCGACATGGGCGGCGTTCTCCAGCGCCGAACCGCCGGCAACCGCGGCCAGGTCGGCCACCTCCAGCCCGGCCTCGTCAGGATGAAAGCGGTAGGTCTCGACCCGTCCGCCCAAGAGGGCGCTGATCTGGGTTTCACCGGATATGGAGACCTCATCACCGCCATCGACACCATGAACGACAAAGGCGCGCTCCGAGCCCAGGGCCCCCAAGACCTCGGCCAACGTGACGGTCAGCCCCGGCGTGAAGACGCCCAGAAGTTGCCGTTTGACGCCGGCCGGGTTCGTCAGGGGACCGAGCACATTGAACACGGTGCGAATGCCCAGTTGACGGCGGACCGCAGCGGCGTACTTCATCGCCGGGTGATGCTGGGGCGCGAACAGGAAACCGATGCCCACCTCCTCGATCAGCCGGGTCACGCCTTCCGGGGAAAGATCGATCCGCACACCGAGCGCCTCGAGCACATCCGCGCTCCCGCTGCGGGATGAGATGGCCCGATTGCCGTGCTTCGCAACCCGGATGCCCATGGCGGCCGCCACCAGAGCGGTGGCCGTGGAGATGTTGAAGGTGCCCTGCCCGTCTCCGCCGGTCCCGCAGGTATCGACCAGGCCGTCCTGTTTCGGGAAGACGCCCACCGCATGGGCGCGCATGGCCTCGGCGAATCCGGCGATCTCCTCGGCGGTCTCACCCTTGACGCGCAGCGCGGTCAGAACGGCGGCGATCGAAACCTCGGAGAGGTGCCCCTCCATGACCTCGCCCATCAGATGACAGGCTTCCGCGCGCGATAGATCCCGGCGATGGATCAGCCTCTCGAGCAGCTCCGGACGCATGACCCTCCCCTTAACTCCGCGAGATCCGCAGGAAGTTCGACAGCAGCTGCACACCCTCGGGCGTCAGAATCGACTCGGGATGAAACTGAACGCCTTCGATCGGACGCGTCTTCGAGCGCACGCCCATCACCTCGCCGTCGGACGTGTAGGCCGAGATCTGCAGCGCCGCCGGGACGTTCTGCTCGCGCACGATCAGCGAGTGATAGCGGGTGGCGGTAAACGGATTCGAGAGACCATCGTAGATCGTCATGCTGTCGTGATAGACATTCGAGACCTTGCCATGCATGACATGGCCAGCCCGCTCGATCTCGCCCCCGAAGGCGCGGACGATGCACTGATGCCCCAGGCAGACGCCCAGGATCGGAATCCGGTCGGCGAAGGCCTGGATCAGGTCGATCGAAACGCCCGCATCCGCCGGCGTGCCCGGCCCGGGCGAGATGACGAGACTCTCGGGATGCATCGCCTGCGCCTCTGCCACCGTGATCTGATCGTTGCGCACCACCACGATCTCGGCGCCCAGACCGCCCAGGGCCTGGACGATGTTGTAGGTGAATGAATCGTAGTTATCGATCAGCAGGTGCATGGCTAGAACCCCTCCTCGGCGATCTCGATCGACCGGGTCACCGCGCGGATCTTGTTCAGCGTCTCCCGATACTCCGCGGCCGGATCCGAATCGGCCACGATGCCGGCCCCGGCCTGCGCATAGAACGTGCCGCCCTTCATCACCAGCGTGCGGATCGTGATGCACAGATCCATGTCGCCCTGCCGGCCGAAGTAGCCGACCGCGCCCGCGTAGGGTCCGCGCGCATCCCCCTCCAGAGCGTGGATGATCTCCATCGCGCGGATCTTGGGCGCCCCCGTCACGGTCCCGGCCGGAAAGGTCGCGCGCAGCAGGTCGAACATGTCGTGCTCGGGCTTCAGCGTCCCCGTGATCCGCGAGACGATGTGCATGACGTGCGAATACTTCTCGATGTGCATCAGGGACTCCGGCTGCACCGATCCGATCTCGCACACGCGGCCCAGGTCGTTGCGCCCCAGATCGACGAGCATGACATGCTCGGCGCACTCCTTCTCGTTGGCCAGAAGCTCCGCTTCGAGCTCCTGATCCTTCTGCGGGCTCTCGCCCCGCGGCCGGGTGCCCGCGATGGGACAGACCAGGGCGTGGCGGCCCTCCAGTTTGACCAAGACCTCCGGTGACGAGCCGATGATCTGGAAGTCGTCGTAGTCGATGAAGAACATGTAGGGCGAGGGATTCAGGATGCGCAGCGCGCGGTAGATCTGAAACGGGGCCACCTCGGTCCGGCCCTCCAGCCGCTGTGACAGCACGATCTGAAACGCGTCGCCGGCCAGGATGTGTTCCTTGGCCTGTGCAACGCGCTTGCGGAAGCTCTCCTCGGTCATGTTGGCCTTGACGGTCGCGCGCTCGCCCGCCGGGCGCCGCGCGAAGCCGTGCGGGATCGGTGACTGAAGGGCCTCGAGCAGCCGGTCGATTCGCGCCACAGCGCCGAAGTAAGCCTCCTGCGGCTCGGCCTGCGGCGGCAACGTGACGATCTCGATCTCACTCTTGACGTGGTCGAAGACCGCCAGCGTCTCCGGGAAGAGAAAGCAGTAGTCGGGCAAGCCCAGCCCGGCCTGGTCCGGCAGCGGGAGCGTCTCGAAGTAGCGCACGATCTCGTAGCCCAGGTATCCCACGGCACCGCCGAAGGCCGCGGGTAGCTCGTCGCCCACCAACGCGCTGTGGCGCTGCAGTTCGGCCCGGACCGGCGCGAAGGGATCGGCCGGATCGACGGGAACTCGTTCGCTGCGATCCGCCCGGCGGATTTCGACGCTTTCACCCGCCAGACGCAGCGACACCATCGGGCCGATGCCGATGAAGGAGTAGCGACCGACCTGAATGCCCTGCTCCACGCTCTCGAGCAGAAAGGCCGCGCCGGCGGGCTTCAGTTTCAAGAAGGCGGACACCGGCGTGTCCAGATCAGCGGGGATCCGGCGGCGCAGGGGTACACGCCCTCCCCGATCCGAGATTCGGCAATACTCATCCACTGTCGGGCTGACCATCAAACACCCTCCTCTGCTTGCCGCCGTATCGGCTATCCATCCTTTTATTCGGCAAACAGAAAGCGGCCCGCCACGAATCAGATGGCGGGCCGCCGGGAGTATTTCCCGAAACCGTGGCGGCTGTATTGTGAAGCAAAATACTAGTCTATGACCAACCCCACCCCCCGACCTGCCTTCGTGGACCGCAGCAACCCGAGCATCCGCTGCTCCGGACCGCGGCTACGCGATCGTCGTCTCCACCGCAACGCTGGCCAGATGGGCTTCCGCAACCTCGAGAGCCCCATGGGGACACACCTTGGCGCATTGGCCGCATGCGATGCACTTGATCGGATACGGAAGGTCCGGATGCTGGAACACCGCCTCCTCGGGACAGAAGCCGACACACTGGAAGCAGCCGATGCAGGTCTTGCGATCCAGCATCACGACGCCAAGTTTGTTGCGGCGCAGCGCCCGCGTCGGGCAGACGTCGATACAGACACCGCACTGCGTGCACACCTGAAGCTTCATGCGTCCGTCAGGGCGCTTTACCACGCGAATGGACGAATAGGACGGATCCTCGGTCTTGTAATAGATTTCGGCGCACCGGCGTTCGCAGGCGCGCACATTCTCGCACTTCTCGGCGGCTGTCTTCAGGTACTTCATGCCTACCCCCATGGTTGATTGCCACGGGAATCATTGGGGATCGACGCCCTGGATGTCAAGGCTGCAGGCCCGACCGCGCATCCGCGGCGTTCCCGGCCACGGCGGTCTTCGGGCCGGTGGCCCAGGGCGTGATGGCTCGGGCCCCGACGGTGCGAGCTGCACCGCGGTCTAGGCCGCGTCGGCGCCCACCACCAGGAGGGTGATATCGTCGGACTGGTCGGTGCGGCGTTGGACTCGCTTCACTTCCTGAATGATCCGGCCGGTCAGCTCATCGAGGGAGGCCGTTCGATTCTGGACGACCAGGGACTCGAGTTGCGCGGCGGACAACGTCTCATCTTCGGCGACCCCCACATCGGAGATGCCGTCGGTGTAGAGAACCAGCCGGTCGCCGGGGCCGAAGAACTCGGTTCCTTGTTCGAACGGGCGTCCGGAGAACATGCCCAACGGCAAGCCGCCGGTCGCAAGCCAGCGGCGAGTTCCCATCGTCCCCACGATCAAGGGCGCCACATGCCCCGCGTTGACGTAGGTCAGCGTCCCCTGATTCAGATCGACCTGTCCGAAGAAGAGCGTGGCATACTGGGACGGTTCGGTGTCCGCGTAGACGCTCTCGTTCATGTAGGTGATCAAGGTGCTGGGCGAGAGACCCCGTGGTGACAGCACCCGGATCTGCGTCCGCAGGCTGGCCATCAGAATCGCGGCCGGCACGCCCTTACCGGAGACATCCGCCACGACCAGTGTGAAGCGGCCGGGACCCATGGGGATGATATCGTAGTAGTCTCCCCCCACCGCCCGAGCGGGACGGTGATAGGCGGACACCGAGAGCCCGGCGTGCTGCGGCAGCTCCCGTGGAAAGAGGCGCGCCTGGATCTGAGCCGCCACCGACATCTCGGCCTCGTAGGCGCGCTTCTCCAGAATCTCGACGCCCATGATCACGTCGTAGACGAGGAAGCCAACCGTTGCCAGACCCATCCCCAGAAGAAAAGGCCAACGGAGCGAAGACGCCAGAGAGCCTTGCAGGAACAACCCCATGCTCGCGCCGATGCAGACCACCGTCAGAAGCAACGCCCCGCGCGCCATCCATCTCCGGCGCGGAGACATCCAACCGGTCGACCCGGTCCCCAGTGTGCTCGCACGCAGCGCTAGCCGGACTCTGCTCGCCGGCCCCGTCTCAGGCATGAGAAAGACCCTCCGCTTCACCGGTCGGCCGCAGAGGGTCGTATCTCGCCAAGATTGTCAATCCCACTCCGAAGCGCGGGGTCCGGTTCTCCATCCTGCCACCGGTCGGCTCCTACATCCTGCCACCGGTCGGCTCCTGCATCCTGCCGCCGGTCCGCTCCTGCATCCTGCCACCGGTCGGCTCCTGCATCCTTCCGTTGGTCCGTGCGCACTCCGGGCATTTGCCCAGGTACTGCATGACATGACCGGTGAGCTCATACCCGCTGGAGCCGTTCACCTCATGGCACACCTGATCCCAGGAGTCGGTCAGGAAACAGGACTCCACCTCCTCGACCTTTCCGCAATCGACGCAGACCACATGGTGATGATGAGCCGAATCGGGATGCTTGCAGAGGCCCACGCGCATCGCCCGGCCCGGAACGTAGATTGTCGCCAACAGGCCCTTCTGGAGCATCCGGTCGACATTGCGGTAGATCGTGACCCGATCGACCGTGAATCCTTCGGCCTTGAGACCGGCCGTGATTTCATCGGCCGTGGCATGCTGGCCCTGCGAATCGATATACGCCAGCATCGCTACCCGACAGCGGGTAACCTTGAGACCGACTCTGCGGAGCAGCGCCGCGTAGTCGATCCGAGTGTCTGTGTTGATGTGCATACAAGCCCCTTTCCTGCTGGGGTTCGAACGGCGAACTCATGACGGCAACTATATTACGACTCTGACACGAAATCAAGCATGTCCCTCAAAATAATGGACTATTAGATTCGACACTCCCATGCATTTGCCTACCGCCAGGGTACGCCCTGGTTTCACCCGGAGTGCGCCCCACGCCCGGAACCGACATAAAACCTAACTCTTTGTATTGGAAGTTGTTACGCCACAGACTGGCGAGCTACTTGCTGATGAGCCGGGACCGCCGGCATCGATTCAGGACCAGTCCGAGCAGGTAGACCAGCGCGGCCACGATGATGATGGTGGGACCCGTCGGCAGATCGGTTTGGAAGCTCAGCCCAACCCCCAGGCCGTTGACACCCGCACCCAAGACGATCGCCAGTAGCATCATCTGCCACAGGCGGCGGGCAAACAGGCTCGCCACCGCCGCCGGCAGGGGCAGCAGGGCGATGACCAGCACGATCCCCACCACACGCACCATCAGCACGACGGTCAGCGCCGTGAGGCACAGCAGCAGCAGATAGAGCCCATCGGCCCGCAGGCCGCGCAGCCGGGCATACTCTTCATCGAAACAGACCGCCTGAAACTTGCGATAGTAGACGACCACCATGCCGACCACGAGCGCATCCAGCAGACCCACGATCAACAGATCCCGGCCCCTCAAGAGGAGAATGTTCCCGAAGAGGTAGTTCATCGGATCCACGTAGCCGGGGGTCTTGGCCAGGAAGATCAACCCGACCGCCATACCCACCGACCACAGGGCACCGATGACGGTATCCTCCCGCTCTCGCACCCTCAGGCTGACCAGCCCAATGACGACCGCAGCGAGCAAGGCGGCCACGATCGCGCCCAGCATGGGATCGCACCAGCTCCATCCCTTGACCGTCTGCAAGTAGAGGGCCGCTCCGATGCCGCCCAGGACGCAATGCGCGATCGCTCCGGCGATGTAGCTGATTCGGCGCACGACGACAAAGCTGCCCACCACACCGAAGGCGATGCTGCCGAGCAGGCTGGCCAAGAACGCATGCCGCAAGAATGCAATGTCCGGATTCGCGAGCGCTTCCCAGAACCCCATCGCGGCTACTCCCCATCCCCGAGACAGTGATCATGGCGCACGATTCGAACGTCCTCCCCATAGATGCCGCGAACGGCCGCGCTGTTCAATGACGAGGTCGGGTGCACCGCCACATGGCGGTTGACGCAGATCGCGTGATCGACGGCCTGTGACACGAAGGCCAGGTCGTGCGAGACCAGGACGATGGTCATCCGCTGGTTCAGATCGTGAAGCAGATGGATCAGCTGCGCCTCCGCCGAGGAATCCACATTCGCCGTCGGCTCGTCCATGAGTAGCATCCTGGGTTGCCCACAGAGCGCCCGGGCGATGAGGACCCGCTGTCGTTGTCCGCCGGAGAGGTCCGCATAGCTGCGCCGGGCAAGCTGGGCGATGCCGACCTCATCGAGCGCTCGCTGGGCCGCGTGCCGGTCGGCGGCGCTGTAGGACACATGCCACCCGCGGCCAAGGCGCCCCATCAGAACGACCTCCTCGACCGTGATGGGAAAGCGCAGGTCGTGCAACGCGTGTTGGGGCGTATAGCCGATGTCGTGCCGCAGCCGACCGGGCCTGCGGCCGAAAACCCGGATCTCGCCTCGCTGCGGACGCACCAGCCCCAGGATGAGCCGCAACAGCGTCGTCTTGCCGCCTCCGTTCGGACCGACCACGCTTACGAACTCCCCCTCCCGAATCACGAAACTCGCCGCCTCGATCACCGGGTGCTCGTCATAGGCGAACCACAGATCCTTGACCTCCACCGCCGCGGCACTCTTCGTTTGGGCCTCTGCCTTGGTCTGGGCCTCTGCCTTGGTCTGGGCCATTCCATTCCCTCCCAGCTTGGTCTGCCCGGCACGGCCCGCGTGGCGCGGACGGTCTGCACGCGGCCGCGTCTGCGCGCCGGTCTGCGCGCCGGTTTGCGCACGGGCGCGTTAGTTGTCAGCCTGCTCGACCGATCCCTCGCGAAGAATCACGGAGGCCAGCTTCCGAAGCTCGCCAAGGATGTCCGCCGACAGCGGATCGATCGCCACGACGCTTCCGCCGATGGCATCCGACACGGCTTCGGCGCTGCGCGGATCAAACTGCGGCTGGACAATCAGCAGACGGGCCCGGTCCTTTCTGGCCTGGGCGATCAGATGGCTCAACTGCTTCGGAGTTGGCTCCTTGCCCTCGATCTCCACAGGTCTCTGCACCAGGCCATACGCATCGGTGAAGTACCCGAAGGCCGGATGGAAGACATACACGCTCTCACCGGCCAGGGGCGCCAACTGACTGGCAAGAGTGTCCTCGATCGCCGTGACCTGTTGCTGGAAGCGGGCCAGATTCGCCTGGTACGTGGATGCGCGGGCTGAATCGACCGCGGCCAGTGCGCGGGCGATGTTTCCGGCGATCAGCTTCAAGTTCCCCGGCGACATCCACACGTGCGGATCGAGGTGCTGATCCGTGCAATCCCCTGCCGAATGGCCACCGCCGTGATCGTGCGCATGAGCACCGCCGTGATCGTGCGCATGAGCATCGCCGTGATCGTGGGCCATGTCATCTCCGGGCGACCGCATCGCGCGGCGCTCGATCCCCTCGCTGGCGTCGAGGATCAGGGGCCCGCCCGCCGCGGGCTCGATCCTCTCGATCAGTGTGTCTTCAAACGGCAGTCCGATGCGTAGGTACAAGCGGGCCCCTGCCAGAGCGACCATCTGGGTGGGGGTCGGCTCGTAGGTGTGGGGATTCTGCCCGCCGGCGATCAGGGCGTTCGATTCGACGTGCTGGCCCCCGATCGCCGACACGATCCCCTGGATCGGCGGGATGCTGACGAAGACCCGCACGGAAGCCGGGCCGGCCGTCTCTGTGTCGGTGGCTGTCCCGCAGCCGCCTACCATGCCCGGCAGCAGGAGAAGAAGCAAGGGCACCGCCTGGGTCAAGTCAATCATCCTCATTGCTGACTTCCTTTCATGTCCCGGGGTCTGCCAACGACCCGTTGCGGTCCGACGATGGCTGCTCATGCAGATGCGCGCCGCAGACCAGATAAACCGCGTGGCACTTCGCGCAACGTTCCGTCCGGTGGTCCTCGGCGAACCGCTGCCAGTGATTCCGCTGTTCGACGGTCAGGGTGCCGGTTCCATTGCAAAGCGGGCAGGTGTTATCGAGCGCCGCCAGAATCGCGCTGCGGATGAAGGCCGAGCGGTTCGGCACCTTCTCCAAGGCCTCCGCGAGGGGCAGGTCGACCTTGAATGTGATTACCTCTTGCTTGCGACGGTGTTGGGTCATGGTGTCCTCCGACTCGATATAATACGAAGTATTACCCGGCAGCACAAGCGAGATTCTTGCTGCGGATCTGCGAGGGCGGCCCGCGGATTGTTCGGCTTCTATTCCAGGACGAGGAGCTTGCGCTCGGCCCGGAAGCTTCCGGCTTCCATGCGCACGAGATACACGCCGGACGCCACCGGCTGCCCGTGGCCATCCGCCCCACTCCAGCGGACCGCATGGTGGCCGGCCGGCTGCGCGCCTGCCAAGAGCGTGCAGACGGCGCGGCCGGTGATGTCATAGACCCCGATCCGCAGGATCTGCTTCTCCGGGAGCGTGTAGCGGATGGTCGTACTGCCCCGCAACGGGTTGGGCATGGCCGGCCGCAGCTCGTAGGCCAGGGGCCGCACGGGCGGCGGGTCTTCGATCGCGCTCGGAACGATGACGACCTCGGTGGTCACCTGGGCCATGATCTCCGGCGCGGCGCGGCCCTGCGCGACCCAGGCATCGTAGAGCCGTTGCCCAAGATCATTGGTGACGTTCTCATCGCGCAGGAACTCGATGTACTCCTTGCTGGTGACCTGGTAGTACAGCGTTGCGGTTGCCGAGACAGCGTCCACGGGCAACACGTACCCGGTCTCATCCCAGTACTGCCCGTCCACATATTCGTGCGCCACAACCGGCGACTGCACCGCGTCGAAGCCCGCGTTCGTGAACCCCCGCGGCGGGATCCGGTTGTCGGAGTAGATCGTGTCATTGAGCACGAAGTGGAACGATTTTCCGGCCGGCAACCCGATCCCGGAGGCCAGCGCGGGGCTCAGTCCCGGCTGGATCTCGTAGATCTTGACCTGCTCATCGTGGGTCAGAACTCCGGTCGCGAAGTCGTAGGCTCCGGATTCAAAGACCACCTGCTCGGCAGCATCATGCGCCACGATGTGCAGCCAGATGCGCCGGCCCTCGGGATACCCGGAGGGCAGCTTGTGGGCAGTCTCGTTGATCACCCGGACGGTGACACCGAACGGTTCGGGCGTCACCTCCAGGGTGGCCGCCAATTGCAGCATCTCGCGCGCCCGGGCTTTGGCATCCGCGAGCTGCAGAGGATCGACCTCGCCGGGGAAGAACTCCTCCATGATGTCGGGCACAAACGTGTTCCCCCCGGTGAAATCGTGAAGCCCCAGGTCGCTGCGCACGGGCGCATCGGGATGATTGGCGCCCGCTCCAACCACGTCACGCATATGGCAATCCTGACAGCTCGAGACAATCCCATCCGGCTTCTCGCCGGCGAACTGAGGCGCATACACGCCGGTTGCGGCATACTCGCTCTGTGTCCACTCACTGAACGTCCGCTCGATCGGAAACATGTTGCGAATGTCCATATCCGGATGCTCTTGATCGAAGATGGTGGGAACGTAGGTGTCGCCTTCCTGCACCATGAAGACCGGATTGCTGACATCATGGCACAAGCCGCACAGGTTCGAGGACCGGTGGATCGGGGATTCAACGAATGCGTGGCTGGCATTGGCATCGGCATAGGGACCCCGCATCAGGGGCGCCGGATCATTGATGAACTGACCGTTGCCGTACTGCAGCGGAAGCGGCTCGATCTCTGCGAGCACCGCGACATCCTGCAGCGGACTGAGCCCTTCCACGTAATGATGGTCGACCACCCGGTGGCAGAAATCGCACTGCACTCCCTGGCGATCCTTGGCCGTGAGCATGTCGCCGCTCGTATCCACGCTGCGCCCTTCCTGCCAGCCTCCCGGGGAGTGGCAACGGATGCAGAGGTCGCCCACCGAGGGAGCGTCCTGCTCCGCCACGGCCATGCAGGCGAGCATGAGCGGATCGCGCGCCGCTTGACCCATCATGCTACCGCGCCAGTTGAACCAGGGCTCGTGGGTTTCGTTGTAGTTTCCGTGGCAGGTGACGCAACTGACGCCCGGATCCTCGAGCACGGCACCCTCAAGTGGCTGCGTGCCTGACATGTCCATGTCCCGCAAGGTCGTGGGCACGTAGCCGGCCGGCGTGGGTGTGATCTCGAAGGTCCCGGGGCTCTCGGCGGTCCCCTCATTGCCGGCATTGTCGACGGCAGCCACGCGAATGTAGTTCAGCAGCCCGGGACGATTGGGCACAAACCAGGTGTGCTCACCGCTGGGTTCCAGATCGGTGGCCACCGGTTTGTATGCCGCGCCCCCGTCGTCGGAGAGATAGATGTCGACATGCGCAATCCCGCTCTCATCGGTGGCCGTGTACGCTATGGAGAAGAGCGTTCCGGCAGGCAGCACCTCACCCCCGGAAGGGCTCTCAACGGTGACCACCGGAGGGGTCGTATCGAAACCGCCCGAAGGCGTCAGATAAGGCTCGATTTCCTCGTGCGGGATGTTGAGCGTTCCGGTGTAGTTGGTAGGCGAGAGACCGGGAAAGGTCGGGGTGTTGTCAAAGAGGTTCACCTCGGTGATCTCGACATGGTTGCTGAAGCCGTCGTTGTCGGAGTCGACGCCGGCAATCGCTAGAATGGCCTCCGCATTGCTCAGCCCTCCGGCCAGGCCCACCTCGATGCCCAATCCATAGGGATTGCGCTGCCCCCCTCCGTCGAAATCGAAATGGCACACACCGCAGTGGTTGGTCTTGCTGGGCAGATCATCCAACTGGGTTCCCTCCGCCGCCGGATACACACCCAAGAACGCGTTGCGGATCGGATTGCGAGCCTGGGCGGGCGGCAATAGGAGAAGTCCAAGCAGGCAACCCCACAGGAGCAGATGAAGGGCCGCCGCGATCGGCGGACAAACATGGCGCAGGCCAAGAGTTGAGGTCTGAACGGACCGACCACCAGACCCAGACGACAGCGCACGCATACCACTCTCCCCCTGGGCCGGCCTGGTTCAGTGATGCGTCCATTCTACGTCAATGGGCCTTGAAATCGGATGCAAAATCCTTGAACACCGTACAGAACTTGCCGCGGCGCAACAAATTGTATTCGCGGGAGGGAAGCATCCCACCGGGAGGCAAGCCGGAATCCGGTTATGTGGATAGGGGGCCTTCGTGTCGATCCTTACGGGGAAATGCCGCTTTCCGCCGCGACGCGGGCAGCGGTCTCAGCAGCCAATGCGGGAGAACGAGGACGTGAGCAAGCCGCAAGATCCAGGGACACCTCCCGGTGCCGGGCCGGGCCGCGATTCCGGAGCAGAGTTTCAGGCGCTGTCCCGTCAGATTCTCTACCTCCTGGCCAGGGCGAATCTGGAGGAGTACGAGCGGTCTCTGACGCGGGTGTGCCGGGAGCTGGGAGCCTTCTGGGGTGCCGACTGCATCGATGTAGGACACTACTCGGAAGACACCCGTTTGATTCATGTGCAGAGAACCTGGATGGATGCTCGTGCCGGCGACGGGGCTTCCCGAGCAGACTCCTTCATCGAGGAGTGCCCCGAACTGATCCGCCACCTGCGCAACCGAGGCCCGCTCAGCTTCGCCACGGCCGAGGATCTGTCCGAGGGGCGCGCCGGCATCCGCGACTACATCGGGGCACTGGGCATGCGGTCCGCGGTTTTGGTCCCGATCCACATGGGAAACGATGGGCTGGACTTTCTGGCCGTGGCCGCCGTGAACGCCCCGCGCGCGTGGGCGCCCCACCAGATCGCCCAGATTCAAGAGATCGCCGCCCTGTTGATGGCGGTCGTCACCTACGGTCGGCGCTACGGCCACCTCGCGCAAACGGTGGCTCAGTTGCGCCAGATCCTGGACTCCTGCCCCATCGCCATGCTGGTCACAACGGTGGGAGGACAGATCCTGGAAGCCAACCCGGCCGCCGTTGAGCTGGCCGGCTTCTCTTCCATGACGGAACTCTGTGATGCCAATCTCCTGGCCTTGGCCCCCACGGAAAGCAAGGCGAGCGCGATTCAGCTCATGGAGAGGATCCTGCGGCAGGGAACCATCGCCGACGTGCCCTTCGAGCTGCAGCTGCAGGACGGATCCATCATCCCGACGAACTGCTCGGCGAGGCGCCTGCAAGACGATCAGGGCCACGTCCAGGGATTCCTTGTCATCTTGCGGGATGTACGCGAGCAGTTGCGCACCGAAGGCATCTTGCGCGAATCCGAAGGGCGGCTGCGGGCCATATTCGAAGCCTCGCCGAACGCCATCACCGTCACCGACCTTCAAGGACAGATCACGGCGGCCAACCAGACCTGCGCACAGATTCTGGGGTTCAGGGATGTTCCCGCCATGATGGCTGCTTCGCGCGAGGTCATCGACTGGGTGGGCCCGGAAGGCCGGGAGGAAGCGGCCGCGCAGATGAAAGCCGCCCAGGACGCGCCCCATCCCAGCGTCTTCGAGTATCCCATGCTTCGCCGTGACGGATCCACATTCCTGGCGGAAGTCTCGCTATCCCCCATTCGGGACGCGCGCGGGGCACCCACGGCTCTGATCGGCATCACGCGCGATATCACGGACGTGCGTCAGGCTCTGGCAGCGCTCCAGGAAAGCGAGCGCCGCTATCGGCAACTCTTCGATACGGTGCCCGACGGCATCCTGCTGCTGGATGCCCTCAGCGGGGAGATCATCGATGCCAATGCGGCCGCTCTGCGCATGTACGGGTATTCTCCCGGTGAACTGATGGGCCAGACGATCAGCCTGCTCGGCACACCGCAGAGCCCTCTTCCGGCATCGGATGCCGGCGCGCCTTCACCGGAGGGGTCCGCTGTGCATCTGCACCGGCGCAAGGATGGAAAGGACTTTCCCGTTGAGATCTCCTCGGACAGTTATCGCCTCGGTTCGCGCGAGGTCATCTGTCAGGTCGTGCGCGATGTCAGCGTGCAAGCGGAGGGGAAGCGCCGCCTCCAACGACTGAATGTCCTCAAGGAGGACCTCCTCCAATCAGCCCCCCTGGAGGAGAAGCTCAGGCGCGTGACCGATGAGCTGGTCGACCAGTTCCACGCCGATTTCGCGCGTGTCTGGATCATCCGTCCGGGGGATCGTTGCCATCACGGCTGTGCGCATGCCAAGGCCCCGGGCGGGCCGGGCGTCTGCCAGCCCGCCGACCGCTGCTTGCACCTGGTGGCCAGTTCCGGACGGTACACGCACCTCGATGGCGCATCGTATTCCCGGGTGCCGCTGGGAAGCCACCGGATCGGTCGCATCGCGTCGGGAGCCGAGGGGCATTTCCTCACGAATGACATCGCCGCCGACCCCGACACTCAGGATCGTGCCTGGGCGCTGTCTCTCGGCCTGCGATCCGTGGCCGCCTATCGCATGCTGGCTCCCAACGGGACTCCGATTGGTGTCTTGGCCCTGTTCGGCAAGAAGACCTTCACATCCGAGGACGATGCTCTCTTCGCCGGCCTGGCAGCGACGGCGTCGCAGATCGTCTGGATGGACGAGGCAGAGGATGAGCGCCATCGACTGGTCACGGCGATGGAGCAAACCGGCGAGATGATCATCACGGCCGGCACGAGTCTCAGAATGGAATACATCAATCCAGCCTTCTTCCGCATCACCGGGTATTCGAGCGAAGACGTTGCGGATCGCTATCTCGGGGACATCCTTGAACTCGATGACCAAGGCGGGGGAACCGCGGACATCCTGCAGGTGCTCGACCGCAACAGGATCTGGACGGGACGGGTGGTATGCCTGCGCAAGGATGGTACGCGGTTTGTCGCCGACGCAACGCTCTCACCGGTCCGCGATGCGCAGGAGCGCCTCATCAGCATCGTCGTTCTGCTGCGGGATGTGTCCGAACTCGTGGAGATGGAGGCGCAACTGCGCCAATCGCAGAAGATGGAGGCCATCGGCACGCTGGCCGGCGGAATTGCCCACGACTTCAACAATATGCTCTACGCCATTCTCGGTTTCGCCGACCTCGCCAGCGATGACGTCCCCCCCGACAGCATCGCCCACGATTGCCTCTCCCGCATTCGCACAGCCGGCGAAAGGGCCAGCCATCTGGTCAAGCAAATCCTGGCCTTCAGTCATCCCGGCAAGATCGAGCACGCGCCAATCTCCATTCACACGGTCGTGCGGGAGGCCCTCGATTTCATGCGCGGCTCGCTACCCGCCACGATCGAGCTGTGGCGCCACATCGACTCCGCCTGCAGCCCCGTGCTCGCCGATCCAACCCAGATCCACCAGATCATCATGAATCTATGCACCAATGCATTCCATGCCATGCGCGACTCCTGCGGCGTGTTGACGGTTTCGCTCCAAGAGGTGGCTCTGTCCGAGGAAGATGCCCAGCCGATTCTGGATCTGTCACCCGGCCAGTACGCCCGCCTCACGATTCAGGACACCGGCATCGGGATGGACGAAACGGTGCAGCGCCGCATTTTCGAGCCCTACTTCACGACCAAGGCGGTCGGCGAAGGGACCGGCATGGGCCTGGCAACCGTGCACAGCATCGTCAATTCGATGCACGGGGCGATCACCGTTCACAGCAAGATCAACGAGGGCACCCGGTTCGACATCTTCCTCCCGGTGTTCGCGGCCGCCGATCCCCGGGACACCGCGCCCGGGGATGCGCCGCAGGTCAACTCGGGCTGCGAGCGGCTGCTCCTGGTCGACGACGAGGATGCGATCATCCGCCTCGGATTGCTTCATCTGGGCAGGCTGGGCTACGCCGTGGAAGGCTTCACGGACCCCCGGGCGGCTTGGGAGGCATTCGAAGCCAATCCGCATGGATTCGATGCCATGATCACCGACCATGCCATGCCCCATCTGTCCGGCACCCAGCTGGCCAGGCAGGTGCGGCAGCTTCGGCCGGATTTTCCGATCATCCTGTGCACCGGGTTCAGCGGGATAATTTTGAAGGATCCCGCCGGCCTGGCCGATATTGACCTGTATCTCGAGAAACCGATCGAGATGAGGGCCCTCTCCGGCGCCCTCCGGTCACTGCTAGACGATGCCGTCGAAAGAGGAGCTTGATCGCGTGACACGCATCCTGGTCGTAGAAGACGATGAACAGGTCCGTACGATGCTCTGCATGACGCTCCGTCAGGCCGGCTATGAAACGATCGAGGCCGACTCAGGACGAACCGCCCGTGAGGCACAGAGCAGGCAACCCGCGGATCTGGTCGTCACCGACATCATCATGCCGGAAGAGGATGGCCTGGAGACCATCATGTATTTTCGGAAGAACTATCCCCAAACACGGGTGATCGCCATCTCAGGGGGCGGACGGGTGGCGGCCCGCGATTTCCTGAAGGATGCGCAGCTTCTGGGGGCTGCGGCCACATTTCAGAAGCCCGTGGACCGCGGTCAACTCCTGGGCACCGTCCGGAAGCTGCTCGGCGAAGCGGCCGCCTAGACGCTGCTCCTGTTCCAAGCGAGTGCACGCATTCCATTTTCGCCGTAGCATACCCACACGGTTGCACACATCCCATTTTCGCCGTAGCATATCCACACGATGAAGATGCGAGGAAGGCATGCACCCGCAGGCCGGCGGCGCCGCACCCCGCCCTGGGCGAAACAATCGCGAGAGGATCTCCTTGGGTGGCGGTTGTCCGATCTCGGCGTGCGGATTCCGGGCACCGTC
The DNA here is from genome assembly GCA_964417675.1 of uncultured bacterium. GTDB lineage: Bacteria > Eisenbacteria > RBG-16-71-46 > CAIMUX01 > WJJG01 > CAYQJL01. The sequence goes on along the minus strand of CAYQJL010000028.1, from coordinate 43,107 downwards.
CTGGAAAGACGCATCGAGCGTCTGTATGCCGAACTGGCTCGCAAGAACCTGCATTTCCGACCCTACTTCTGGCTGTCCGACGACTGGTTCACGCCCCAGGGCATGACCGGAATCGCGATTCCCTTCTACCTGGCGCATCCCCGCCTGATCCGTCTCGAGCGCGATCTCATGGGCGAGGCCGAAGGGGCCGCAGAGCCCTGGTGCATGAAGCTTCTGCGCCACGAGGCAGGCCACGCCGTCGATCACGCCTATCAGTTGACCCGGCGCAGGAGACGCCAGCAGCTCTTTGGCCGGTCCACGCTCAGCTATCCCCGCTACTATCGCCCCAATCCATACAGCCGGCAGCATGTTCATCACCTGGAGTACTGGTATGCGCAAAGCCACCCGGACGAAGACTTCGCGGAAACATTCGCCGTCTGGCTGCAGCCGCGCTCCGGGTGGCGCACTCGCTATCAGGCTTGGCCGCGAGCCCTGAAGAAGCTGATCTATGTCGATGAGCTCATGCGCGAGATCGCCGGCACCCGCCCCCGCGTCCGGACACGCGCGCACATCGACTCGGTCCGAACCTTGCGCAAGTCGCTCCGCGAACACTACCGGCACAAGCGCAGCGCCTATGCCCTCGAGCACCCGGATTCATACGATCAGGATCTCCGACGGCTCTTTTCGACTTCAAGGGGATCGGGGCGGCGGGAACCGGCCGCGACATTCGTGCGACGCGTTCGGCGCGCTGTCGTCGCCGAAGCCGCGCGCTGGACGGGCGAACACCGCTATATGCTCGAGCATGTTCTCAAGGACATCCTAGGCCGGCTGGGGGAATTGAAGCTGTATGTGTCCGGATCGGAGCATCGAACAAGAAGGGATTTCACGATTCTGCTGGTCAAGCATACGATCGAGTCCCTGTACCGCAACCGCAGGTGGGTCGGAATGTGAGAAAGCTACGTGTCCTCACCCTGCTGGGCGCCGGGCTGGAACCCCCCGAATCCATCGAGGATCTCACGGATGACCAGGTCACCTCGGCTCCCTGGAAAATGGAATTCGATGTCGTGTCGGGCCTGAACGATCTGGGCCACGCGGTTGAGGTTATCGGCGTGCACAGTGATCTGGCCGTGATCCGCCGGGCCTTGGAGGAGTTCCGGCCGCATGTCGCGTTCAATCTGCTGGAGGAGTTCGGCGGGCTGTCGATCCTGGATCAGCATGTCGTCATCTACCTGGAACTCCGCACGACTCCCTACACCGGCTGCAACCCTCGCGGCATGATGATTGCGCGCGACAAGGCTCTCTCGAAGAAGCTGCTGGCCTATCATCGCATTCCAGTGCCGGAGTTTGCCGTCTTTCGGCGCGGCCGCAAGGTACGCTGCCCCAGACGCCTCCGCTTTCCGCTCTTCGTCAAGTCGGTTGTGGAAGATGCCTCCATGGGCATCTCGCAAGCGTCTCTGGTCCGGGACGAAACCAGCCTCGCCAAGCGCGTCGCCTTCGTACATGACCACGTGCAGAGCGATGCCATTGCCGAGGAATTCATCGACGGCCGTGAGCTCTATGTCGGTGTTCTGGGAAACGAGCGGCTCGAAACGTTCTCCATCTGGGAGTTGCTGTTCGAGAAGGGAACCGATGACATCCCGTTGATCGCCACGGCCCATGCCAAGTGGAATCTCAAGTACCAGAGAAAGTGGGGTGTAACCAGCCGGGCGGCAGAGGATCTGTCCGGCGAGATGCGTCGCCGGATCCAGGCCCGCTGCCGCCGGATCTATCGCATCCTGGGCCTTTCAGGGTACGCACGGATCGACTTCCGTCTGCGACCGGACGGCACGCTCTATTTCCTCGAAGCCAACCCCAATCCCGCCTTGACCTATGGCGAGGACTTCGCCGAATCCGCCGAGCACAAGGGCCTGACGTACGAACGCCTCATCCAGCGCATCCTCAATCTCGGTTTGCGCTGGAGATCGCAGCGGCTGTCGTAGAATTGCCCTCGCGGCCGTGAAGCCGACCGTCATCTCACCCGCGCCTACCTCAATCGGACGATTCGGGTTGTCCGGCTGGGGGTTGCGCTCCAGGTCGCGTAGTAGAGCCCGGCCGGCAGAGGCTGCCCCGCGGCGGACCGGCCGTTCCAGTCGGCCACCAGGCGATCCCCGGCCCACGCACCGTCCAGGGTCTGCACCAGACGCCCATGACAGTCTACGATCCGCAGCAGGTTGCTCTCGGGGGCGATGCCATCCGGCAGCATCAGCTGCAGCGACGTCGCGCCGCGGAACGGATTGGGCGAAGCCAGCAGCCGCGGCTCCGGGATCCACCCGGCCGCAGAATCGATCCCGATGGGGTCGACGGCGGCATACTCCGAGGCCAGTCCGCAGTAGGTATCGGAACCGCTCCCCCAAGCGTTCGCGTGAACCAGCTTGCCGGTGCCGGCCACGTACTGCCCGTTCTCCGAGATGGCCACATCGAAGATCGATCCGGCGGCATGGCAGCCGTAGATGACCGCTCCCTCCGTGTCGAGCACGATGATCTCCGGAGAGTTGGCCTGGGTGTCGCCCCAGGTTCCGATCGCGATCCGATCGCGCTCCCGCGTGTAGTCGATCGCCACCGGCAGGTCCTGGACACCCGCCGTTCCGTACGGCATGTCCAGCGTCCAGGTCAAGGAGCCATCCACAAGGCTCCAGAGCTGGTAACGATTCTTGTTGTAGGAGGAGCTGTACCAGGCGGCGATCCAGTATCCCTCCTCACTGATCATCGACGCACCCACGTAATGGCCGGATGTGGCGCGGTTCCACCGAAGCACGTAGGTTTCGGTGCCCGGATCCCACTGGTAGGCCTTGGTCGTGTTGAAACCCGAGACGATCCACTCGCCGGTCTCCGAAATCCCGCAGGGATTCGTGGAGGCCCCTACATGGACCCGGGCGCGCTCGGCATCGGCGTCCACATCGTAGACGACGTGATACACCCCGCAGTTCAGATCCACGTACTGCCCGCTGTCGGTCACAGACATGTTCCTCAGCGACGCCGCCTCGAGGGGGATGGGTGTATCCACCAGGACGCTGCCGGTCGCCGCCTCGATGACGATCAGGCGAACGTGCCCACCGGAAAAGCAGCCATAGAACACACGGGTCCCATCCATGTTGACCTCCAGCGTGTTGCCGAAGGTTGCCGGTTCACAGGCCGGAAGGTCATAGGTCCAGGCCGGCGCGGAAAGATCACCATACCAGCCGGTCAACACGATGCCCGACCCCTCGGTGAAATCCGCCAGCGCATAGGCGCCCGCGCGCGCGGCCACCTGGGCATACATGCCGGAGTCCTCCCAGTAGGGAATCCCGTCACCGGCCGCAGCGAACATCTCGACCGGCGTTGGCGGCCAGTTCTCATGGCCGACCATCACATCCTGGCGGCCCGCCCAGTGGCTGATGCCCACCGAAGACCCGATGATGTACTCATGAGTACTACGCCAGATGTAGTCATTGCGCACCGGCTCCGCAGGCAGACCGTCCCACCCCTGCTCCACGGCAGAACAGGTGATACGAGTGCCATTGGGCAGAATCTCATGAACGAAGGCCTGTGGTTGCGCGGCGGCCACCGAGGATGGAAGCGGGAGGATCAAGCTGAGGCAGAAAACCAGGAACGTACAGCGCATGGGATGCCTCCTGTGGTGAAGTTGAGCGAACCAATCTATTGCGCCCATCCATCATACGCGCGCCGGGGATCGTTGAGCAAGACCGATCCAGGCACGGCCGATGGCGGCCCAAACAGCCGAACCCGGGAAGATCGGAGATGAACGATTCTAGATCGGCATCCGGTAGCTGAGCTTCATGAGAAAGCGGTTTTCGGGCTCATTCTCGAAGAGGGCTTCGGGTATGAGGGCGTTGTCGAAGCGGGCCGGGTCCTCGTGCCGCCCGCGTTCGTCATAGGTCGACCGCGCATGGGTCCACACCAGGTACAACGTGCTGCCCGGCCGGTACTCCCAGCGGTACACGGCATTGAAGTTGACCGCGGAGTAGGAGAAGTCCCAATCGTCGATCTCGAAACCGGCCCTCTCATAAGGCCTGAGATCATAGGAGTCCGGCTTGGCCAGCTCGCGAACCCGACGATAGTCGCCCACTGTGAGGTACGGTTGGGCATAGATCTCCAGCGACTGGTCACGATTGAAAAGCAGGCTGGTGCGCAATGTCAGATTGAAGGTTCTCTGGTGAAGGTCGCCGAACAGGTAACTGACCCCGCCAATCCCGCCCCCCTCGTTCTCGTAGTTGATCAGGTGCTGCGTGTCATCGATCCGGTCGCGGTAGGAAACCGCCAGGCGGTGATGAAGCGCGCTGGATTGATTCCACCTGCAACCGGTCGCCAGGCGGAAGGAGGCATTGCCCGCTTCATCGTCGTAGTGATCGAACTCGAGGTCGGCCACCAGACTCCTGCGGGCGTCGCTGGCCAGGCCCCACCAACCGCCCCACGTCCGGGGCTCATCGATCGGCGGACCGCCCCCTGGAATGCGTGCCACGGCGCCGCTGTCGAGATGGACCACGTCGCGTGTGTGCCAACGCTGCGACCCTTCGAGATTGGCGACCAATCCGAACCAGATCGTCATGTAGTTGCGAAACTGAAACCAGCCGTTTGCATTGCTGGAGGTGAACGCCCGATGACCGCGATCGTAGCTCCACACCGCTTCGCCCGTGTGCAGATCATAGCCGGTGCGCGGCTCATACTGCCACGAACCGTTGAGGTTGAAGTTCAGATTGCCCCGGTTCAAGAAGCGGCTGCCACCGTCCGGGGTGTAGGCGTACTGGAGCCACAGGCCGGAGGAGAGCTCATCCGGTGACGAGAGATAGCCCATGTCGTTCAGATCGAGCGTGCCCGTCTCCCAGCGGCCGTACAGCGATCCTCGGAATGTCCCGGCGCGTTTGTTGAGCACCAGCGCCCCCCCCGTTCCGTAGCGCCGCTCGGGAACATACTCAGGATCCGACGCAAGGCCCTCCGGGTCGATGATCGAGCCCACCAGCGCCCCGCACACGCCCCAGGTCCGGTCCTTCAACAGCCATTCAAAGTCCAGACCGCTCGTGTAGGCCTCTCGTGAGTCGTAGTCGCCGTGCTCTTCACGCGAGCCGTCCCGGACGACCGCGGTCTGCAGCAGATGAATCTTCTGATTGCCCTCGTTGAATTCCTTGCCGACGCGGCCGATGGCATAGTGGGCGTTGAGTTCACCCGACTTGAACAGGTTGTGTGCCTGCCCCTTCCCGGTACGATCGGTCGAGGCCACCAATGCAGCCACCGAAACATCCCCGGAGGTCTTGCCGGTGAGCTTGGTCGCATACCGGATCCGGGAATTCTCATGGCCCGTTCCGATCCTGCGCGAGTAGAACATGTTGAACCCGTATTGCTCGAAGAATCGATTGCCCTCCACGAAGAAGGGCCGCTTCTCCTGATAGAAGGTCTCGAAGGGCGAGAGATTCAGAAGCGCCGGATCCGCCTCCACCTGTCCGAAATCCGGTTGGATCGTGGCATTCAGGGTCATATCCGCGGTCAGACCATAGCGCAGATCCAGGCCTACGTTCTGGAACGTGTCGGTCTTCTCAGGTCCATCGGCGGAGAGGTCCGTGGCCCGCAGGACACCGTACGGCATGACCTCGAGTTGACGGGGCGCGGGAATCCCCGTCAAACCGTGCAAGGCTCCGAAACGACTCACGAACCCGGCCGTCTCACGATCCCAGACCACCCAGGCGGTATCCTCCCCGCGGGAGTGCATGTAGCGGTAGACCTGCAGGCCCCACATGGGCGCATCGGAGCGGTAGCGGATCGAAGCGAACGGAATCCGGATTTCCGCATACCAGCCGTCGTCATCCTGGTAGGTCTCGGCCTGCCACACCGCGTTCCAGTCCGGATCGCGTTCGCCATCATTGAAGATGTAGCTGTCCTCCTGAATCCCAAGGGGATTGACGCGGAAGTTGTAGCCCGTGGACTTGTCATTGTAGGGATCGATGTAGATCGACACGATGTCCGAGTTGCTGAGATTGTCTCGGCGGGCCAGACACTTGGCAATCCGGCGGGGATCCTTCTCCAGACAGGCCACCGCGAAATAGAGCGCATCCTCGTCATAGGCGACCTTGAACACGGTCTGCTCCGAGGGCTGGCTGCCCCGGTCCGGATCCCACACCCGGAAGCCGCCTCCCCGCGACGCGCGCTGCCAGGCGTCATCGTCGAGCTTGCCGTCGATCGCGATTCTGTCCGCCCCGCAGAGCGCCAAGGCATGTACGGCAGGGGGCTGCGGCAGGGCGGCATCTGCCCACCCATCGCCACTGCCACCGATCCCGCCGTCGTTCGCAGCCTGGAAGCCGGCGAACATCGCCGACGCCGCGCCAAGGCAGGACAGCACCATGCAAGCAGCAAGCGCGAAGCTGAGTTTCACAGGACGTCCCACCGACCCAGGCCGCCGCTTCCGATCGAGATTCTTCAGACGTCTCATGCTCCCGTCCCTCTCATCCAACCGGTCCTTGTTCGGGGGAACGTCCCGTGCTCATTGACAGGACGAATGAGGCCGCCCGGGGGTTTATCTTTTTTTGCCGCATCCTCCTCATCCGGAGCCGTGTCGCAGGATGGTGAACGGCCGCGGTCGGACGGTCGACGAGCACCGGTCGATTGACGGGCGAGCACCGGTCGGACGGTGGACGAGCACCAGTCGATTGACAGGCGAGCACCGGTCACCCCATGTCGGTCGCTCGCTCCGGGCCGATCGTTTGCTCCGGGCCGATCAGCCGCTCCGGGCCGATCAGCCGCTCCGCCTCCAGGTCCACTCGCCGGACGCCTCGACAGGATTACAAAGCACCTAACGCACTGCAAATAAACCACTTGCATGACCCGCCGCACTGCAGGAGCGCCCGCCGCACGGAGCCGTAGTGCATCTTGTCCGTGGACAAGACTTCCTATGCTATACTTCTGAGGATGAAATAGGACGAGGCTTGGTAGCCCAATGGAATGCCGGTCTGAAGACGCAGATCACCACTCGGAGGGATACGCATGACACGTATGAAGAATTTCAGGGAGCGAATCGGCGTCGCCGTGATCGCCGCAACGCTCATCGCCGCTTCCGGCTTGGGGAGCGCCCTGGCGGCCGGCTCGGCTCAGGATGCCGACGGCGCTCGCATCATCGAGGTTCCCGGCGGCACGGTTGTGCTTACCTTGTGGAATGAGACAGACGCTGCCGGCCGGACGATGCCGCACTACGCCATCGACATCGACGGCTCGGGTCCGGCGCTGTCCCGTCCGGCCGACTATGTGCTGGGGCTGCGCTACGCCCACTTCGATCCGCTGACCACCGAGCCGCCCGTGCCGGCTCAACTTCGCGCGGCGGGCGGTGTGGACCTGCATATCGTGCAGTGCGTCGTCCCCCCACTCGAGTCGTTCGGCAAGCAGATCGAAGCCCTGGGCGGGACCCTCCGGCACTATGTTGCCCAGTATGCGTACCTGGTCGAGATGGATGCCGCCACGCTCGCCGCTGTCGAGCGCCTGCCGTTTGTCCGTTGGGTGGGGCCCTATCACCCAGCCTACCGGCTCGAGGAGTTCCTGCTGGAAAACCGGGAGAGCGCCGATCAGGCCTACCCGCTGCAGCGCTACAACATCCAGGTTCTGTCCGTGGAGCAGAAGCAGATCGTGGCGGATCGGATCGCGCAGTTGGGCGGCGAGGTCAACAACGCCGACGCGGGCAAGCACCTCGTGGAAGCGACGCTGACCCCCGAGCAGCTCTTCGAGGCCGTCCGCTGGAATGAGGTCAACTTCGTGGATCGCTGGGGACCCTATGAAGACGACATGGATGTCGTCCGCACGCTCAGCGGCGCCAACTATGTCGAAGGTGTGGCCGGCTACACCGGCGCGGGCGTGCGCGGCGAGGTCTACGATGCGGGATTCAACACCGGGCATCGCGATTTCCAGTCCCGCCCCCTCATTCAGCATGGGAACACCGGCTGGGACTCCCATGGCGCATCCACGTCCGGGATCTGCTTCGGCGATGGGGATGGAAACCCGATCGCCCGCGGCCTGCTCCCCGATGGCCAGGGCATCATTTCCGACTACAATTACACCAGCATGACCGGAACCGGCCGGTACAACAACACGATGGAGCTCCTGGAAGAGCCCTATCTGGCGGTCTTCCAGACGGCCAGCGTGGGCAGTCCCCGCACGACGCAGTACAACACGATTTCGGCCGACACCGATCAGATGCTCTTCGACTCCGACCTGGTCCACTGCCAGTCACAGAGCAATGCCGGCTGGCAGGACTCACGGCCGCAAGCGTGGGCCAAGAACATCATCTCCGGCGGCGGCATCTACCACTACAATACACTCACCCGCAACGATGATTGCTGGTGCAATGGCGCCAGCGTCGGCCCGGCCTCGGACGGACGCATCAAGCCGACCCTGTGCCACTTCTATGACCAGACCTACACGACCACCTGTTGCGGCTATGAGTCCTATACATCCAGCTTCGGAGGCACCAGCGGCGCAACGCCGATCATTGCAGGGCACGTGGGCCTGTTCTTCCAGATGTGGTCGGAGGGCATCTTCGGCAATGAGGTCGATCCGGAAGGCACCGTCTTCAGCAACCGCGCCCGCGCCGCCACAGCCAAGGCGATGATGGTGAACACCGCCTACCAGTACGACTTCTCCGGTACCAGCCACGACAAGACCCGCGTCCATCAGGGATGGGGCATGCCGGATGTGCAGAACATGTATGACATGCGTGAGAAGATTTATATCGTCAACGAAGAGAACCTCCTGAGGCAGTTCGATGTCGACGAGCATGTCGTCCTGGTTGAGGAAGGTGAACCCGCATTCAAGGCCACGATGGTCTATGCGGATCTGCCCGGCAACCCGGCTGTCCAGACACAGCACCGCATCAACGATCTGACCCTGCGGGTGACGTCGCCTTCCGGAACCGTCTACTACGGAAATGCGGGGCTCTACGAGAGTCCCTGGTCTGTCCCGGGCGGCCAACCGGACACGAAGAACACGGTCGAGTGCGTCTATGTGCAGAATCCCGAAGTGGGCGAGTGGATCGTCGCGATCAGCGCGGACGAGATCTTGCAGGACGCCGAGCCGTCGACCCTGGCGCTCGACGCCAGGTACTCCCTGGTCGTCAGCGGGGTGACGGTGGTCGACTTCTCGGATGTGGACGGGCCGGCCGAGCCGCGCTCCACCTTGAGCCTCGTTCTGGACGGTCCCAACCCCGCATCCCGGACCGCGCACTTCAAGTTCGCGCTGGCTGAAGACACCCCGGTGCGCCTCACGGTCCATGACGCCCAGGGCCGGGTGGTGGCCACGCTGCTCGAGCAGCCGCTTCCGGCCGGCACCCACCGGGCTGGCTGGCAGGGAACGCTGCAGGATGGCTCGCGGGCAGAACCGGGCGTCTATTTCGTGCGCCTGATGACGAATGGGCAGCAGGCAACCGAGAAGCTCCTGCTCATCAAATGACCCGGGGGTAGCCACGTCTAGGATGGGACACACGAAGGGGGGTGGGACGGCAACGTCCCACCCCCCTCAATGTCAGTCCTCGGGCCACGGCCCTTGAACTCTAGCCGCGCTTCTTCCAGGTTATGGCGGCGCCGACCAGCAGGCCGGCACTCAACAGCACCAGCGTCCCCGGCTCGGGAACCTCCGGGGTCCTGGTCAGCATGCCCTGGCTGCCACCGGTGGCCTCGATGGGACGATAGTAGATCGCCGAGGCTTCCAATGTCTCCGCGTTGTGCGTGAAGAGGTCATCCAAGATCGCCGTGGCGTGTGTCCGCGAACCGACGTTCGCCCCACCGGTGATCCGGAAGTCCCCCACCGAAGCCCAGGTCTGGGACTCGGCTACGAAGGACGACCGCCAGCCCAGCTCATGGCTGACCTCCCAGAGCGCCAGCTGCACGCCTTTGGCGTGGTCGGCACTCAGGGGCCCCGAGCCGTAGGTCTCGTAGATCCAGGCCGCTTCGGCCGTATTGTACGGCGGCGGGTAGTTGTACGGGGGAACGACAAACGCGTCCGCCCACCAGGAGTCGCTCCATGTGAAGGAATGGAAGACATCCAGGCAGTAGAGCGGATCGGCGAAGTACTCTTTCTGCGACTCGGTGGGGTTCGAGACGGTCGACCGCCAGCCGGTCACCGGCCCCAGCCCCAGATTGCTGTAGTTAGTGCCGTCGACACTGACACTTACGCCCTGCCCCGTCCCATAGAGGAATCCTGTGAATTGCAGGTACCAGCTGGCATCAGCGGTTCCTGCGGATCCTGCCATGAGAGCGGCCAGGATGCAGACGCTCAAGAAAAGTTGTCTCATGGGCCATCCTCGCTGTTTCTGTATGGTTTCAAGCTCCAACTCCATTGACCGCCAAAAAGCGGTCTAAAAAGTATACAGGACCTTAGAGAAATACTCCAATTCTCTTTGTTGCAAGTGGTTGAAAAGATGAACACTTGCGCAAGTTCCACGTTTCTCAGGCCATCGGGCCGATCCGCTCTCTGCCGTTCTATCCCCCGTCGCCTGGCGCAAGGCTCTCCGGGTAGGGCGGCGCCGCATCCTTCTGCGCCGCTGGACCGTCCTACGTGTATGACTGGACACACCGTCCGGTTCCTGGTAGGATGCCTTCGGGGGTCAGAGAAACCGTCGACATGCCCCCGACCACGGATGGGCTCTGCACGAGACTGCCAAACGCTGCCTTCTGTATGCCTTTCGGGTTTTCAAGGGTGATGTCGCTACTGAATCCGGCCGTCGTGCCTGCGTCGATGGCGGGTCGTGCCCGATATGGGCGATCCTCGAGGGGATCGCCGCCAGAGCCCCAAACCAGAAACCCGCAAGGAGTTCATAATGAAGACGAATCAAGCCGCGACCATGCTTCTGGCTCTCGAGGAATTGAGAAAGTATGGCGGGCCGCGAATGACGGAGGGCTTGTCGGCCGATTGGCTGGTGGCATTCGAGGAAACAGATCCCTCGCTGCGCCGGGCCATCGAAAAGGCGGTCGCGGCACACCGGGCGCTGCGCCTCCAGTATGCGGATCTGCTGGCCTTGCCCGAGACTGATCTTTGCCGGGAGCTTCAGGAAGACTACGTCAACTTCTACGTCGAAGAGGCCATCAATCCCTATGTCGCAATCGCGGCCGCGGGTCCCTGGATCGTGACCACCCATGGCGCCGTGCTCCATGACTCGGGCGGCTACGGGATGCTGGGTCTCGGGCATGCCCCCGCGCCGCTCCAGGACGCGCTCTCGCAGACCTGGGTCATGGCGAATGTCATGAGCCCGCACTTCAGCCAGCACAGGCTGGCCTCACGACTCAAGCGCGAGATCGGCCATACGCGCGGGCATTGTCCCTTCGCGAAGTTCATCTGCATGAATTCAGGATCCGAGGCTGTCAGCGTGGCCGCGCGCATCTGCGACATCCACGCCAACCGGCAAACCGCGGCGGGCGCCCGCCACGCCGGCAAGCAGATCAAGCAGTTGGCCCTCGTGGAGGGCTTCCATGGCCGCACCTACCGTGCCGCCATGGTGTCGCACTCCACGCTTCCGATGTACGAGCAGAATCTGGCCTCCTTCCGCGACCATGACAGCCTGGTCGTGGTTCCGCCCAATGACGGCGACGCCTTGCGCAAGGCCTTCGCGGATGCCGCGCGCGAGAATGTCTACTTCGAAGCGTTGTTCCTCGAGCCGGTCATGGGAGAGGGGGAACCGGGGCTTGCCCTGACCAGGGAGTTCTACGATCTCGCCCGAGAACTGACGCGGCGGATGGATACCCTGCTCATCGTCGACTCCATCCAGGCGGCGCTGCGAGCCCAGGGATGCTTGAGCATTGTCGACTACCCGGGATTCGAGGACTGTGCGCCTCCCGACTGCGAGACCTATTCCAAGGCGCTCAACGCGGGCCAGTTCCCGCTGTCGGTGCTCGCCCTGACCGAGAAGGCAGCGGAAGTGTACGTTCCGGGGGTCTACGGCAACACGATGACGACCAACCCCCGCGCCCTCGAGGTCGGTTGCGCCGTCCTGGACAGCATCACCGATGATCTGCGCCAGAACATCCGCACACGGGGCCGCGAACTGCGGGAGCGCTTCGAAGCCCTGGCGCATGCCCATCCGACGGCGATTGTGAAGGTGACCGGAACGGGCCTGATGGTCTGCGCCGAACTGAACGAGGAGCGCTACCAGGTCGTGGGCGAACACGGATTCGAGCAGTACCTGCGCAACCACGGAATCGCGATGATCCACGGTGGACACAACGGATTGCGCTTCACGCCTCACTTCGCCATCACGTCACAGGAGATCGAGATGATCATACGCACGGTCGAGCAGGGGCTGATCGATCTGGGTGCATAGCCCCGGGTATGTTGATGAGCGCGGCATCCGTCCTGCCCGGTTTCCCGGCCGCGACGGTTCACAGGATGCGATCCAGGAAGTCGATCAACCGATCGACTTCCTCCAGCGTGTTGTAGTGGACCATGCTCGCGCGCACGACGCCGTCCTCGGGATCGAGACCCAGGGCCGTGCAGAGCCGGTGGGCATAGAAGTGCCCGAAGCGAATGCCCAGCCTCCGCCGATTGGCCCGCTGGGCGATCTCGCGGGAGGAGATCCGCGCGTGGGTGAAGCTGATCGTGGGAACCCGGGCCGGGCCGGCCGCGAGGGGCCCGATCACGCGCACGTCGCGACAGGCGGTCAGATAGGCGAGCAGCCGTTCCTGCAGCGGTTGCTCCAGCCGGATGATCTGATCGAACGCGCGCGCCAGGCCATCTTCCGGTCCCGCTCCGGCCAGCTGCATGAAGTAGTCGCGGACGCCCAGGATGCCCGCGCAGCCCTCATGACACACGCCGCCCAACTCGAACTTGTAGACCCGATCGGCCGGGTCCACGAAGAAGTGGTTGGGCCCTTCGATCTCCTCGAAGGCGGCATGGCTCCCGTAGAGGGCCGCCATGTGCGGGCCGAAGGTCTTGTAGAGCGAGAAGACGTACCAATCGACTCCCCAGCCGGCAACGTCAATCGGCCGGTGGGGGGCATAGGCCACGCCGTCGACGACGACGCGGGCGCCGCACTCATGCACTGTCTTGGCAATGCGGCCTACATCCATCACCTCACCCAACAGGTTCGAGATGTGATGGAAGGCAACCAACCGGGTGCGTCCATTCAGTAGAGCCCGCAGATCATCCAGATGGCATGCCAGGCTCTGCGGATCGATCTTCCAGACGCGCACGCGGTAGCCGCGCTCGGCCAGGCGCATCCAGGGACCGATGTTGGCCTCATGCCCCGCGTCGCAGACCACGATCTCATCGCGCCCCCCCGGCCCCCGCCGCGCGTAGGCCTCCGCCAGGAAAGCGCACAGAACCGATGTCGACGCACCCAGGGCAACCTGGCCGACTCCGCCGGCATTCATCATGCGCGCAATCCAATGGTGAGCCTCATCGACAACGGCGCTGCAAGCCGTCGAGACATCGTAGTCGGCCCCGAGCTGCACATAGGTGTTGCGCAGGTATGCATGCATGCGGTCGGAAACGGAGGCGGGCGCTTGCGAGCCTCCCGCGTTGTCGAGATAGACCGTATCACTTCGCAGGGCGGGGAACAGCCCGCGGATGTCATCGATCCGGCGCATGACCAGCTCTCCTGCGAGCTACCGTACGTGAATGAGGGGCCGCACCTCGGATCGGCCCGAGGCGGTCTTCAGCCGGATGTAGTAGGCGCCCGCCGGAGCCGTGTGCCCTTGTTCATCCCTGGCCGACCAGGACAGCTGGTGTCGGCCGGCCTCGTGGAGGCCCTCCGCCAGGGTCGCCACGCGGCGACCCTGGGCATCGTGAAGCGTGACCTCGACCTGGTCCGGCTCCGGAAGATGAAACACGATGCTGGCCTGCGCGACCATGGGATTGGGCGCGGGGGCTTGCAGCAACCGGATCTGCGCCCCGACAGCCGGATCGCCGGGGTCGAGTGCGATGTCCTGGAACCCGGCCCCGGTGTCCAATGCGACATCGTCGATGTACCATCCCGGTCCAACACCGGAGGGTCCGGAACAGAAGCGGAAACGGATCCGAAACTGATCGCTGGCGTAGGCCGAGACATCGAAGATCTCATCGACCCAGCCCCCCGAATCACCAGTGAACCCCGGCTGCTCGGCCAGGATCCCCATCCGATCCGAGTCGTATCCCTCGAACGGCTCGACGACATGCCAGGCCCCATCGAAGAAAATCTGCACATTGCCGCCATCGTTGAACTCATCAATCCAGTACCAATGGTGAAGGCTCAGCAGAATCTGCTCGGCCCCCGCCAGCGGGTAGACCGGCGAATCGAGGTTCACGAAGGAGTAGTTCGGATACGGGCCGAGCAACCGCGTGGCCCAGCATTTGCTGCCGGAGAAGGCGCCCCCGGGGCCCTGCCCCGCGGGCGTCCCCCACTCCCAGAGACCCGTGGCGGCAAACCCTCCATCGTCGGCTTCAAAGTCCTGGGCGGGAACGAGGACGGGATGCCAGGCCGTCAGCCGGTCGCCCAGCACCGCCAGGGTGGCGAACCCGTTGCTGAGGCCGGCCACCCCTCCCACCGTGAAGCGGTACTGCTCTGCCTCCGGGATCTGATCGATGACGAACGAACCATCCGGGCCGGACGTCACATCGGAGAGGAAGGGATGGAGTGGGTGCACGCGGGCATCCGCGACCGTTTGCTGCAGCCCCTCCAGCCAGACGGTGCCCCCGACCATGCCCTGCGGCCGCGCGGGCAGGTCGATCGACAGCACCTGGTCCTCGCCCGCCACCAGCAGCACCTCAACGTCGGTCGGCAGGTAGAAGAAGGACTCCAGGTGCAGGGTGAAGGCCCCGGCACTCATCTGTGCCGCACACTGGCCGTCCTGGTTGGTCGTCAGGATGCGACCGGTCTCGACGATCTCGACCACCATCCCGGGCAAGGGGAGTTGCGTTTCGGCGTCGCGCACCGTGACCCACAGGTTCGCATATCCCTGGGTCAGGATGCCCCGCGCCGTCGCCAGGTCGGGCCGCTCACCGATCTGCCGGTCTCCCTGCCAGGCGGAGCCGCTGCGCGAGAGGATCTCCTGCGCCAGCGCCGGTGTCAGGGGTTCCGTGAACAGCTCGAGCGCCTGGCCTTGAAGGGACGCCACCGAGCCGCTGACGATCGGGGTCGCACTCGAGGTGCCATTGAACCCGGCCGTGTACATCGCGTCCGGCCCGTTGTTGTAGAGATCCCCGTAGCCGGTGGTCGTCACCGACGAGCCCCAGCCTTGCAGGTCCACCCGCGTTCCATAGTTGCTGAACCACTCGGCGTCGAGCCCGGCGGGCGTCCCGGCCCCGCACATGATGGCCCCGGAGTCGCGCACCCGGCGATCGAAGAGGCCCGCATACCCTTCGAAGTCAAGATCCTGTGTGCCGTTCCCGGCCGCCTCACAACAGATGACCCCCAGGGCCGAGGCGATCTGAATCGCATCGAAGTTGTCCTGCCAGAACTCCATGGGCACGTAGTTGCCAAAAGGCCCGATCGCATGCAACTCGATGATGAAGATGTCGCCCGGATCAAGAGCGGCGGTCGCGTGCAGAATCGCCCCGGCGACCGACTGCGAGTTGATGCTTGCGCCGCCGATCTCCACATCCGGAGCAATGCCATTGACCCCGAATCCATTGTGCTGTCCGCAGATCTCGCCGATGACGGCCGTGCCATGGTCATCGACCCCCGGATCGCCGGAGGTGTAGAAGGGCGGCTTGAGGTCCTCGTGAGTGAAACGCCAGCCGAACTCGATGTCGATCACCTTGACCCCGGCCCCCAACCCACCGGCGTAGGTCCAGGCCACATCGGCCTCCACCCCGATGGGAGCGGCATACAGGTAACCCTGTTGAGCACTGAAATCCGGCGTTGGCAGGCGATCCTGGCCCGCGGCGGCAGCCGCCGTGGTGGCCGCAGCAGGAGTAGGGACACTGCCGGCGGCGATGGCGGCGCCCGAGGGCTCGGGGATGGGTGCCGCGAAGGCAACCTCCACGATCGGGAGCGCGTTGAGTTCCGCGAGCAGCGCCACCAATCGGGCGCGAGCGGCGGCGGCATTCGGCTCTTCGGCCAGATGAAGCTCATAATAGCGATTCATGTCCGGCAAGGTGGCCTGGCAGCGCTCCTCTGCCGCGCGCCGCATGGCATCGACCGCCCCGGCGGACATCGCCACCCGGCGGCCGATCGATTCGACACCCGTCCGCGCCAGGATCGATTCGAGCTCGGCCAGGAGAGGACCGATCGCTACGTCCGTGGGCTGGGGCGCGTCGATCGCCACCCAACGTCCCTCACGAAAGCGGATCCGCGGAGTCTCGGTGAATCGGACGACGACCCGGTCGCGGTCAACCCCATCCACGTGCGTTGCCATCAGGCGCGCCTGCTCTGCCGTCAGGTTGTGCCCGCCGCCCGCATGGAGCGCATCGCCGAAACCGTCTTGCGCGCGTGCATCCCACTGGATCGCACCCATCAGCAGCCCACCGCAGGCCACGCATGCGACCATGAGAAGGTGCGTGGTGCTGCCGGCCAACCCAGCAACCCATCCATGAAGCGGCGCCATCGCTGACCGCGCCCGTCCTCTTGCCCCTTCTGAGCCATTGATCTGCTTGCCGATCGGCACCCCGGTCTGCATGAAATCCATCCTCCCTACAACGGTCCGGAAACCCCGTCCCTGTCCCCCAGTTCTACTCGTCCACCGCCGGGGCGATCGGCCGGCGAGCCGGTCCTGCCCTGTGCCCGGGGTGGCGCCCCGAACAAATGCCGCCTCGCCCCGCGCAAATGCCGCCCCGCCCGCACAAATGTCGCCCCGATTGAGTGTACCACAGTAAGCTCGGTTCGGGGAGCTGCATGCCGTCTCTTGTGCGCCGCCCTTGACCAAGACCCCGGATCGGTGCGATAGTATCGGTGGAGCCCGATGCAGGAGGTGTAACTGGACCACGATTGTGTGCGACGTTGATCGACGGGTCGCTTCCTGACACTTCATCACCTTGGGCTGCAGCCGCGAAGTCCCTCGCCCGCGCCACTCGTCGTGGCCCGTTCTGCCTGGATCCGTGGATCCCTGCGATGCGTGGAATCACAGGACCCAACGGGCCGCTCCTGCTTCCCGCCGGTAGACTGTTGCTTTCACGGCAGCGCATGTCATGCAAAGGAGGGCTTACGATGAGAACCCATCAGACCAGGACACGGCGCCCGGGAGCCGCCATCTTCAGACCGGCCGTCTGCATCACGCTCATGGTGCTGCTAGGCGGGCTGGCTCCGGCGCGGGCCGAGTACATCACAGGCTTCGAGGATCTGGACGCCTCTCCCGCGGGCGTCATTCTCACGGGCCAGGACGGCTACTACATTCCGCCGGGAACGATCAGCACGGACTTCCTTGCATTCACCTACATGGACAATGCGCTCGGATTGCCCGAAAACCCGACCGGTGGAGAGCAATTCATCGGGGGCACCGGGCTCGGCGATGGCTCCTTCGCGCGTGCCCAGCGGGACATGGATTTCAGCGACGGTTCCGTCTGGTACCTGGCATACGACTTTGCGGCCGTCTATTTGGGAACCGGCGAGTCGGCCAACAACATCGGCAGTTTCTCACTGCGCAACGAGACGGCCGCCGTGACCCACTACATCCATCTGATGTCGTGGGTCGATCCCCTGAACCCAACGAGTTACAACGCCTTCTACATGCCGTATGACGCCGGCGGGGCCCAGTTCCCCCAGCCGGGCGGAAGCCCGGGCTTCATGTGGGAGGGCCTGCAGCTCGGTCATTGGTACCGGGCTTGGACGAAGATCGACCTGGATGCCAACATGATCATCGAGGTCGGGATCATGGACCTGGGAACCGGGGGTGAGGAAGCCTATGAGCCGACCGATTGGTATCTCGAGGGCGGTAGCGCAGGGGGAAGCGCGGCGCCCATGAGCTTGCGCTTCTTCGCCGGCGGCGGCCTTTTCGGAAACTCGATGGGATTTGACAACATCGAGATGTATCCCGAAGAACCGACCCCGGCCGTGAGCGCGTCATGGGGCGCGGTGAAGACCATGTTCAAATAGCTTCGGCATGAGCCTCGCGCCGGAGCGTCTCGCTCTTTCGGCGCTGTCGCGGGATCCGACGGGGCTGTCGCGGGATCCGAAAGAGCGGCGAATGGACAGGTGGCGGAAATCAACCAGATGGACACCAAACGGAAGGAGGGGCTTACTCATTGTCAAGTAGAAAGTTAGCAGTCATTTCATACACGCAACACCATTTGCGTAAACAATTCGGGGTGTGCGTTTTAGGCTGGTTATCCACAGATAAGATTTGCTATGACATGGACGGTAGCTCGTGAGCTACACGATCAGGCGGTACGGTTTCGACCGCACGGGTCGGCTAGGTTGATAAGCGACTGTCTCGCGAGAGTTCCGGTCACGCAGGTGGCTGCGCGGTCTCGCAATCTCGGATGTGAGAAAGGAGTAGTGATGAAAGCTACGAGGGTATTGCATCACATTGCGATCCTCGCTCTCCTTCTGTCAGCAACCACGTGGGCTGCATGGGGAGATGGAGACGCAACGATTTCGCTCGGCACCAATCCAGAACCGCCGGCGTACGTCGAGAATCCCGGCGGGATGGTAGACATATTCTGGACCATCGAATGTGGAACGACGCCAGAGTATGTCTACTTCAAGCTCGAGGATCCTACCCGGACGGTGATTCTGGACGATGAACTCTATCCGGATGCCACTGGTCTGGATATCGAGCGAACCTGGACGGTGCCCAACACGGGATTGGATGATGGCCTCTATTGGGTTTGTGTCGAGTACTGGAGCGTAGAGCTCGGTCACGAGGCCTATGCCGAGGTCTCCTTCCTGGTGCAGACACCGAGCACGGATACAGGCGAGGGCAGCTGGGGACAGATCAAGCAGCTCTTCCTGGACAAGTAGACGGGACGAGCAGGACGGTCGCTCTTGCATCGTGACACCAGGGTAGCAAGGTGACCGCTGGCGGCGGTTCGCTCGACCTCGAGGCGCTCCACCATCAGCGGTTGCCCATTGGCGCGCGCCGGGACAGCAGGTTCTGAATGCTGTCTGGGCGCGCGCGTGCATGGGGGCCCGCGTAATCTTCCCACGATCTTCCCACGATCTTCCCACGACGAAAATTCTGGACTTTTCGATCCAGAAAGCCGATCATCGTACGTAGTCCCTAGAAAGGGCTCCGGGGCAGATGGTCTGCAGGACCCAAGGGAGAAGCCGAGCTAAGTGCTCGGAAGGAGCAGTGACCAGCCTATCCAAGCCGCACATTGGGCGATCAGGCCAGACTCCCGCTCACTTCGTGCCGTTCTTTTCCTCGCCGGGCAGCCGTGTCGTGATTCCTGAGACTGGGAAAGAAGCAAGAGTTGACGCGTCTGCCGGAAGCCCTTCCTGGGATGTGCAAGGGTCAGTACGTTGTGTTGGGGTGTTGGTTCGTGCGGCGAACCTACCCAAGTCGAGAGGTATTTCGATCATGGCTAGCAATCTCTACGTTGGCAATCTCCCCTACGAAGTGAAGGAAGAGGAACTGCAGGACCTGTTCGGGCAGTTCGGCGAAGTCATCTCCGCCAAGGTCATCATGGACCGCGAGACAGGCCGTGCGCGCGGCTTCGGCTTCGTGGAAATGAACGCGGAGGATGAGGCACAGAAGGCCATCCAGGCCCTGGACGGCCAGGACTTCATGGGCCGCAAGCTGAAGGTCAACATCGCCAAGCCGCGCGAGAGCCGCGGCGGTGGCGGCGGCGGTGGCGGCCGTAGGGGCTGGTAAGCCCACGGTAGATAGCCAAGCACTGCGGCCGTCCGTACAACCACGGACGGCCGCCTTTTTTTTTGGAGGCACTGATGGCAAGCATACGGGTCAAGCAGCTCTCCTGCCTTCTCTGGATCGCATGCTTTGCGAGCGCGTCGGGCTTCATCGACGGCGTTCTCCTCAGCGGCAGCGCGAACGCCCAGGTGCTCTCTCGCACGCCCATCCGCACAGATCCGCCGGTCGCGGCGAGCGCGTTTCAGGGGCCGGCGAGCAGCCCCCAACGCCTGATCGTGAAGTTTCACGATCACCTTCGGGCGCGCGCCACGGAAACCGGGGAGCTCGTCTCGGCCGGGGGATTCGATCTGGATCCGGTTGCCGGCGCGCTGCCGGGGATCAGGCTGCGGTTCTCGCCGCTCATCCGCCTTTCCGAGAGCCTGCTGTTGGATCTGGAAGCGCGTGCCGAGCGCATCTCCGGCCGGACGCAGCCGGATCTGGCCGGCATGTTCATCGTCACGGGTCTTGCGCCTCACTCCGCGTCATTCACACAGATCGCCGCGGGGCTGGCGGGACGCCCCGAAGTGGAATTCACGTATCTGCAGACGTTGGGTGTGCCGCCGCCGTTCGACATTCCCCCCGAGACCCCCCTGCTGGTCCCCATGCAAACCTACCTGGGGCCTGACCCGGGAATGAACGCCGAAGCCGCGTGGGAGTTCGGCGCGCGGGGCGCAGGCGTCCGGCTGTCGGACTGCGAGTACGGCTGGAACAATGATCATGAGGATCTCAACGAGATCGATCTGCATCTCGAGCCGGGCCAGACCATCGTACCGGACGTGTTTCTCAACGGATGGGCCGAGCACGGAACCGCGGTGGTCGGTCAGATCGCCGCCATGGACAACGCCTACGGATGCACCGGCATCGCGCCCGAGGCACAAATCCACACCTACCCGGAATGGACCGTGGAGGAAGGCTACCGACGGGTGACCTGCATTGCGAATGCGATCGCCAACTCCTCCTACGGCGATGTGGTGCTGCTCGAGATGCAGGCCATGGGCGCAGGCGGAAACTACGCCCCCGCCGAGGTCGATCCGGCGGTGTGGACCGTCGTGCGGACGGGCACGGATGCCGGCGTCGTGGTGGTGGGCGCGGCCGGCAATGGCAATCAGAACCTCGATGGACCACCCTATGAGGAGTACATGGGGTGGGGCGACAGCGGTGCGATCATCGTCGGAGCTGGCTCCTCCAACACATCCCACAACAAGCTGAGCTTCAGCACATACGGGTCGCGGGTGAATGTGCAGGGATGGGGCCAGAATGTCTTCACCCTGGGCTACGGCCACTATGCGGCCTATGGAGAGGATCCGAACCAGTATTACACGCACGCCTTCAGCGGGACCAGTTCCGCCTCGCCCTTCGTGGCCGCCGCCTGCGTGTCCCTGCAGGGCCTGGCCGAAGAACGGCTGGGCGCCCGCCTGAGCCCCAGCGATTTGCGGCAGCTGCTGATCGACAGCGGCATCCCGCAGGGCAGCGGAGGCCACATCGGCCCCTTCGTGGACCTGGGCGCGGCCATCGAGTTGCTGATTCCCCCCGCGGAGATCTCCGAAGATCCCGCCCTGCGCGACGACCACGCGCTCGGCAGGGACGCTTCGCTTCCGATCCGCTGGATCATGGGCGCTCCCAACCCCTTTGTGGACGCGATCCGGCTGACCTACGAGCTGCGCGCCCCCGGTCCCCTGTCCGTGGAGGTCCTGACCGTCGCGGGTCGGAAGGTTCGCAGCCTGTCGGCAACCTCCGCGCCGGCCACCGGACGGGGTCAACTGACCTGGGACGGCCGCGACGAGGCGGGCCGCAGACTCCCGGCCGGGGTCTATTGTATTCGCGCCCGCACGGCCGGTTTCTCGAGCTCACGGCAGGTGCACCTGCTGCGCTAAGGCGCGCCCCCGGCGTGCCCCCCCCGCCGGAAGCGGAGAAGACGCCCGTTACCGCGGCGGATGCCGTCGAGCCCGGGAAGCTGCCGGCGGCTGCGGTCCCACCCGGCAAGCGGTTCCGTGTATTTCCTGCGATCCTGCCACGTCTACAGGGTGGGGAAATCCTTGGGTGATCAACAGCTTCCGCACGGGAGGGGACAAGAACATGCGTGCACGGATTTTCGTACTCTCGGCAGTGGCCCTGCTCGCCGCCGTCATGGTGGCAGGGGCTGATCTCGAATACTTCGGCCATCTGGCCGCGCCCCAGATTCCGCTGGGCGAGCAGATCGTGGCGGATGAGTTCGTGGTCGTCCTGCGCAGCGATGTCGCCGCCCTCGGCGAGGTGGACTACATGGCCGGGGACCTGTCCGGCTTCGCGAGCCTGGACGCCATTGCCATCTCCCACGATGTGGCCGGCATGCGTCCTCAGTTCCGCGGAGCGGCCGAGCGAGGCATCCTCACTCTGGCGTCCCATTACAAGATCCGCCTGGCGGCCGGCACCGATCTCGGCCAGGCCATGGAGGCCTACGCGGCCGATCCCGCGGTGGCCCGCGTGGAGCCGATTGGGATCCATCCGATCTACGCCACACCGAATGACGGCTTCTTCGGCGATCAGTGGCACCTGAACCAGGCCAACGATCATGATATCGATGCGCCCGAGGCATGGAACATCGAGACCGGCAACAGCGCGATCGTCGTGGCCGTTCTCGATACCGGCGTGCGCTACTACCACAAGGATCTCGGCGGCGCCGACGCGTCCGCGACCCATCCGGAGGGCACCGACGGCAACATCTGGATCAACTGGGCCGAGAAGAACGGAGCCCCAGGCGTCGATGACGACGGCAATGGCTACATTGATGACTGGGTAGGGTACGACTTCGTCACCGGCGTCTCGCAGTGTTGGTCGGGTGAGGACTGCAGCGAGCCCGACAATGACCCGCGGGATTTCAACGGTCACGGAACCCATTGCGCAGGCATCATCAGCGCCATCAACAACAACGGCTATGCCACCAGCTCGCCCTCCGGCGGGTGGGGCAACGGATCGCTCGCGCCCACCGAGAACGGGGTCAAAGTCATGGCCCTGCGGGTGGGATACTCCGGAAGCTACATGGGTCAGGAGGTGGGCTACGTGCGGATGGACTTCTGTGCGGAAGCCTTCTACTACGCCGCCGACAACGGCGCCCGGATCGCCTCCTGCAGCTGGGGCTCCTCGAACAGCGGCGGCATCGATGTCGCGGTAACCCACTTCCTCGACCAGGGCGGCCTGGTCTTCAAGGCGGCGGGCAACAGCGGCAATCAGACCGCCGATTATCTGTGTGACCGATCCGATGTCATCAGTGTCGCGGCCACCGATGCCAATGACTGCAAGGCGAGCTTCTCGAGCTACGGCACCTGGGTGGACATCTCCGCCCCGGGTGTCGACATCTTGAGCCTCTATCACAGCCACGACGATCCCGCCAGCGACTATGTGGCCTCCATGAGCGGAACGTCCATGGCGACCCCCTTGGCGGCCTCGGTGGCCGCGCTGATCTGGTCGCAGAATCCCACCTGGAGCGCCTCCCAGATCGAACAGCGGCTCTACGAGTCCGCCGATGACATCTATGGCGAAAGCTGCAACGGAGCCTATACCGGCAAGCTCGGCGCGGGCCGCGTCAATGCCTTCCGCGCTCTGGATGCCGGCACACCCGCGCCGTCGGCCGCCTTCAGTGGCACGCCCACCTCCGGATGCGCCCCACTGGCCGTGATCTTCACGGATGCCTCCACCGGGGAAATCACCTCGTTCGAATGGACCTTCGGTGACGGCGCGACCGCGACGTCGCAGAACCCGGTGCACGAGTATGCTGCTGCCGGGATCTACACCGTCTCGCTCACCGTCAGCGGCCCGGGGGGATCCGACACGGAGACCAAGAACGGCTACATCATCGTCGCGGATGTCCCGGCCGCCGACTTCACGGGCGCGCCGCTTTCCGGATCGGCACCCCTTACGGTTCATTTCACAGACCTCTCGACCGGGACCCCGGACGCGTGGCTCTGGGAGTTCGGTGATGGGGGGACCGCGGCCACACAGAACCCCAGTCACCAGTACACCGCGCCCGGCACCTATGCCGTGACCTTGACCGCAAGCAACCCCTGCGGCAACGACGCGATCCTCAAGGCCGGATACGTGACGGTCACCGAGCCGCAACCGATCGCCCTCGCGTTGGCCGATCATCCCGTAGCCGGAACCGTCACCAACGACTATTCGGCCACGCACGCAAGCGACGACATCTATGAGGTGATCACGGAGGTCAATTCCGGGACGAACCCGCGCAAATGGTACAGCATGCTCGAGCACCGCTGGAGTTTCCAGGTCGGCGGCGGCAGCGCCGTGATCTTCCATGTCGAGGCCTATCGCCCGAACAACACGGACGGCGATGACTTCCGGTTCGAGTTCTCGGCCGACGGCAACGCCTTCACGCCGCTGCTCACCGTGGCCAGCTCCAGCGAGCAAGTCTACCAGGCCGAGCTGCCGGCCGGCACGAGCGGCACCGTCTACATCCGCGTCGTCGACAGCGACCGAACCCGAGAGCGCCAATCGCTCGACTCTATCTGGATCGACGCTTTGTACATCGAGTCGATCTCCGGCCCGCTGCCCTTGACGGCCGACTTCTCCGGCACTCCCACGGCGGGCACGGTTCCGCTCACGGTCCAGTTCACGGACCTTTCGACCGGCGGCCCCACCACCTGGACATGGGACTTCGGCGATGGCGGCGGCTCCACGCTGCAGAACCCCAGTCATGAGTTCACCAGCGCCGGCTCCTACACCGTGACCCTTACCGTGGGTAACGGGACCGACAGCGACACCGAGAGCAAGACCGGCTACATCACGGTGTCCGACACGCAGACCGGATTCCTGCATGTGCACGGCATGAGCGTGACGCGCAAGATCGCCGGTCCGAACCACAGTGGTCTGTGCACGGTGTGGGTCGTCGATTCCGCCGAGCAGCCGGTCTCGGGAGCCACGGTCTCTGTGACGGCGACCGGCCCGGTGCCCGGAAGCTTCAACGGGACAACCGGCACCGACGGCGCGGTGCTCTTCGAGACCGGCAAGACCCGGAATCCGGGCAGCGACGAGTGGTGCTTCGAGGTCACGAACATCACGCATGCCAACCTCACCTATGATCCGAGCGCCAACCAGGCGACCTCGGCCTGTGAGAGCGGCGTCGTCTATGGCGAGGGCGAGTCGGAAGAACCCCTGGCCACACCGGCGGGAGGCGCACTGGCCTTCGGCCTGACCTCCGTGCGTCCGCTGCCGGAGACCGGGCAGGTGATGGTCGTCTTCTCATTGCCCGAGCCATCCGCTGTGCGTCTCGAGGTCTTCAATGTCGCCGGGCAGCTGGTGGCCGTGCCGCTGAATGAGCATCGCGAAGCCGGCCGGCACAGCCTGGCAATGCCGATGGGAGCCATGCCGGCGGGGATCTACTTCTATCGCCTGGAGAACGGCAGGCAGGCCTCGTCGCGCAAGCTGGTGGTCATCCACTGACCGCCCGCGGGGCCGTTCGCGGCCCGGCCGATGTGAGCGAGAGCCCCGCGGGCACCCTGTCCCGCGGGGCTCTCGCGGCCTGGCGACCGACCCGCTACCGCCGATCCTTCCCGGCGGCGTTGGGAGCGTCCAGTATCTGGCGCACTCTCCCGGCCAGGGTCTCGGTCGAGAACGGCTTCTGCAGAAACGGCTCCCCCGCGGGCAACTCCCCCCGCCGGGTGATGTCATCCTCGGTGTAGCCGGACATGTAGAGGCATTTGAGCCCCGGGCTGATCCGGCGGAGCACTCGACACAACTCCGGACCGCTCATCTCCGGCAGGATGACGTCGGACAGCAGCAGCTGGATCTCGGCACCGCGGCTCCGGATCCATTCCATCGCCGCGCTCGGCCGGTCCGCGGTCAAGACCTCATAGCCCAGCTGTTGGAGGATCTGCCGGCCGAGCCTGAGAAGGGGTTCTTCGTCCTCGACGATCAGAATCGTCTCGGCGCCGCTCGGACAACGCTCCGCGCTCGCCTCGGTCGGGGCGCTCTCGGATGCCAGCGGGAGGAAGACTCGAAAGGTGGCGCCTTCGTTGGGCGCACTGTGCACATCCAGGAAGCCGCCGCTCTGCCTCACGATGCCTTCGATGGTGGAGAGACCGAGCCCGCTGCCATGCGCCGGCGGTTTGCTGGAGAAGAAGGGCTCGAAGATGCGTGCCAGCGTGTCGGCATCCATGCCCATGCCATCATCCGCAATCGTGAGTGCGGCATACTCCCCCGGTTGGGCGCCCGGATGGCGGGCACAGTACTCCTCGCCCAGGTTCACGGGCTCGGTCTCGATGCGGATCCGGCCCACGCCGGCGATCGCCTCGCGGGCATTGACGACCAGGTTGGCCAGGATTTGATCCACCTGGGCCGGATCCATCCAGAGCGGGCCAATCGGCGAGCCGGGCACCCACTCCAGTTCGATGTCCTCGCCGATGAGCCGCTTGAGCATCTTCAGCATGCCCGCGACGGTCGCGTTCAGATCGATCCGCCGGGGGGTGAACCGCTGCGTTCGGGCGAAGGCCAGCAGCTGCCGCGTCAGATCCGCCGACCGCCGGGTCGCCTTCTGAATCTCCGTCACGTGCGCATGCTGGGGGCTGCCGGCTTCCACCCCGCGGAGCAGGAGGCCCGAATACCCCAGCACCAGGTGAAGCATGTTGTTGAAGTCATGCGCCACCCCGCCGGCCAGTCGTCCGACCGCTTCCATCTTCTGCGCATGGACGAGCTGAGCCTGCAGGCGCTGCTGCTCGGCTTCGGCCTCCTTGCGTTGGGTCACATCGATCGAGAAGGCGAACTGGTAGGGCTCGCCATCGACCTCGAAGTAGTGCGCGGTCAACTCCGCGGGAAAGGTGCTTGCGTCCTTCCTACGGTGCTCGATTTCGAAGGTCGTGGATTTGTCAGCGATGATCAGGTTCCAGATCTCCTCGCTCAGATCCGTGCACGGGCCCGCGATGACATCGCACTGGTTCAATGCAAGAAGCTCCTCCTGCGAATACCCCAGCTGCCGGCAGGCGGTCGCATTCACGTAGAGGATGCGGCCCGGCCGGTTGATCCAGAAGGCGCACACGGCGGCATGATCGAGCGAGAACTTGGCGAGACGCAGGTCATCCTCCACGCGCTTGCGCTCCGTGACATCATCGACAACCATCACGAAGTGATCCGCTCGCTCGGCGGCGTCTCGAACCAGGGACAGCGTCACGGCGATCCAGATGGCCGCCCCATCCTTGCGTGTGAAGCGGCGCTGCGCCGAGTAGCTCGGCTGATCCAACGAGGCCAGGCGTTGCAGCGGAGCTTGCTCCTGAGCCAACTCCCCGGGCATCAAGAAGTCCTTGATCGATCGCTCGATAAGCTCCGTGTGCGTATAGCCGGTCATCGTGCACAGACGGCGGTTGACACGCTGCAGGCGGCCTTCGAGAGATACCTGCGCCATGCCGATGGCGGACTGCTCGAATGTGAGCTCGAGGCGCTGCGCAGCAACTTGTTGGCCGGCGTGCTCCTTGATGTCCGCGGAATGTCTCATGCAGTGGCCCCCCTTCGCGGCACGGCCGCGATCATCCGCATGTCGAAATCCGACATCCCACAGACTACCACGTGGAGCGCCGCTGGCAATCCCATCCGGGCGGCAACCTCCCGGAACGGAGACATGCCGCCACGGAGCGCAAGCGGCCAGGGTAACCCGGGCGGGCCTGACCGATGGGGCGAACCAGCCGGGGCGAACCCGTCGGATCTTCGCTGGGGATGTATCTTGGGGCTTCCGTAGGACATCAAGGCAAGGCCGCCGGGGGCGATGTCACATTGTGACGGATCGGAGATCGTGCTACCATCTTTACATAAGTACGCTATCCGGAACGCCGGGACTCCGGTCAAGGGAGTCGCCGCAACCGCCCCGGTCTCGCCCCGTTGCGGCGTCAGAGGATCGAGCTTCAGGAAGGACTGCCGCCATGCGCCCTACGTTCTGCGTCTTCGTCTTCTGCCTTCTCTGTTCGGCCATTGGATTGGGCCCGGGGCTGGCCCTACCGGCCGCCGCCGAGGACTTCCACACTGGGCTCGTGGGAACCTCTGGTATCGAGGCCACACACCAGAGCGCCACGGGCGTTGAACTGCATCACGCGATGAGCTCCTTCAGCCTCGAGCCGGTCTCGGTCGGCACCGAGCTGCTCCAGAAGGTTACCTTGCCCGGCGTCTTCCTGCCCAACGACGCCGGTGCGCCGGATCTGCCGGGGATCAGCCGCATGGTGGCCGTCCCACAGGGCGCCTCGGTCTCATTCGAAATCGTCAGCGCGCAGACGCAGGTGTACGAACAGGTTGCCATCGCACCGGCGCCGGTGATTCCCCGGGAGGATGATGATTCACCGCTGGTCTACGAGAAGAACCCCGCCATCTTCGAGCGCGACGCCTACTATCCGACCAGCCCCGTCATGCTATCCGGCGTATCCCAGATGCGCGGCGTGGACCTGGTGATGGTCGGCATCACCCCCTTCCAATACAACCCGGTGACCGGGGAACTCCTGGTGTACACCGACCTGAAGATCCGCATCGACTTCCATGGCGCGGCGGGGACCTTCGGTGAGCAACGGCTGCGCAGCCGCTACTGGGAACCGATTCTGGCGGCGCATCTGCTCAACTACGAGAGTCTTCCGGCCGTGGATTTCAATGCGGCTCCCGATCGTGACGGATACGGATGGGAGTATGTGATCATCAGTCCCACCCATGAAGGCTTCATCGCCTGGGCCGACACGCTGGCCGCCTGGCGCAGGCTGCAGGGCATCTCCACCCAGGTATTCACCACCGATGAGACCGGAACCTCCTGGTCGGCGATCGAGAGCTTCCTGAACAACGCCTACCTCACCTGGGACACGCCGCCGGCGGCCTTCCTTCTGCTGGGGGACTATCCCGGTTCGGCCGACGATAGCGGCATCATCTCCCCGATCTGGAGCGGCTACTGCGCGTCCGACAACATCTACGCCGATGTCGACGGCGACGACCTGCCCGATATGGCCCATGGACGGATCACCGGCCGCACGCCCGAAGAGATCGGCCACATGATCACCAAGATGCTCGACTACGAGCGTCAACCCTACACTGACCCCGGCTTCTATGACCATCCGGTCATCGCCGGCGGCTGGCAGACCGAACGCTGGTTCATCTTCTGCACCGAGATCGTGTGGGGATTCCAGAACATCGTACTCGGCAAGGAGCCGGTGCGGGAATACGCGATCTACTCCGGCACTCCAGGCACGCTCTGGTCGACGAACCAGAACACGAACATGGTACTCAGTTACTTCGGCCCCGGCGGACTCGGCTATATTCCCCAGACGCCCGAGCATCTGAACGATTGGGGCTCCAACGCCACACGCATGAACAACGCGCTGAATGCCGGCGCCTACATGCTGCTGCATCGTGATCACGGCAGTGTGACCGGGTGGGGCGAACCGGACTACCAGATCGGAGACCTCTCCGGCCTGAACAATGCCATGTACCCCTTCGTGTTCAGCATCAATTGCCTCACGGGGAAATACAACAGCTCCCCCGAGTGCTTCACAGAGCGTTTCCACCGGATGGAACATGGAGCCCTGGGTCTGATCGCGGCGTCTGAAACCTCCTACTCCTTCGTCAACGACACCTTCATCTGGGGCATGTTCGATGGCCTCTGGCACGACTTCATGCCCGACTACGGCCCCTTTGAGATCGATCACGACTTTCGCCTGCCGGCCTTTGGCATGGCCTCGGGCAAATACTTCCTGCAATCCAGCAGCTGGCCCTACAATCCATCGAACAAGGATGAAACCCACCATCTGTTCCACCACCATGGCGACGCCTTTCTGCCCATGTACACCGAGGTGCCCCAGCCCCTGACCGTCAGCCATGACAACGTGCTCTTCATCGGTGTCGACACCTTTACCATCACCGCCGATGCGGGCGCCGTCATCGCGCTGACCGTGGACGGAGAGATCATCGGCGTGGCCACGGCGACCGGGCTGCCTCAGTCCCTGTCGATCACCCCGCAGGATGCGCCGGGGGTGTTGACGATCACGGTCACCAAGCCCGAGTTCTTCCGCTACACCGATACCGTGCCGGTGCTGCCGCCCGAGGGACCCTATCTGGTCTTCGCGAGCACGCTCATCGAGGACGCCGAATGGGATGACGACGGACTCCTGGATGTAGGGGAAACCGTTGGGCTCGAGATCATGATCGAGAATGTGGGTGTCGAGGGCACGACCGGCGTCACCGGAATCCTCAGCTGCGAGGATGAGTTCATCACGATCACACAGTCCGAGCAGTTCTATCCGGACATTCCCGCGGGAGAGACGGCCGGCAGCTTCGAGCCGTTCGGCCTGATGGTGGCCGGCCAGGCGCCCGACGGGCATGTCGCCGCCTTCACGCTCGAACTGAGCGGCGCCGAGGGCGTCTGGATCTGCCACTTCAGCCTTCCGATCCAGGCTCCGGTCCTGTCCGCCGGCCAGATCCTGATCGACGACTCTCCTCCGGATGGGAACGGGGATGGCGGCGCCGATCCGGGCGAGAGCTTCACGATTCAGTTCATGCTCAGCAACACGGGCCACTCGGATTGCGGCGAGCTGGATGCCACCCTCA
The DNA here is from genome assembly GCA_964417675.1 of uncultured bacterium. Lineage (GTDB taxonomy): Bacteria > Eisenbacteria > RBG-16-71-46 > CAIMUX01 > WJJG01 > CAYQJL01. The sequence continues at coordinate 12,817 of CAYQJL010000028.1, read as the reverse complement.
CAACCCACAACCCCTTCGTCGTGATCACCGACGATGAAGGCGGTTGCCTGGGTGTGCCGGTCGGCGAAGAAGGCCTGCTGGCCGCCTTCAAGGTCAGTTTGCTGTTCGGCATGCCCGACAATTCCACGATCGACTTCGCCACCGAGCTGACCGGCGACCATGGATTCGCGGCCACGGTGCCGTTCACGGTCAATGTGGGCGCCTGGGTGGACGACGCCGAATCCGATCGCGGCTGGACGTTGGGTGTTCCCGGTGACGACGCCACCACCGGGATCTGGGTTCGCGAGGAGCCGGTCGGTACGACGTACAGCGGACACCAGATTCAGCCCGACAGCGACCATACTCCCGACCCGGGCCATATCTGCTTTGTCACCGGCAACACACCGGTCGGCGGGGGCGCGGGCGACAATGACGTCGATGACGGGAAGACCACCCTGCTCACCCCGGTCTTCGCTCTGGCCGGTGCCACGCAGGCCACGGTCACCTACTGGCGGTGGTACTCGAACAGCTGGGGCGGCGCGCCCGACAGCGACTGGTGGGATGTCGATGTGACCCACAACGGCGTCGACTGGGTTTCGCTCGAGCACACGATGCAGACCGAGGCCGCCTGGGTGGAAAGAACCTTCGAGCTGACCGAGTACATCGAGCCCTCCGCCCGGGTCCAGCTGCGTTTCATCGCCGCCGATGAAGGCGAGGGATCGTTGGTCGAGGCGGCCGTGGATGACTTCATGCTGACGGCGACCTTCCCGCCCGCCAGCGACGTCGGCACGACCGCCATCGGTGAGCAGTTCGGCCTGCTCTTCAGTGGTCCGAATCCGGCAAACCCGTCGGCGGCCGACACGCGCATCGAGTATCGTCTCGGCCACGCGACGCAGGTCAAGCTGGCCCTGTACGATATCGGCGGCCGGAAGATTCGCACGCTGGTCGAGGGTACCGTGCCGGGAGGGGCCCACACGGTTCCCTTTGACGGACGTGACGATCATGGCCAACGCCTGGCAACCGGCATCTACTTCCTGCGCTTCACCACGCCGGAGCTGATGCAGGTTCGCCAGATCTCGGTGCTTCACTAGTAGCGGGAATCGGCTGCGTCGCGACCATCGCTACTCATCGCGGCGCAGCCGGCGCTCGGCTTCATCGATACCGATGTCTCCCGCTCGCAAGCGAGCCAGGATCGCGCTGGGCGCCTCGCGCTGCGGTCGGTTCTCGATCTTGCGGAACATCTCCTCCACGCGCAGTCGTGCGGTGGGGTAGGAAACACCCAAGCCGCGCTGCACCTGCTTCAGATTTCCGCGGGCGGCCAGGAACAGGTCGAAGACCCGGCGCGTCTCGCCCTCGAGCGTGCAGATGGGACAGGTATCGAAATCGCCCGTGATCTCCGCCTCGCAGACCGGGCACTCGAGCTTCACCACCCGCAGCCGGCTGTTGCACGAGGGGCAGCGGGGAGGCAGCGACCGGCTACTCATGGCTGATTCTCCTGACTTCGATGTTGCCACCCATCGTCTTGACCTTGAGCGCGGAGTCCGGCGGGCCCGATCCCAGATTGACCTTCATCTTCTGGGTCGCCAGGCTGCTCTTGCGCTCGATATGGCCGAGTTGGTCATCGACGACGATGTTGCCGCACATCGTCACCGCCACGACCTGGATGCAGGGAGCCTCGGGCGAGACATCCACGCGGATGTTGCCGCCCATCGTCTTGGCCTCGGAATCCTCCAGGTTCCCGGCACCGAGTCCCAGCCGGATGTTGCCGCCCATCGTCTTGGCCTTGAAGCGATGCTTGAGACCCGATAGCTGCAGGTCCCCACCCATCGACGTCAGCCGCACTGGGCAGTGCAACTCCCCGACCTCAGCATCGCCTCCCAGCGTGTAGGCGTACAGCTCGGAGACCGTGGATGGGACCGCGACCCGAAGCGGGTTCCCCGACCATCGAATCACCGGCCCCGACGAACTGCCCAGGACCCTGAGGTTGCGTACCTGATCCCCTTCCATGGTGCATTCCTCGCCGGGTACGCTGACAATGCTCAGATCGCCCCCGCCCGGACCGCCCCGCCGGTCGTTACGGATGTAGAGCTTCTGCCCTGGAGCAACACGGAACCGATTGCCCTCGCATTCGACGTCGGGCAGCTCCTCGGCTTCGCTTTCTCCCGGGAAATTCCGCTCCTTCTGAAACTCGGTGCTGATCTCCCCGGCAATGCGCCCGACCATCGGACCGATTCCGGCCAGAACCTCCCGCACCGAGCTCAGCGCATCCTGAACGCCGGCCTGGGTGCGGGAGCTGTGTCCCTGGGCCTCTGCTTGATCCTTGCGGCGCCCGGCCTCCAGCGCGGCCAGAAGCCGTTCGGCAGCCTCGACATCGAGCTTCCCCTCCGACAGCATCTGTAAGATCTCTCTTTGCTCCTCACTCATGGGAACCTCCTTTGTTTGCCCATAGATACGGTGAAAAGTAAAAGAGAGTTGCTAAAATATCAAGGAACATTAACAATATGCCAACTGAAGCCGCCCATGGGGCGACCAGGCCACGCCGCTAGGCCTGGTCGTGTGGCAAGCGATCGCGGTGCGCCCGGAAGAACGCATACGGCGTCTCATGCAGCAGGTTTGAGACGCGCGAGGTGTAGATGTCGGCGTGCCGCTCGACGATGCGGGCCAGATAGCTCTTGTCGCCCCCACTGCGCATGAGCAGCCCCCATCTCGAATTGTGGAGACGTGCCGATGCCAGGGCCAGCGGCGTGATCCCATTGTCCGCGCTGGCCAGCGCCCGGCGGGTCGCTTCGATCTCCCGTTCGAGCTCGGCGATCGAGGGAGCCGAGCCCTTCCCGGCATGCCGCCGGCGTTGGAGCTGAAGCCGTGCGTTCGCGTACTGGCGCTCGTGTCCCGCCTTCTCGGCCATACGGCGGCTCAGTTCCTTCTGTTGAGGGCCAAACAGCCGCTGCTCGCGCACTTCCTCTTCCAGCTCCCGGATCACGAGCGCCGTGCGCCAGCGAAGCATCTTCTTGGTGACATGGACATCCCCATAGGCATGATCGCCCACATAGAGGATCTGCCCCCCTTCGAGGTGCAGCATTCCCTCCACCACGCCGGCATGTCCACCCAAGAGGACACCTCCCCGCGGGGGGGTGCCGACGATCGGCAGCAGGCGCCCGGCCTCATCGATCACCTCGAACACCGGTTGGACCTGCGTGAAGAACGCCGGCTTGGAAGCGGAGATGATGATCACCTCGAACAGGTCACGCCAGTTCATCCCGGCCGGCAGGAACGGCCGGCAGGCATAATCCATGAGAAACTTCGTATAGGCCCACTCCGAGTTCGTGATCAGCATCAGGTGCTTGCCCGCCTGATGCTGATCCAGCAGCGTCTGAGGCATCTGCGGGTCAAGCACGACGAAGCGCTCGGGGTCGGCCATGATCTCGCCCTTGAGCTCTCCTTCCATGTGCGCCGCGTCGAGCGAACCCTGAAGAATGTCATAGAGCTCCGCATATCCGAGTGTACCCGGGATGGCGTCGCCATCCAGGAGATCAACGAGCTGTGCATACATGGATGCGGCCGCAATGGAGAAGAGCGTGTTCATGAACACGAACCGCGAATCGGCCAGATCGACGATCGTCTCCGCGTAGGCCCGGCGTTGCGCGTCGAGCTCCAGCTCCCGCGTGCCGTGCGCTGAACGTTTCACATATCCGAAGCGATTGGCCTTGATGATGTTCCCAAGCTGTCGATCGATGATCAGACCCAGCTGATAGCCCTGCGGATCGAACATCAGCCTCTCGACCGGCCAGCCCCGCCCGACAAGTTTGCGCTTGATGTGATCAAAGGAGCGTTCCTCCCAGGCCGCCGCGTTGTAGTGGATCAAGGTGTAGTCCATGTCGTAGCCGATGGCCTGGATGGCGCGCATGTTGAGCGTGCGGTTGCAGAAAACCCGCCTCTCGGGCGGGGGCGCGCCGTTGCGCATCGGCGCGGCCGGCTTCTTTCTTCTTCGGGATGGCTGCATCGTGTTCCTTCGATCCTTCTGGCCCTGCTGTTTGTCGATTTCGTGGATTCGAGATTCCTTCCCAAGATTCGAGATTCCTTCCCAATGCGGGACGACTCCAGCATCCGGGAATGCTCCCGGCCGGTCAAGCCACCTGCGTCGCGGGCCGGCCTACCGCTCGGCAACCGAATGGTAACCGATCGGCAAAGCCCTACGAGCAAGCAAGTTGGACTGTCGAACAGGGGATTCGGTCCCGCCAACCGCGCACGAGCTGGGATCGCCCAGAGCCGCCGCCGCGAAGGTTGCACGCAACGGCATCGATTCTTTACAATAGGAGGTGTCATCGGCCGGCGGGTTTCCGTCCGGCCCTATATGGATGGATTGGTTCACGATCTGCATCCGTTTCCCGCCTGTGGGCGCGGCATCTTTGGGCAGACAACCATCTTGGGTACGCCGACCCCCTGGGTTTCACCATGACGTGCTGATCCTTGAGGAGCTGAACCATAGGGTATCACGAGGAGGAAAGATGAAAGCATTGTCCAGCGGCCGCCACGGCCTGGCCCTGGCCTTGACGTTCATGGCGGTGTTCGCACTATCGGCGGCGCCCCGGGCAGAGGTAATCAGCATTGGCGAAAGCAGCGGCGCGGCCGGACTGACGGTCCTGGCTCAGGGGCAAACCGGCATCGAGCTGCGCTACGCAATGGCCCAGTTCTCGATCGACGACTTCGACGTACAGGGCGAGACGATGCAGAAGATCGGCCTGCCCGGCTGCTTTCTGCCGAACGAGGCCGGGGCTCCGGATCTGCCCGGTTTCGGCCGCACGATCGCCATCCCGGCCGGCGCGGACGTCAGCTTCACGGTACTCAACGCCGAGACCCGCACGTACACGGATCTGGATGTGTTGCCGGCGGCGCCGATCCAGTTCGCCAACGACGACACGCCCCCGATCTATGAGAAGGATCCGGCCATCTACGGGACACGTGCCGGCTACCCGGCCAGTCCGGTGATCCTGTCGGAGCGCCAGACCCTCCGCGGGGTGGAAACGGTGACCCTCGGTATCACCCCCTTCCAGTACAACCCGGTCTCGCGCGAGTTGACCGTCTACACCGCGCTGGACATTCGGGTCGACTTCGCGGGCGGCAGCGGGCAGTGGGTCGACGAGCGGCTGCGCAATCGCTACTGGGAGAGCATGCTGCGCGATCAGCTACTCAACTACGAGATGCTGCCGGCCGCCGACTTCTTCAGCGTCGCGCCGACCGACAATCGCACCGGCTGCGAGTACGTCATCATCACCGCCGAGAACGCCACCTGCCTGGCCTGGGCCGACTCGATCCGTACCTGGCGCCAGGCCGAGGGCATCAGCACCGAGATCTTCACAACGGCGCAAATCGGCACAAGTCCGAATCAGATCGATCAGTGGCTGGCCAACGCCTACAACAGCTGGGATGTGCCGCCGGCGGCCTTCCTGATCCTCGGCGACTATCCCAGCAGTGGCGACAGCGGCGAAGAGGGCGGCACCGACGGCCTCCGCGAAGAGACGCTGCCCGGCGTCTTCGCGCCGATCTACGCCGGCTACTGCGTCGCCGACAACATCTACGCCGATGTCAACAACGACCACATGCCCGACATGGCCCACGGCCGCATCTGCGCCAGGACAGACGTGCAGATGGCAACCATGATCAACAAGATGTTCTCCTCCGAGCGTGACCCGGTCATGGATCCAGGCTTCTACGATCGTCCGTTGATCGCCGGCGGTTGGCAGACCGAACGCTGGTTCATCCTGTGCTGCGAGGTAATCTACGGTCACCAGGCCAATGCGCTCGGCAAAGATCCAGTCCGCGAGTACGCCATTTACTCGGGGACTCCAGGTTACACCTGGTCGACGGCGCCCAACACGGGTACGGTGGTGAACTACTTCGGACCGAGCGGCTTGGGCTACATCCCTTCGCAGCCGACCCACCTGACGGACTGGAGCGGCAACTATGTCGGCATCAACAGCGCCATCAACGACGGCGCCTACTTCGTCCTGCACCGCGATCACGGCCTTGAGATCGGCTGGGGCGAGCCAGCCTACAACAGCGGCCATGTCAACATGCTCACGAACAGCGCGTATCCATTCGTCTTCTCGGTCAACTGCTTGACGGGCAAGTACAACTGGGCGGGCACCAGCTTCACCGAGAATTTCCATCGCTTCGCCGACAAGGGCGCGGTGGGCCTGATTGCGGCCTCGGAGGTGTCCTACTCCTTTGTCAACGACGTGTTCGTGTGGGGCGTCTTCGACAGCATGTGGCCGGATTTCGATCCCGGCCATGGTTCAGGCGGCACGCCGGCCACCCTGCTGCGGCCGGCCTTCGGCCACACCTCCGGCAAGTATTACCTGCGCAACAGCGGCTGGCCCTACAATTCCAACCACAAGAACTTCACCTACGCACTGTTCCATCATCACGGCGATGTCTTTCTCACCATGCACGATCAGGTGCCCACCCCGATCGCGGTGTCGCACGGCCCGGAACTCGAATTCGACGTGGACACCTTCAGGATGCAAGCCGAGGAGGGGGCACTCATCGGCCTGACGGTCAATGGCGAGCTGATCGGCGTGGCCGAGGCGACCGGCCTGGAGCAGTTGATCCCGATCATTCCACAAACCCGTGAGGGCAGCTTGCGCATCGTCTGCACCAAGGCCAACCGGATTCGGTATGACGTCAACATTCCGATCTCGGGCTTCAGCAGCACGCCCGAAACCGCGGCCGTCGAATCGTCCGTGCGCCTGAGCCAGGTGCTGCCCAATCCCACGGCCCACAACGCGACCATCGCCTTCCACGTGCCGGCCGCCGCCGACGGCGCCCAGGTGCACCTGGGCGTCTACGATCCGAGTGGCCGCCTGGTGCGCGCGCTGGTCAACGCTCCCCAGAAGGCCGGGCAGCACTCGGTGGCCTGGGATGGCAGAGATCAGCGCGGCGAACCCGTCGCGAGCGGCGTCTACTACTGCAAACTCAATGCGGCCGGCGAGCAAGACCGCCGCCGGGTCGTGATGCTTCGGTAACCAGCATATGTGCGGGTGTGAGCGGCCCGCGGGGCGCATCGGGGTCATCGATCGAGATCGCCGAGGTCCGCGGGCCGCATTTTCAGATCGACGCACACGGGGTTCTGGGCTGGACCCGAACGCCTGACGGATGTGATGTCTGCCATTGCTCGAGGGCGCTGAACGGCGTGCGACCGAACTCCGAGATTCGCGCCGCGATGGCCGCCAGCGCCACCCCGTTAACGATGGACGTGTTCACCACGAGAGTAAGCTGGAGGAGATCAAAGGGACCGGGCGGTGCGTGCAGATCTCGTGCGGAGACTGAGTACAGCAGGAGACCAAGCACGACTACGAGAAGCAGATCGAAGCCGATTAGGATCTCCCGCTGGATGTCGATCCCACGCTTCGTCCAGATCATCGTCGCCAGGATGATCAGAAGAACCAGCGTGAAGAGCGGTGTGAGGATCCGGGTGAGCACCGGCGCCAGGTTTTCGATCACGCCCTGCTTCATTTCCACGAGCCAGGATCCGATGAGCACCGCACCCATCGCAATGCAGGGCAACAGCCATTGCGCAATCACCCCTTCCGCTTGGAAACCGATGACCTCGAACATCCCGACCGTGAAGAGAGACAGGACGCCCCCCGAGCGAGATCAGAACGGAGTAGATGAACAGCTCGCCAGAGAACCGGATGAAGTTCATCCGCTCATCCGAGTCTTGCCAGCGCAAGCCCACATGGGCCACACCCACGACCCTCCAGAGAGCAATCGGGAGATGGATCGCTGCCAGATGGGATGTGTGGCCTGCGGAACGGGTTGAGGCTCACCACGAGGGCGGCGTAGGCGAAGGGGATGAGCATCCGCGCGAAGCCCGCGGCGCCCACACCCCGCTTCCAGGCCAGATAAGCGGTCAGAAACGGGAGGACGAAAACGCCCAGTTTGCGCACATAGAACGCCTGTGCGTCTTGCGCAAAGCGGAGGCCAAAGAGCTCAGGAGCCTTGATCGCCAGGGCGGCCGCCACGGCTAAAGCCAGGACGATGACTGATTCGGTACGCAGCGCTCTCCCGCTTGCGCCGTCGGCATCGAGGCCCGCGCCGATGCGCACCTTGATCTGATCCTGCAGACAAGGGTTCTAACTTGGGCGCTGGAAAAGGAACAGGGTCTCAACCTTCTCCGGCACACCATCGACTTCCAAGAGCGGGTACGCCAGGAAGTTGACCGACCCGGACGCAGGCCCAGGCTCTAGAACCAGGTCCCGTCCTCGGGTGAACTCGAAGCGGTTTGCCGGATGATGCCCGAAGTAGTACATGCTCAAGGCACTGAACTTGTCACCTTCGCTGATGTCCACCGGCCACCACATGCCCTGCGCGAAGAATTCCGCCCAGCAGTGATAGCCATCGGTCCCCCCTTCGTCGCGCTCGGAAGGAACCGCCACGCCGATCGCAAAGCGCGCCGGGATGCCGGCCGCCCGGGCCAGGCCGATGAAGTAGGAATGGTAGTCGGTGCAGTTGCCGGTCTTGACGTCGCAGGCATACAGCGCGTCGCCCTGTCCCCAGCCCGCGCCTACCTTGATGTAGCTCATCTGATCGATGACGTAGTCATAGAGCGCTCGGGCGCGCATGAGGTCATTGTCCAGACCGGCAACGACCGTTTCGGCCTCGACCTTGAACCGGTCGTTCTGCGGAACCAGCCGCTCCGGCTCGAGGTGCCTGGCCGCGTCAGACGCATCTCCCGGGTAGGCACCCTTCTCAAGCCGCACCACGTCGTAGACGATCTCAATGCTCCGTCCGCTGTGCTCGGGGCCCAGCTCCAGGTATAGCACCCGATTGCCATGGGCGTGGTCCTCGAGAGTCTCGTATGGACAGGGCGTGTCGATCGACCTCACGCCCACCGTCTGAAACTCATCCGATACGGCCAGTGGAATCCAACAGCGCGCGTCCTCGGTGATCTCCGGCAGGATTGCCCGGTAACGAAACTCAAATGCATCCGTGCCCGACAAGACACCCATCAGTTGCTTGGAGGCATGATCCACAGGGACTCGTTCCCAGTGGTTCTCCTCGTTCTGCTCCCAGAGGTAGTAGGGCACGCCGTTGAGCTTGTGCACAGTGGTCTCGGTGACGACCATCTCCCCCGGATCTCCTTCCAGGAAGAAGTCGACATCGTAGAACTGCCCGTCGGCACTTGCCATATCCACGCAGGCGAAGTGCCGTTTCGGCGCCAGCGAGGCCAAGTACTCCACGTGCACGCGCACCAACTCGAGCTCGAGCTCCTCACCCTCGAAGGAAACGCGGAAATACCCATTTCCGGCTTCGACCTGCTCGGCGATGTGCTTCTCGATCCCGGCCTTGATGTCCCCAGTCACAATGGTCAGCACACATGGTTCGTCTTCGGATGACTCGGCCGCGCCCGCCCCGTCCGCCACGCCCAACGCGCCAAAGCCGGCCACTGACGCGGACAGCATCAGGGCCACCCACGTCCCATCCCACCAGCGAGAGGCAGGCCGCCGTCGATCAGGCTTGTTCTTCGTGGTATTCATGATCCTCTCGGTCCTCATGGGCTCAGTGGCCTGGGTGATCCTTCGGCCGCGAAGCCTCGGGGGACGCCTTGGGAGCGGCAGGGAGCAAGACCGCATCAATCAAGTGAATGATACCATTCGAGGCACCGATGTCGGTCTTGACGACGCTGGCCTGGTCCACCGTGACGCCATCCTTTGCCACCTTGACCCTCAACTCCAGGCCGTTGGCCGCCTTCACTTTCGATGTCTTCACATCAGCCGCCCTGACCCTCCCCAGTATGACGTGGTAGGTCAGGATGTGTGCCAACATCTCTTCGTTCTCGGGCTTCAGTAGGGTCTCGAGCGTTCCCTCCGGCAGCTTCGCGAAGGCCTCGTCGGTCGGGGCAAATAAGGTGAACGGTCCCTTCCCCTGAAGCATTTCCACCAATCCGGCGGTTCTGACGGCGGTCAAGAGCGTCTTGAGACCGTCGACGTTCGCTGCGACGGCAACGATGTCGCCTATAGCTTTCGGATGTTCGGCCTTCGGATCTTTGGCCTTTGGATGCTCGGCCTTTGGATGCTCGGCGCCCCAAGCGATGCCACAGCTGGCGGCCGACATTATCAGAACGGGCAATATGAGCCGTCTCATCTTGTTCATCTTGTTCATCTTCTTCGATCCTTCCCATGGTTCAGCGATTTTCGTTGCGCACGACGAGTACCCTCGCTGGAAAGCTGCCAGAGATCGACAGCGGATGCACTCATCCGGTGGCTGCGTTCACCCTGCCACCCCGGACAAAGTTCCCGTTTCGGCGCCAGGGCATTCCCAACATCTGCTCGCCTACGCCAACGGAACAGGCTTGCTTCGGGGGAGAAGACCTTGTCCATCACTCCTGGAGCAATCATGCCATGAACTGGTTCGTCTCTCTCTTGGACTCTGACGTCCAAGTGCTGCAATCTTGGCAGGGTTGATAGCTGGTGTGGCGACGGATGGGACCTATCCTGCTGGAGTCATTTTCGGAGATGACTGGGACCGCCGAACTCGATGGTCATCGAACAGCCCGAGCCCTTCACACAGCCACTTCCTACTCCACCGCTTCCAGCCGAAGCCCTGGGGCAAACGGGTTCTGGCCAGGTGGCGCCTGATCTTCTTCTCGACCCAGTTTCGGATGAACGAGAAACGGCGGCTCGAGTGTCCGATAGCGAAGTCGTTGATCCACCCGCGCAGGATCGGATTGATCGTCGCGATCAAGTCACGGGTCGGCCGAGAGCGTACACGTCGGAAGCACCCCTTGAGTTCACGCAGCAACGCCGTGCGCTTCTTGCCACGCGCGGTGCGCAGTGGCATCCACTTGCCCGCCCTGCTCCAGACTCGGCGAAACTCGACCACTAGGTCATCAAGGAATGCCGTCACGCGTGATCAGGAATTCGATTTCCTGCTTCTCTTTGTTGCGCAGGTAAGGCAGCTCGCAATCGCCCTCGCCGATGTCAGTCCAAAGGTGACAACTTTCCAGCAAATGGCAGGCAGCCATGGTCTCGAAACGAATCGCCTCATCCCGGCCTGCTCCGTAGTCCCAGAGGTAGACCTTACCCTCTCAGCGCAGTGTACGTCGGATTCCCTTGTGGTGGGGCGTGATCTCGAAGAGATAGTTCTGGCCTTCAAGTGCCCGATCCATCGCTTCACGGTCGGGATGCTCACCTCCAGATCGCGCCCGATGGATGCGAAACTGAAAGGGGATCCAGTGCGTTCGGGCAGCAAGGCGTTCAGCTTCTCGATCCGGCCCAGCTCCGGGAGGCGACTGAGGTCTCTCAGGTCCTCACGAGCAATCAGCTGCTCATGATTACGCCGCCAAATGCGAGTTTTGTCGAGCTGCGCGCTTCGGGTAACAATTGGGTCGCACGGGACTCGGCGTGCCCTCCGCCGTCCGCTCCCGAGCGGCTAACCGAACCAGGGCCGCGAGGAGCCGCTACGGCAGAGGAGCGGTCACGGCCTCCTCGGGCACGAGCACCGTAACCGCGCTCGGCACGACCTCGATCTCGATGGGGGTGGTGCCGATGATGTCCCCGTCGGCCTGAACTTGAAGGGGCACATCGCTTCGGATGGTGGCGCGCTTCTCCACCTTGATGAAGCGCCACAGAAAGTCGAAGGGACGCCCCATGACGACGTTGAAGATGATGCTGGGGTAATCGCGAATGGTCTTCATGCCCAGGACGAAAACGTCCAGGTGCCCGTCATCGACTCGGATGGTGGGCCCTTTCGAGTAGAGCGCCTTGGGCACCATTCCGCAGTTCATGACTGAGACTTCGATCGCCCGGTACTCATCAGCGATTCCGTCTACCATCACGGCGAGATATCGCGACCTCCATTTGAACATCTTCAGCAAGATGCCCCAGAGGTATGCAAAACGGCCAAAGCGATTCTTGCGACTCGTCGTCGTGCTGCTTACAACAGAGGCGCTGACCCCGACGCTGGCATTGAGAATGAAGATCCGATCCCCGATTCTCATAGCATCGATTCGCCTTGACCCCGACGCGCCCCCGATCACTGCGACGGCTTCGTCCAACTTGGTGGATATGCCAAGTTCCCGGGCGATCAGATTCCCGGTCCCGGTCGGGATGATGCAGAGCGGGATCGAGCTTCCCACCAGGCCGTCCACGACGCCGGAGACCGTCCCGTCCCCCCCCGCCGCCACGACCAGGTCGAAGCCGTCGCGCAGGCGGGCCCGCACAACATCTCCGAGCCTGTCTCCCTCGACGGTCTCGTGGACCTCGTATGGGATGTGGGATGCGCCGAGCCGGCGAGCGAGCGCATCGCGCACCGACGCGTGCGTATCTTGTCCGGCTGCAGGGTTCAGGACGGCAAAGACCTTCATGGCATCCTCGACCTTTGGAGTTCGCAACCGGACCCAGTTGATCTCGGGTGCCGCGCTTTGTCGGGGATCCTCGATCACCGAAAGCCACCGGTTGGGACTCCGCGGAGTCTCTCCTAGCGACCATGAGGGGTCAAGCCCGGACTGTATGCGCTTCTCCGATCGCATCTTCTGGGCCTGGCTCATCATCGCCAACGCGTCGTCCTGTGCCTCCCGAATATTCCATCGGCCACCATTCCCAGGACTTACGCGACACTGATTCCTGCCGGATCGGCCGATCTGAGATCTGACTTGCCACCCAACTCTCCGATCAGCAACCCTTTCGCTTCGTGATTCCGGTGAACCGCCGATCAACATCAGGATACCAGCACCATGGCCTGGCTTGCCAGCTTGTTCAGCATGCTCCGTGGGACGCTTCGCTCCCGAGCTTCCCTACAGATCGGGGTCCGGTCGTGACGCGGTTGTTAACCAAATGAG
>CAYQJL010000027.1:0-4328 GCA_964417675.1 uncultured bacterium | reverse complement strand
AGCCAGGGTGAGTGGAAGATGCGGGTTCACGAAGGAGCCGGCGTCACGGAGTTCACGGTGTCGAGCATCGACAGCCTGAAGTTCTACGAAGACACGCTGAACGCGCCGCCGGGATTCGTGGCGATCCCCGCGGGCAGCTTCACGATGGGGAGCCCGCCGGATGAGCCATACCATGGGAGCGACGAGACCCAGCACGAGGTGACTTTGACAGGGTCATTCTACCTGCAGTCGACGGAGGTCACCAACCAGCAGTATGCGGACATGGCGCAGTGGGCCTATGACCGGAGCTACTGCACGGCAACGAGCGGCAGCTTGCGGGACGCCCTGGACGGATCGACGCAGGAGCTGCTGGATCTGGATGGCGCCTACTGCGAGATTTCCTTCAGCGGAGGCGTCTTCACGGTGGACGCCGGGAAGGCGGACCATCCGGTGGTCGAGGTGACCTGGTACGGTGCGGCGCGCTACTGCGACTGGCTGAGCCTGGAGGCGGGGTATGCGCGCGCCTATCAACATAACGGTGACTGGCTATGCAATGGACATGATCCCTACAACGCGCAAGGCTACCGGCTGCCGACCGAGGCGGAGTGGGAGTACGCCTGCCGGGCGGGGACGCAGACCCCGTTCCACACGGGGGCGTGCCTGGATGCGGGAACCGAGGCGAACTATTATGGGCCCGGTCCTTTTCCGGGCTGTCCGTCCGGCCCGTACGTAGGCTGGACGGTGCCGGTGGGGAGCTATCCGACCAACGCTTGGGATCTGCACGACATGCACGGGAATCTGTGGGAGTGGTGCAACGACTGGTTCGGGAGCTACGGAGGGGATGAGACGGATCCTGTGGGGCCGCTTGCGAGCGGCAACCGGGTGATCCGCGGCGGCGGCTGGGACGGCTACGCGCTCTACTGCCGCTCCGCGGCTCGGAACTACGAAGTCCCGGGTAGAATTGGCCTCAATGGGTTCCGGCCCGCGAGGTCGGCCTTCTGATACCGAGTCGGCGACATTAGAGCCCATGCCCGGGCCGGGCTACATCACGCGCCGCAGCAACGCTTGAACTTCTTCCCGCTGCCGCAGGGACAAGGCGCGTTACGACCCACCTTGGGGGCCTCGCGCCGGGCGGGTTCGGGGAATGGTTTGGGGAGGGACCCGTTCGATTCGGAGGCGCCGGCCGCGGCCACAGCGCTGGAGGCGCGTTCCTTCTGCCGCTCTTCCTGCCGCTCCTCCTGTCGCCGTCTCTCTTCCTCAATGAGCGCCTCGGCTTCCTCGGCCCGGCCACACTGCTCCAGCAACGGGGCCAGCCGCTCGAGGGCGCCCGCGCGCGTGAAGACGTCGTCGCCGGCCATCGAGAGCGCCTTGCGATAGGCCGCCTCGGCCTGATCCAGTTCTTCTCGCATCTGGTGAACTTCGCCCGCGCGGATGACCGTCCACGGGTCATCCGGGAATCGCTCGAGATTCGACCGGGCCTGGGCGAGGGCCTCGTCATGACGGCCGGCCTCGCCGAGCCGCAGGGCCAGATCGCCCAAAAAGCTGTCCGGCGAAGTGACCTCGGCGAAGCTGCGGGAGAGGTCGGTGAGCTCATCGATCATCCCGGCCTTCGCGAGCCGCCACGGCAGATCGTCGAGAAGCCAGATCATGGGGTCCTCTTCGAGCGGCAGCTCGTTTTGCACATTGTCGAAGCGATCGGGCGCATCCCCGATCCAGGCGCGAAACTCCTTGGCGATCCGCAGGCTCTCGGCCAGGGGAATCGCGTCTGGTCGATCGCTTCGCTCGGCTTCCTCACGCGCCTTCATGATGAGACGAAGGCGGTCGACCACTTCGCCGGTTTCGGCAGACAAGGGAATCGAAATCGTGTGAAGAGCGGTTTCCGGCACGCTGGGGCCTCCGTGGTTGCGGTAGAGACGGACGCTTGGTTTCGGAGCGCATGGGACGGCCTACCCGACCCTGCCGCCACAAGACGGGCAGTGTAGCACAGCTACCCACCGGGGGAACGCACCCATCTCCGAAAGCGAAGCGGCCCTTGTATCTACCCGAATGGCGTGGAATATTGGGTAGGCGGCCTGCGTGAGCGGGGCGCGCTCCTGGGGCGTACACGGGGGGCGCCCACCCGCGGTGTGCATCCGGGGCTTCACGCGGGGCGCGCACCCTGGGCGGACACCCGGGCGCACACGCGGGCGACAGACGCGGCCTGTGCTACCGGATGCGACGGCAGGGACGCGGAGGACGCGACGAACGCCACCGGCGCAACGGAGGAGAACCCATGCCGATCGGCAGCGCCAAATACATCGAGGCCGAGGCCACTCTGCCGGATGAACTCAAGGACCTCTACCGCAAGCTCGTCCAGGACTATGAGGATCTGACCAACATGTACTACGGCCGCGGCTACGTGGCCTACAAGGTGCTGGCGGACCTGATTCTGATGGGCTGGCGACCGTCGGGACCGTCGGTGGCGGACAAGGAAAAGGGCCGAGACGGACGGTGACCCCGGCGCGTCGATCGCCACCGCCATTGAACAAGGTGGCGGCTGACACGGTCGCTTCCCCGCCCCGCGCGCGCGCCCGCCCGTGAATCCACCCAAGCACTGAGCGAGGTGAATCCGGAGGCCCTTACCGCTTGTCTGCCCCACCTCAGGCGGCTGATCGAGTGGCTCGAGCGGCCGATGCGCCCGAATCCGCGATAGAAACGCAGGCCACGCACGCAACGCATGCCCCGGACCAACTACGGACCCAGCGGATGAGACGGAGGACGGACCACGCCCATCGACAGCGCCAAGTATCTCTGGATCCAGTACTGGACTGTCAGACAAAGATATGCGCAAGACAGCAGACACTGCCTGCTGTTTTTGGGCAGGAACACGAGCCTGATGAATTTGTACTCGGACTTTTCGGGCTCGGTCTCCGACATGAGCTACCTCCAGGTGATCGACGTGAGCGGCACCCTGACGTTCAGGCTGCCGTCGTCGCGGGACTGGTTCATGGGCGCCTCGGTGGGCATGGCGTTCGGCACGGTCGATTCCTCGACGCGCCTGCGGATCTATGGCGACGCCAGCTCCAACGTCCATCTCGAGGGGGACTTCTCGGGGCAGGGCCCGTCGCTGGGTGCGTTCCTGGGCTATCAGGGCCGCGTGGGCAGGACCGGCTTGGTCTGGGGTTTGGGCGGTGAGCGCAGCCGAACCTATGGCACCCCGATTGCTAGGATCGCCGATGGAATCGCGAGACCACATTCGGAGACCCACGCTCCAGTAGCGGAAGTCAATCGACATGTTCAGGCGATCAAACCACCTTGACTATCGAGAGCGCGTTGCCGATAGTTCCTGAAGATATCCCCCCTATCCCTTCGGGGGTAGGGCGCGAGGCCAGGCGTTCATGCCTGGCCTCTGCATTTCCTGCGCATGCTGACAACCGTCAACCTGCCTGTCGGGCCATCGTCTACGTGGATGGCTTCAATCTCTACTACGGGTCGCTGAAACGAACACCGCACAAGTGGCTCAATCTTGACCAGCTCTTTGGCCGTCTCTTCCCCGGCTTCGACATTGAACGAATCAAGTACTTCACGGCACGGGTGAAGCAGCAGTCCAGCGATCCGAGCCAACCTGTGCGCCAGCAGATGTATCTAAGAGCCCTCAAGACCGTACCAAAGATCCAGATCGTCTTCGGTCACTTCTTGAGCCACGTCGTGCGTATGCCCATGGCTGATTGTGGGCCTGGAGGCCAGGAATTCGTACGCGTGATCAAGGCAGAGGAGAAGGGGTCAGACGTCAATCTCGCGGTCCATCTTCTTCATGATGCGCACATGGGACAGCTCGATGCTGCCGTGGTCGTGTCGAATGATTCAGACCTTCGAGAGGCGGTCCGTATCGTGACAACGGAGCTGAACGTGCCCGTCTTCGTGGTTTACCCCGGCCGCAGGTCCAGCCGCGCTCTAGTCGAATTCGCAACCGGTGTACGGGCCATCCGGCGCGGTCTTCTTGCGACCAGCCAGTTCCCGCCGAGACTTCGAGACCGGGCTGGCGAGTTTGGCAAACCAGCCTCATGGTAAGCAGACGCGCGACGGCTGACTGCGGATTGTACAGAAGGTCGTACACCCGGCCACAGATGCTTGGCTACCGGCGAGACGGACAGGGGTCAGCGCGTGGGAGACCTTGTGGCCGCCGCCCGGCGGGAAGCAAGCGCAACGGCCAGGACATCCGACGGATAGGCGAACTGCTCGGGAACATCGCCGACTTGCTCGACGAGGCGCGGCGATCTCACCACGCGCTTCGGGCGGGGCTTCTCGCCCGACAACCTCGAGAACATGCGCAGGTTCTATCTCGCCTTCGTGTCGGTCGAGACTTCCGA
>CAYQJL010000026.1:0-11266 GCA_964417675.1 uncultured bacterium | reverse complement strand
TTCAGTCGCAGCAGTCTCCTGATGGCCTTGAGGTCGGTCATGGGTTCCTCCCCGGGTTCTACGCGCTTCCTTTTAAGTCACACGCAGAATGAGGGCGGGCCTATGACCGTTCAACTTCTCCCCCCTAGAACGCTTTGCAGAATCCGGATAGAGCCGAAAAACAAGAGAGCCGGCGGCGTCTCACACTCCTTGGGAAGCGCGTGCGACGTCACCGGCTCTGGGAGACCTGGGCAGCCTCCAGCGTGCTACTTCTCAACGTACGGGCGGATGAAGCCTTCCTTCATCAGCATGTGCGTTTCATCGCGGGCATGCTTGATCTGAGCTTCGGCCATCGCCATCAGCTCTTCGGCGGTCTTGGTCACGCGGGCCACACCCTGTTCGATCGCCTTGAGACCGACGGCGACGGCCTCGCGCGGGAAGACCTCCCACTCATTCATCGAGGGAATGATGTACTCGGGGGTCAGCCCCTTGTCCTCGGCGACCTTGGCGAGCTCGAGCGCCGCGGCGATGCACATCTCGTCGGTGATGGTCGTCGCCATCACATCCAGCGTGCCGCGGAAGATGCCCGGGAACCCTAGGGAGTTGTTGACCTGATTGGGGAAGTCGCTGCGCCCGGTGGCGACCACCTTGGCGCCGGCCTCGAGGGCCTCCCACGGCCAGATCTCCGGGACCGGATTGGCACACGGCATGACGATCGAATCCTTGGCCATGCCCTTGACCCACTCGGGCTTGATGACGCCCGGACCTGGCTTCGAGGCGCCGATCACGACGTCCGCGCCCTTCATGGCCGCCTCGATATCACCCACCAGATTGTCGCCATTGGTCAGCTGGCACATCTCCCACTTCTCTTTGAAGCCCTCCTGCAGCTCGCTGCGACCCTTGTGGAGCGTGCCCTTCGAGTCGAGCAGAATCATGTTCTCCCAGGGCACGCCGCCCTTGAACATGACGTGCGCCGCGCGGATGTTGGCCGCGCCGGCGCCAATCAGGACGATCCTGACCTTGTTGAGTTCCTTGCCGACCAGCTTCACCGCATTGACCAGACCGGCAAAGATGATGGCGGCGGTTCCCTGCTGATCATCATGCCAGACCGGGATGCGCGCCTTCTCACGCAGCGTGTCCAGGATGTGGAAGCACTTCGGCTGCGAAAGATCCTCGAGATTGAACCCGCCGAAGGTCGGTTGCAGCGCCAGCGCGATATCGATGATCTTGTCGGGATCCTTCTCATCGATACAGATCGGGAACGCATCCACACCACCCAGATACTTGAAGAGCAGCGCCTTGCCTTCCATGACCGGCATGCCCGCCTCCGGGCCGATGTCGCCCAGGCCCAACACCCGAGTGCCATCGCTGATCACCGCGACGAAGTTCGACTTGTTCGTGTGATCGAACACCGTCTCCGGGTTCGCCTTGATATCGAGACAGGGCTTCGCCACCCCCGGGGTGTACCAGATGGCGAAATCGTTGAAGTCGCGGACGATGCACTTGGGCACGACTTCCACCTTGCCCCGGTAGTACGGGTGCATCTTCATCGCATCAATCCCCGGCTGGGCGGCCTTGGCCTCCATTTCAGCCTTGGTCATCTTCACATCGGCCATGTGGGTACCTCCCCGAAAAAACACCTCTCGGCTTCCCCGGCACCGGAGATGCCGGATCTTCTGCGGATTTCAGAACTTTCAGATTCTGACAGATGTGAGGCCAGGCCGGAATTGAACTCTTCTAATGCTGCTCTGGAGAATCCTTGTAGGGGCGCAGGCAACCCGCTCCGCCCCCTGCCCGGCAGGTTGTGGCCCGAAGATCGGTGCTGGCGGCCCCGGAACCTGCCGGATCTGTAACCAATTGTAGTAGTTGCGATTCGAAGGACGAGACAAAATCGGGAGGACGGCCCCGATCACAGGTAACCCCCACGACAATGGACCCACCCGCCGCGGGCACCACCAATCCTCAGGCCACAATCCTCGGGCCACAATCCTCGGGCCACACCCTCGAGCCTGGTCCCGTCAAGATGCGGGGCTTGATCGTCGATCTTGTCGTAGGAGGGCTCCGACCGCTAAGGTGCAACCCATTTGGGACCTTAGGTCCACGCCCGGGGTTCACCCGGAAACCGGATCCGGAGCCTTGTCGGCTGGCGAAGCCGATTCGGCCCGGAGAATCATATGGATGCCTGGGTTCGCCACACAGGCCTGCCATGCGAGACAGGACAGCGAGTGTCTAGGAGTATACGAGCGCAACACCTATGAGAAGCATTCAGAAATTCCGTGTGCGTCCGACCTTGCCCGATCGCATCGGGCCGTTGCTCGAGATTGCCCGTAACCTGTGGTGGACGTGGAATCCGGACGCGGTCAGTCTCTTCCGGCGTATCGATCCGGACCGGTGGGATCAGGCGCGGCACAATCCGATCGCGCTCCTGGGCGATGTCAGCCAGGACCGGCTCAACAGCCTGGCATCCAAGGAGACCTTCCTGGCCCACATGGACCGTGTCTACGAGGGCCTGATGCGCTATCTACAGCACCCGACATGGTATTCGGAGGTGCAGAGCGAGAGCCCCGAGAACCGGATCGCCTACTTCTCGGCCGAGTTTGGCCTTCACGAGTCGTTGCCCTTCTATGCCGGGGGATTGGGCGTGCTCGCCGGCGACCACCTCAAGTCGGCCTCCGAGCTGGGCCTACCCATGGTCGGCGTGGGGCTGCTGTACCGTCGCGGTTACTTCCATCAGGTTCTCGATCAGGACGGGATGCAGCGCGAGATCTATCGCGAGAACCATTTCTCGGGGCTGCCCATGCGGGTGGTCCGCCGCCCGGATGGCCAGCCCGAGCTCATCGAGATCGAAATCGCCGCGCGCACCGTCTTCGCGCGCATCTGGCGGGTGCAGGTCGGCCGCGTGCCGCTGTTCTTGCTGGATACGGACATCAACGAGAATGATGCCCATGATCGCCGCATCACCCAGTTTCTCTACGATGCCGACGCGGACACCCGCATCCGACAGGAAATGATCCTCGGTGTGGGGGGATTGCGGGCCCTCGAGATTTGCGATGTGCCGCCGACAGTCTGCCACCTGAACGAGGGCCACTCGGCGTTCCTGACCCTGGAGCGTATCGCCGCGCTCATGGAACAGAAGAATCTATCCTTTGCCGCCGCGCGCGAAATCGTCTCGGCGAGCAATGTCTTCACCACCCACACGCCGGTGGCCGCCGGCAACGACGCCTTTCCACCCGATCTGGCGGCCGACTATCTCCAGCCCTTCGTCAGCCGCCTGGGTATATCGCAGAAGGCTCTGCTGGGCTTGGGCCGCGTCAATGCCGAGGATGGCAACGAGCCCTTCAGCATGACCGTGCTCGCGCTGCGTCTGGCGACCTTCCGCAACGGGGTCAGCAAGTTGCATGGCGAGGTGGCTCGCGCCATGTGGCAGGGACTCTGGCCGGATACGCCCGAGGAGGAAGTGCCGATCGGGCACATCACCAACGGAGTGCATCTGCCCTCCTGGCAGTCGGATGAAACCGCCCGCCTCTTCGATCGCTACCTGGGCCCCGACTGGTTGGAGAACCCGGTGGATCAGGAGGTCTGGCGGCGCGTCGAGACCATTCCCGACGCGGAACTCTGGCGCGCCCGGGAGCGTCTGCGTGCGCGGCTGGTGGCCCAGTCCCGGCGGCGCCTGCAAATCCAGCTGAAGCAGCGCGGCGCGCATCACAACCAGGTCAAGGATGCGACCGAGGTCCTGGATCCGGATGTCCTCACGATTGGATTCGCCCGCCGATTCGCCACCTACAAGCGCGCGTTGCTCCTGCTGCGCGATCCCGAACGCTTCGCCCGCATCGTGGGCAATCCGGACCGGCCCGTGCAGTTCATCTTCGCCGGCAAGGCCCATCCCAAGGACCAGCCCGGCAAGGAACTGATCCGTGGACTCGTACAGGCCGCCAGCGAACCGGCCTTCCGCCGGCGGATCGTATTCCTGGAGGATTACGACATCGAACTGGCCCGCACCATGGTGCAGGGTGTCGACATCTGGCTGAACACGCCGCGCCGGCCCATGGAGGCCAGTGGCACCAGCGGCATGAAGACGGTCATCAACGGCGGCTTGAATCTCTCGGTCCTCGATGGCTGGTGGTGCGAGGCCTACAACGGCGAGAACGGATGGGCCATCGGCAACGGCGAGGTTCACGAGGATCCCGACTACCAAGATCACATCGAAAGCCAGGCGCTCTACAGCCTGCTCGAGGATGACGTCATCCCCCTATTCTATGACCGCGGCGCCGACGATCTTCCGCGCAAGTGGCTCCAGCGGATCAAGGCCTCGATGATCACGATCTGCCCCCGTTTCAATACGAACCGGGCGGCCGAGGAGTATACGCGCTTCTACTACATCTCGTCCCTCCTCAACTGGAACTGGCTCACGGCCGAAGACATGCGCCGCGGCCGAGAGATCGCCGAGTGGAAGGCGTACATCCGCAGCAAGTGGCCCGAGGTCCAGGTGCACGAGGTCACGTCCGACAGCGGCGTCGATCTCGCCGTCGGCGACCGCCTTACCGTACGGGCCAGGATCTCCCTCGGTGCGCTTTCACCGCAGGACATCAAGGTCGAGGTCTTCCACGGCACGCTCAATGACGAGGAGATCCGCCAGGGACGCAGCGAACTGCTTTCGCTCGCCCATACGGACAACGGCACCCACGAATACAGCGGGGTGATCAGTTGCCAGACCAGCGGCCACTTCGGATTCGCCGTGCGCGTGACACCGCGATCCGCCGGCCTCGACGACTACTTCGACCGCGAACTCCTGAGCTGGTGGAACGCGGCCGAGCGGCGGCCGGGGGTTCTGCACCGCTAGACGGATCGCCGCTGCGACGCTGCGCGACTGCCCGCCAGAGCGCACCCCCGCCACATCGCCGTGGCACGGTCAACGACTTGGCATGGCAGCAGTTCTCCCACGCCCGCGTCCCCGGGTGCCACTTCGATGTGGCACCCGGGATAGGCCAACCGTCAGAGGCCGACCACGACCCTCTGGACAACTCGTTGTGAACCAATCGTTTGCACACAATGCACCCGCTCGCCTCCCCGCTGCGGTTCTGGCACGGGCTCTGCAACCCATGACCTCATGACCGGACTGGAGAAGAGCTCTTCCACCAGGGTGTCTTCGCCGACAGGGGAAGGGCTCACGCCAACGGTTCGATCAGTCCCCATCTGGCGCAGGCCGGATGGGAATGGGAGGTGTGTACGGTGACCGTTCCGGTGACTGCTCTTTCGTGTGCAGGCGGCTGGGAATGCTCCAGCCACGATGCCTGCCGAGGACGCGACAATGAACGTGAACACACCTCGCCCGACTGATCGAGAAGGCGCCCGCGACCGCACGGGCACGATCCTCATCATCGAGACCGATGCCGAGTTCGCCGAGGACATGGTCGCGTTGCTGCGGCCCTCGTTCGAGGTCGATGTCCTTCTGCCGGCCGACTCGCTGGAGTTGCCCCGAGCGCCCTCCCGATACAGTGCCATCCTCGTGGGCGAAAAGGCTCTTGCGGCCTGGCTCAGCTACTTGCAGGACACGCCCGACGCGCTGTCCCGGGACGACCTTGGACCCGAGTCCGAATCCTCACTCTGGGATCGAACCCTGATTCTCGGCGATCGTGATCCGATCGGGAACCAGATGCAAGAGGGCTGCCGGGAGCGGTTTCCCTGGCACAGCATCGAGCGCTACCCCAACCCGGCGAGTCTTCTCGCCTGGCTGGATCGCCCCCCCGCCTCCACGTCTGAGCGGATCCATCCATGCTCAGCAGAGAAAGGCGCGAGGGCTGCTTTCAGGTAGTGCGGTCGAAGCATGCGACGGTCACGGCCACAGTCATGATTGCACAGCAACCGGAAAGGTAGAACCCGAACGATGTTCGTGGACCTCCTTCACAGCTGCCCGCACCAGAGATACCTGGGCGCCCTGTTCCTGACCCTGTCCATCTTGGCCTGTGGCTGTTCTGGAATGTCGCATGAGTTTCTGAAGACCAATGCCGATATCCTGGATGAGTCGATCGTCGGCGCTGTGAAGGAGGTCGGCAGTGTCGGCATCCCGCATGGCAGCACCATCGCAATTGTTGAAGTGACCGGGGGAGACTGCGCGGACCTCGTCCCCGGCGGTCTGGTGCGCGATGAATTGATCCATCTTCTCAGGAAGCAAGGGTTTCAGGTCATCGATGGTCGATGGGATTCCGCCAGCCAGTGGCCGGCGGGCAGCGCGACCCAAGCTGCGACAGCGCACGGAACCGATCTGAGCATGGATCAGATAGCCGGGCTGGCTCTGTCGCACATGTGTGAGCAGCGCGCCGGCAAGACAGAACCACAACAGGCGGACTACGCCCTGGTGTTTCGTCTCTTGGAGGTTGGCGTTCGATACGGCCGTCGCGACTCCGATCGCCATGACACCATCACCCGTCGCGGACGCACGGCATTCAACTACCGGATCATCGACTGTCGCGATGCCAAGGTGGTCGACTCAGGCCGGGCGGACACGTTCATTGATGACAGCATTCCTCAGGACATGAAGACGCTGCTCGCTGAGAACCTCTACTCCTACTATGCCCATGCCCATCCGCTCTACGAGCTCCGGCCCGCGCCGCACACGGTTCCCGAGAAGGTCGAACTGAAGTCCTCACAGGCCCGGTCGCTTCGCGACGCCGGAATCGTATTCGGCTGGCATCGCTTCACTCACCAGGCCAGCAAACGTTTTCATGAAGCTGCCTTCTCCGTGGGGTACGAGAAACAGTTTCGCCTGTTCCGGGGGGTTGATCTCGCAGGTCAGATCAGCGTAGGGGCCTCCGAGGAACGTAACGATGCCCAGATGTACCACATCCCTGTGCACCTTGCGGGCATCTATCAGCATGAGATCCGCGGTATGCAAGCCTTCGCCGGCGCCGGTCTATGCGCGAACTACAGCTACTGGACATTCCCGGGTATGATCTATGACGCTCAGTCTGACAAACTCATCGAGGATCCCGAAGGTGGAGTCTGGATCGTCGGCCCGCACCTGCAGGCCGGAATCCAGGCCGGCCATTGGCGGCTGACCTACAGGCTTCAGCGCGGCCGCGAGAAGGCCCTCGGTGGCGACTTCGCCAACCTTCACCACGAGGTGAGTTGGGACGGCTACAGTGTCAGTCTCGGCTATCTGCCCTGATTGTCGTGCCACAGCCATTCCGCGGGCACCGCTTGGAGGGCCAGCCCGGGGCCCGCAACGGTCAGATCCAGAGCCGCATCGCCCAGATGCTGGAAGAACTGCACCTCCAACCGGTGCAGTCCGGCTTCCAGAGCGACATGGGCACGCACATCCTGATTGCCATGCAGGCCGTCGTTGTCGATCAGCGGCTCCCCATTGACCCACATCCGGCTGCCGTCATCGGACCACAGGTGGAAGGTATACAGGCCGGTGCGGGGAACCTCGATGTACCCGCGCAGCAGCAACCCGAAGTCCTCGGGCGGCCCCTCGTCGGGCAACGCGAGCCGCGCGGACAGCGTCTCGGGCAGGTCAATGGTGGCCGCCGTCCATGAAGCGACGGGGGCCAACGCCGTGAAGTCGGGCAACGATTCCCACGCGCCCCGGTAGGCCTGGCAGTCCAGTCCGCGAGCCAAACCGCCGGCAGCGCCGGCAGCGCCGGCCACCGGCGCCTGCGGCGTCAGACGTCGGAAGGCAGCCTCGGCCACGAACTCCGGCGTCAATCCCGGGGCGAAGGCGCGCGCCTTGAGCAGGGCGTCATCGCGGATCTGGATCGCGCCAGCATAGCGCGCCGACTCGCGCGTCGGCTGGGCACCGTCGAGCGTGAAGTGAATCACCGCGGCCCGGTTCGGGCTGCTGAGAACGACCGAGGCGCTGTCGACGAACTCGGTCAGCGGGGCGTCGATGCGAACACAACTCCGCTCGGGGGCATCGTAGAGCGGGCTGATCGGGACGGCCCGGCGATGGCCCTCCTGCACCGCCGTGATGGCCGCGATGCGCACCCCGGGCGCGCGGGGCAGCCGCAGCGCGCCGGCACCGGCCGGCAGCGGCAGGCGATGCTTGAACAGGTAGGTGAACTGATAGGCTTCGTTCTCCCCGGCGGGGCCATGGCGGTGGGTCCCCACCCAGGCCACCGGCTGCCGCTTGATGTAGGCTGGAACGATCTGCGCCGGATCTTCGATGAGCTCGCGTCCGCGGATGCGGCTGTCCCACTGCGCAATCGGTTCGGCGTAGTCCTGGATCCATACCGGCACCCGGAGCGCGGCGCCTCCGACCTGTTCGATCCGGAACTCAACCTCGCGCTCGCCGTCCACCGTGGCCGCCAGCATGTAGAGGGCGTCATACTCCCCCTCCGGCAGCGCGAGAATCTGTCCGTCGCAGGCCAGCATGTTGCGCGCCCCGGGTTCGCAAGCACCCAAGACGAAGGGCACGTCCTCGCGCACCCACCGAGCGGGAAGCTGTTCTCCCACGAGCGAATGGCCGGCGCCGCTGAAATCTCCGTCGCGGCGATCCTCATCCCGGCTGACACCATCGAGGTTGAACGGCAGATCCAGGCATACGCTCGGCATGGGCGCGATCGCCACCGGCAGCGCCTCGAGGCGAATGGCGAAGGAGCGGGTCTGATAGGGGGCCAGCGACACCTGCAGCGCCCCCCCGTCGAGCAGCGCCTCGCCCGGCACCGGCTCCTCGGCCCCGTTGACCTCGCGCGCCGTCACAACGGGCTTCGCGAACTCCACCAAGGCCTCTCGGGCGCCGAGTCCCGCACGCTCCTGCAGCCGGATGACGATCTCATCCGAAGCCTCGGCCAGCTTCACGGCCGCCACCGCCGCCTGGGGAACCGCATGTCCATCCACCGTCCGGATCCGGACAAAGGAGAGCCGACTGCCCAGGGGACCGGGATGCTTCGGCACCTGGAAGGCGAACAGCGGCTGCGCGAATCCATCGGCCACCCAATGCGCATTGCTGTGGCGCCACGTGCCGCGATGTCCATAGAGCCCATAGCGCAGGTGGTGTCGTCCCAGATCCTGCGTGTTCTCATCTGCGATCCAGCCCCAACCCGGATTGACCTCGGGCGTGTGCAGCAGCGTCAGGCGCAGGGTGTGGTCATCGGGCTTGTCCCAGCCGTAGCGGCAATCGCTCAGGACAGTGACGCCGTAGTCCCGGCGGTCGCTGGTCATGTCGGCCCACTGCTGCGCGGGCACCTCGTACAGGTCGGGCCGGTTCGTGGCGCGCTCGATGGCGCCGACCCCGAGATCATAGGCAGCCCGCTCGTTCTCGATCGCCAGCGGAAAGGCGGCTTTGAGCAGGGTGGCGGTGGTGCGCCAGTCGATCTCGAGATCGACCGGAATCGCCACACCGGCCCCCGCGGTGGCCAGGCGGATCGTCTGTCGGAAGGTCGATCCCTCGGCCCGGCGCAGAATCTCGAGCGCCACCCGCGCCGGACCGCGCTCGAGAATCCGGATCTCGGCCGGACCCGCAACCACCGTGCGCGGCGCCGCGGAGATGTCATCGTAGTCGATCTCCCAGGCGGCCCAGTCACGCGGGGAGTTGTCGAGCAACTCCAGCCGCAGCGGCGCACGGATCATCTCCCGCTGCATACGCTTGTCAAAGACCCGGGCGATGTCACCATCCCGGTTCAATTCCACACGGTAGCGCCAGTTCTCCAGGTGCGTGGGCGAGACGGTCAGACCGCCGTCCTCCTGGGGGGGGTCGGCCGAAGGTCTGACATCGTATACCGCCAGACTCAGCGGCGGCATACGGCCCAGGAAGGCGATCTGGAGTCCCTCCTCGTCCCGAGCGAGGACCTGCGCGGGCACTTCCTGTCCGTCCGGGCCGAAGACGCGCACGTACTCGGGCGCGGATCCTTCAAAGCGCACCCGCCCGGCGACGATCTCCTCGCGCGGGGCCGCCAGCGCGTTGTACACCAACAGCGCCTCTCCCGCGACCCGCGTATCGAACAGGGAGCCCATCCCCGCCGCCGCACAGGTGAGCACCTCGGCGAACTGATTGAGCGAGAGGATCTCGTCGTTCCAGGAGTAGACATAGGCCTCGGGAATGCTCGTACCGGTCAGGTCGTCATGGAACTGATGCCAGAGAAAGCGCACCCAAGCCTCGTGCAGGATCTGGCGCGGATAGGAACAGACACCCACCCAGTCGGCCATAACCGACAGGCGCTCGGCCGCGTCCGCCAGGCGCTCGTTCTGGCGATTCCAGCGCTTCATGGCCGATTGGGATGTGTAACAGCCCACACCGTGACGGGTCATGAGGAGTTCACCGTCGTAACGCGGCAGGGTCTGCAGACGGGCCAGCGCCGGATTCGGCGGGGGCTCGATCGAACCGCGCGGACCGGAAGCATCAAGCGCTCCGCGTGCCGCCGACCCATCCGAAACCAACGGTCGATCGGCTTCGGCCGCCAAGGTCTTCATCCAGGAGGTTGAAGCCGCGCTGCCCGCGATCTCCGGGCGCAGACCGCGGGCCAGATCGGCCGGCAGGTCGGCGGTCAGATCACGCGCCAGATCATCCGAAGCCGCACTGCGCACCGCCAGCGGCCCGTCCGACGCCATACTCGCTTCGAGCTGAGCCACCGAACCCTCCGTGGGCGCCCCTCCGCTGTCCCCGGTCCCGAAGTAGCGATACGCGATGGGCAGGCCGCTGCTGTCGGCCTGGGCTCCGGCACGGGCCACCCACAGCGAGTCACGACTCTGGTCCTGATCGAGACGGGCGACATAACTGCCCGGGTTGACGGCCGCAACCAACAGCGAGCCGTCCAGGCCCTGCCAGAGACCGATGTCGAATGGGATGCCCACCGCAGACCCCCAGGTGAGCTTCTGCGTCGAGAACCCCAAGATCCCGCAGTGAGCGGCAATCGAGGGCAGCGCGTAGCCGAAACCGAAGCAGTCGGGCAGGAACAGGTCGCGGCTGCGCACACCAAACTCGCGGGCGAAATAGCCGTTGCCGTAGAGCGCATGACGAATGAGGGACTCCGGACTGGGAATGTTGGTGTCGACCGCATCGATCCAACTGCCTGCCACCCGCCAGCGGCCCGCGGCGATGTAGCCACGCAGACGCTCGAAACGCTCCGGGTAGTACTCCCGCATGAGCATGTAGCGGAATGCGCCTTCGAAGCTGAACGTGTATCCGGGATAGGACTCGAAGAGCGCGAAATTGCCATCGAGCGTGGCAGGCAGGAATTCATCGATCGTCTTCTTGATGGTCCAACGCCACTGGGTATCCAGATGGGCGGTTGCCACGCTGTAGAGCTGCGGCGTGCCGTCGGCCAGCGCCGCCCGGCGCTGAGCCGCTTGG
>CAYQJL010000025.1:0-4556 GCA_964417675.1 uncultured bacterium | reverse complement strand
TGCGCCGCATTCGGATCTGCGAGGAGCGGGGCAGCGGAATCGACAAGGTCGTGTCCCAGGTCGAGCTGTTCCAGCTTCCTGCTCCTTTGTTCGAGAGCCCGGAGGCGTTCACGCGGACGGTCCTGTTCGCCCACAAGCCGCTGTCGGCCATGAAGAAGGCGGACCGCGTGCGCGCCTGCTACCTGCATGCCTGCCTCTGCTACGTCACCCGGAAGGAGATGACCAACTCGACACTGCGCTCGCGGTTCGGCGTGGACGAGCGGAACCGGTCGACCGTCTCCCGGCTGATCCGGGAGGCCGTCGAGGCCGGTGCCATCGTGCCGGCCGACCCGGACGCAGCCCCCAAGCTGATGCGGTATCTTCCTTTCTGGGCCGGTGCCCGAACGGAGGGGCGGAGATGAGCCGGGTACTTGATGGGTACTTGATGGGACGGGCTGCTGGTGGTAGGGAGGGGTTCTCTATATGTTTGACTTATAGACACTTAGACCGTATCGCAGTACTTGACGGGTACTTGATCGGAGCGGTGAGCCGGGGCGGTCCCGATCCCATGGAGGGTTTGTCATGAACAGAACGTTTAGCATGGATCAAGGCGTTGGCGCCGAGGCGGTTTGCTCGCAACCTTAGGAGCGGAAGGCACTTACGACTTTACTAGGAGCTCGGGGATTGGTGCTGCTTAGCAAAGGATTTACTAAACGTCCAAGCAAAGGCGGCTTGGCGAACCGCTTCGGGGCGGTGAGAGTCGCGTTGCTTGATGGCTACCTGACCGACAGGCGGATCAACCCATGACCACCGACACCACCGAGCGCGGCCTCGAACGTCTCATCTGCACGGCGCTGACCGGCTCCGCCTGCGATCCCGGGCCTGCCGAGGCCGGCGCCGTCCACGAGCGCCCGGCTATCTACGGCGCGGGCTGGATCTGCGGCGCGCCCGAGGACTACGACCGCGAGTACTGCGCGGACCTCGTCCCGCTCACGGCCTTCCTGCGCGACACGCAGCCGGAGGTGGCCGACGCGCTCGACCTGGGCCTGTTCATCAACGGCCTGCCGGTCGCCACCTTCGAGCTGAAGAACAGCCTGACCAAGCAGACGGTCGCCGACGCCGTCGAGCAGTACCAGCGCGACCGCGACCCGCGCGAGAAGCTCTTCGAGTTCGGCCGCTGCGTGGTGCACTTCGCCGTGGACGACCACGAGGTGCGCTTCTGCACGCACTTGAAGAGCAAGGGGTCGTGGTTCCTGCCCTAAGCAGTTCGCGCAGGTGGGCGCGACGGTCGGGCACGCCGAGCGCTCGGGGGATCTCCGCAAGTTCATCGCTGAGGGAAAGAAGATCATCATCTCCACGGTGCAGAAGTCCCGTTCATCATCGACGAGGTCGGCAGCGAGCACCGCGGGCGGCGCTTCGCGATCGTGATCGACGAGGTGCACTCGAGCCAGGGCGGGCGGACCTCGGCCGCCATGTCGATGGCGCTCTCCACGGCCGGGGCCGAGGAGGACGACGAGACCCTCGAGGACACGATCAACCGGCTCATGGAGGCGAAGAAGCTGCTGCCCAACGCCAGCTACTTCGCCTTCACCGCCACGCCCAAGAACAAGACGCTGACTACCTCGCCGAGCGCAAAAGCCGCTACCAGGCGATCGTGGCCTTCTCGGGCGAGCACGAGTACGGCGGCGCGAAGGCGACCGAGGCCTCGCTCAACCCGCTGCTGCACACGATGTAGGTGGACAAGATCCTCTCCGGCATCAAGGCGGTGCAGACGCTCTCGCGGCTCAACCGCGCGCACCCGAAGAAGCACGACGTCTTCGTGCTCGACTTCATGAACGATGCCGACACCATCCAGGAGGCGTTCGCCGACTACCGCGAGCGGCTCGACGAGGACGGGCAGGTGGACTTCAAGAGCAAGGCCAAGGCCTTCCTGCGGGCCTACGGATTCCTCTCGTCGATCCTGCCCTACACCAACGCCGACTGGGAGAAGCTCTCGATCTTCCTCGCCTTCCTCGTGCCCAAGCTGCCGGCTCCCGTCGAGGAGGACCTGGCCAAGGGAATCCTCGAGGCGATCGACATGGACAGCTACCGCGCGCACAAGCTCATCACCGAGGACATCCCCGCTCGCGTGGCCGCAGACCCGCGGTACCAGAACGCCCGCAAGAACTCCGATCGGCAGAACGCGAAGATCGAGCACGACGAGGCCCTGAAGCGTGTCATGACCGCCGTGCTCAAGGACGACACGGAGCTGTTCAAGCAGTTCATGGACAACGAGGGGCTCCGGCGCTGGATGACGGACACCGTGTTCGGGTTGACGTACGAGGCGTCGAGGCGGGAGGCCTAACAAGCCGATGAAACTGATGGTCGCCCACTGCGCCCGCAGCTTGTCGGCGATCCGGTGTCGCAAATGCCGAAGGTCGCGCCATGAAACGCTTTCACCAGTTCAGCATGTTCGCGGGTGCTGGTTTCGATTCAACTGCCCGCCGGGTTCGAGATCCTCAATCCCAGCTTGGCTGGCTACACATCCCAGTGAGACTGAATGAAGGTGTTCCAGATTGATTGTCTTTTGCGCTCCGCTGCAGGCTCAAGCCCATGTTCTTTCAGGATGTTGGCGACAGTCGTGTCGGAGATTTCGAGTCCCAGGTTGGTGAGTGCGCCCTGGATTCGGTCGTAGCCCCAGGTGGGATTCTCGCGGGCCATCCGAAGGACCAGACTCACCGTTGCCCTAGGGACAGGAGGCCGTCCGGCACGCGTCCGCCGGTGGCTGTAGTCCCACTTCTCAGCAACAAGCTGCCGGTGCCAACGCAGGATCGCATCCGGCGATACGATAGACGCGATGTCTCAGAGTAGCCTCCGGCCCAACAGCTTGCCCTTGATCGCCAAGCGACGGCGCTGGTTGTCCTTGAGCTTGATCCGTTTTTTTTGCCGTGGAATTCCCTGAGAATCCGATTCTCGGTGCGAAGGTATTCGATGACCTCCTGCTGCTCCCGGTTGATCCATCCGGCAAGGATGAGCAGGAGCAGCTGCCAGGGCTGCAGGATGAAGCACATGGTTGTCCCGATCACCCGTTTGGGTAAATCGGGCACCATGGAGGACACGTGATCGCATTGTCAACGGGGTGGCGATGGGGCATATGTCGCCAAAAGTCAATTATTGCGACATATAACATTGACATGTCGATCGTGAGTACATATCCTCACGACATGTCGTCGAAATGGGGGATTGAGAACATGAAGATCCCAACATTCAATTCTGCAATGCCTTACAATGATCTTCCGGCACTGCCGCCGACAGCGGAGATCGAAAGCAAGGCCGTTCTGCGTCAGTGCATCAAGTCCCGCAGTGCTTTGGCCGGCCTCAAAGAGGCCGCCGAACTGATACCCAATCCGGGCATGCTCATCAACACCCTACCAATCCTGGAAGCCCAGGCCAGCTCCGAGATCGAGAACATCGTGACGACCACGGACAAGCTCTTCCAGCAAATGTCGGCAGTCGAGCGAGCGGATCCGGCCACCAAGGAGGCCCTGCGCTATCGGCAGGCGCTGATGAAGGGATTCAACGAACTCGACGCACACCCCATCACCACGCGTACCGCGGAAGCGATTTGCAGCCAGATCAGAGGGGTCGAGATGCAGGTTCGCCGAGTGCCCGGCACGGCCTTGGTGAGTGCCGCTACCGGCGAGACTATCTACACTCCGCCCGAAGGCGAATCCCTGATTCGTGACCTGCTGGCGAACTGGGAGCGGTTTCTACACGATGAGCAAGACCTTGATCCACTTCTTCGACTCGCGATTGGGCACTATCAGTTCGAAGCCATCCACCCCTTTACGGATGGCAATGGCAGAACGGGACGTGTGCTGAATAGCCTGTTCCTGGTGCAGGAGGGTTTGATTTCCTTGCCAATCTTGTACCTCAGCCGGTACATCATCGATCACAAGTCGGAGTACTACAGGTTGCTGCTCGAGGTCACAGCTCACGGGCAATGGGAACCGTGGCTGCTGTACATGCTGCGCGCTATTGAGACCACGGCGCTCTGGACGTTGGAGAAGATTGCGACCATTCGAACGTTGGCGTCGGTCACAGTTGAGTACGTACGCCAGCGTCTGCCGAAGATCTACAGTCGTGAACTTGTCGATCAGCTGTTCATGCAGCCGTATTGCCGAATTGCGAATCTCGTGGATGCGGGGATCGCACAGCGACAAGCTGCGTCACGCTACCTGAAGAAGCTCGTTGAGATCGAAGTGCTACAGGACCGCAAGGTCGGACGCGAGGTGCTGTTCGTCCACCCGCGCTTGTTGGAACTGCTTACCACCGATGACAACAACGTGGAGCCGTACGAGACGCAAAAGAAGGTTCATAGACCCGGGGCGTGAGGTCAGTATGCTCAGCCGAATGAGCTGGCTGTTGCGATGGTTACGAAGAGGGTGTATTTCGTCCGATCCGGTACTCGAAGTTTTTGGTGTGAACGTTCCATGGCGGGGCGGCATCAGATGCTGCGCCACCTGGATTGCGCGTGGGAGATCTGCGGCGGCCGGCAGGTGGCCGGCTTCTTCATCGTCGAGGGCCCGAAGAGCAGA
>CAYQJL010000024.1:0-22386 GCA_964417675.1 uncultured bacterium | reverse complement strand
CAATCACGCCTTCATGAAGGCCTGCCTGTTCCTTGTCGCGGGCAATCTCATCGCCAAGACGGGGCGATCCGACATCACCCTCTTCGACGACACCTACCGGAAGAGATACCCCTGGACCATGGCGGCCTTCACGGTGGCGGCGCTCTCCATGGTGGGACTGCCGCCCCTGGCGGGTTTTTTCAGCAAGTGGTATCTGGCCCTGGGGACCATTCACAGCTCCAAGTGGCTGTTCCTGGCTGTGATTCTCACGAGCAGCCTTCTGAACGCGGTCTATTTCTTCAGGATCCTGGAGAAGGTCTACATGAAGAATCCCGCCGCTTCGGAAGGCAAGGAAGCCGTGATCGCGCGGGATGAGGTCAGGCCCTCGATGCTCATCCCGACCTTGACGCTGGCGGTGGGGTTGATTCTATTCGGCATTCTGAATGTGCTGATCGTTACCCAAATCCACAACATGATACCGGACGCTATATAGTGGGTGTTATGGAAACATACGGTTCAATCGTTCCCCTTCTGGCGGTCCTCGTGTCCCTGGGGGCGGTTCCGCTCATTCTCGTGAGCGGGAGGAGCCCCAATCTCCGCGAGTCCTGGACGATTCTCGCGGCGGTCGTCAAGTTCGCTCTGGTCGTTTCCCTGCTCCCAACCGCCATCGCGGGCAAGGCGGCCGTCTACACGCTCCTGGAGGTGTCCCCAGGAATCGGCCTGGCCCTGAAGGCCGACCCGTTCGGGGTCTTCTTCGCCCTCGTCGCCTCGGGCCTGTGGATCTTCACTTCCTTCTATTCGATCGGCTACGTGCGGGGCAACGGCGAAGCGAAGCAGACCCGCTATTTCGCCAGTTTCGCCGTCTGTCTCTCGGCCACCATGGGCATTGCCTTTTCGGCCAACCTGCTCACCTTCATCATCTTCTACGAGATGCTGACCATCGCCACCTATCCCCTGGTGATTCACAAGGAAAACCGGGAGGCGATCGCCGCGGGCCGCAAGTACCTGGTCTACACCCTGACGGCCGGCCTGATGCTGATCGCCGCGGCGGGGGTGACCTACTCGCTCACGGGCACGCTCGACTTCAAGGCCGGCGGGCTCTTCGGCGACATCGTTCTCGAGAGGAACACCGCCGTCCTGCTCTTCTTGCTCTTCCTGTGCGGGGTGGGCGTCAAGGCTGGCATCATGCCCCTGCACAGCTGGCTGCCGGCCGCCATGGCGGCCCCCACACCGGTCAGCGCGCTGCTTCACGCCGTCGCCGTCGTCAAATCCGGCGTCTTCGGCGTGCTGCGCGTGGTGGGCTTCGTCTTCGGCCCCGCCATGATGAAGACCTTCGGGCTCAATGATATCCTCCTGGTCCTGTCCGGCATCACGATCCTCGTATCCTCGCTCATGGCGCTGAGACAGGACAATCTGAAGAAACGGCTGGCCTACTCCACGGTCGGCCACCTCTCCTACATCGTTCTGGGGGCGGCCCTGCTCTCGCCGGCCGGATTCACGGGCGGGATATTCCACATTGCCACCCATGCCACGATGAAGATCACGCTCTTCTTCTGCGCCGGGGCGATCTACGTCAACCTGCACCGGACCAACATCAGCGAGCTCGACGGCATCGGCAAGGTGATGCCCTGGACCATGGCGGCCTTCACGATTGGCGCCATGGGGCTCGCCGGAGTGCCCCCCATCAACGGGGCGGTCAGCAAGTGGTTCCTGGGAATCGGGGCCCTTCAGGCGGATGTGGGCATTGCGCTCTTCATACTGATCCTCAGCGGCCTGCTGAACGCCGGCTACTTCTTCCCGATTGTCCACCGGGCTTTCTTCCGCAAGGGCGTCGGGCTCACTGAGCATGGCGAGGCCGCGCCCCTCATGGTGGTCCCGATCGTCATCACAGCCGTGCTTTCGGTGCTTTTCGGCATCTTCCCCAATCAGTTTTTCCAGTTCTTCAACCTGGCGGTTTCGATCGCGCAGAGCATAGTGGGCGGATCTTGACATGCGAAAAGCTCATTGGATCATCATCGGTCTGATCGCCGCGGCCTCCTTCGTGGTGGAGTTCGTATTGCTTTCCGATCATCCCAAGAAGCACTGGTGGAGCCACGTGCCCGCCTTCTACAGTCTCTGCGGATTCGTCGGTTGCGCGGTCATCATCTTCGTGTCGAAGCGGCTGGGTGCGTGGTTCATTCAGCAGAAAGAGGATTATTACGATGCCGTCTGAGATGCGGCTACCCCCGGTCCTTTTCATGCTCGCGGGAGCTTTGATCCTTCCGCTGCTGCCGAGGCGCCTCCGGGCGGGCGCCTTCGTGCTCTTCCCCGTGGCGGCGCTGGCGGTCATCTGGTTCCTTCCGGAAGGCCAGGCGGCCAGGCTGCCGTTTTTGGGGTATGAGCTGATCCTGTGCGAGGTGACGCGCCTGACGCGGCTCTTCGGCACCATCTTCGCCCTCATCGCCGTCATCGGCGGCATCTATTCGTTCCATCAAAAGGAAACCGGCCAGCAGTCGGCCGCCCTGCTCTACGCCGGAGGCGCGCTGGGAGTCACCTTCGCCGGCGATTACGTCACGCTCTTCGTCTTCTGGGAACTGATGGCGATCGCCTCGACCTACCTCGTCTGGGCACGCCGGACCCGGGAGGCCGAGAACGCGGGCTTGCGCTATCTGCTCGTGCACCTCTTCGGGGGCGGCCTTCTTCTCCTGGGCATACTGATGCATATCTCCAAGACCGGGTCCCTGGAGATCACCGCCCTTGTACAGGACAACTCCCTTTCCTCCTGGTTGATGCTGGGGGGAGTGGCCCTCAACGCGGCGGTGCCGCCTCTGCACGCATGGCTGGCCGACGCCTATCCCAAAGCCACCGTCACCGGAGCCGTGTTCCTCAGCGCCTTCACCACCAAGTCGGCGGTTCTGATCCTGATACGGATGTTCAGCGGCTGGGAGATCCTGCTCTATTTCGGCGTCATCATGACACTCTACGGTGTGGTCTACGCCGTGCTTTCGAATGACATCCGCGGAATCCTGGCCTATCACATCATCAGCCAGGTGGGATACATGGTGGCCGGTGTGGGCATTGGAACCGAGATGGCGATCAACGGCACCGCGGCCCATGCCTACTCCCACATTCTCTACAAGGCTCTTCTGTTCATGGGCGCCGGGGCCGTCCTGAAGGCCACGGGAAAAAGCAAACTCACCGAACTCGGCGGCCTCGCCCGGGCGATGCCCCTTACGCTGTGGCTCTACATGATCGGGGCCTTTTCCATCTCCGGGTTTCCCCTGTTCAACGGGTTCATCAGCAAGTCGATGGTGGTTTCGGCCGCGGGCGCGGCGCATCGCGACGTGGCGATGCTTCTGCTCCTGCTCGCCTCCGTGGGAACGTTCCTGAGCGTCGGTCTGAAGCTGCCCTACTTCACATGGTGGAACGAGAGCAAGGAGAAGATCACTCCGGCGCGCACCCCGATCAACATGCACATTGGCATGGGGCTGGCGGCATTCCTGTGCATTCTGTACGGTGTGTACCCGGACCTGCTCTACCGGTACCTGCCCTTCCCCGTGAACTATCACCCCTATACGCTGTACCACCTCAACGAGGTCGTGCAGATCTCGATCTTCACCTTCGTTGCCTTCTGGCTTCTGCGGGGCAAGCTGGCCGGGAAGGCACGCCTCTCCCTCGACACCGACTGGGTCTACCGGGCGCCGGCACCGCTGCTGCGCCGGGTCTTCGTGGACGGCACCGGGCTGCTGTTCGATGGCTGCGAGAAGGCTTCCCTCAAGGTCGTCTCGGCCCTCGTAGCCTTCGGAAGGAATCCGGTGGAGCCCTTCAAGAAGGGCAGGGCCGATTACGATCCCGACCGCAACCGGAACAATCTCCAGTTCGTGACGATGCTGATCGTCTTCACCTTCGTCGTCTTCGCCCTGACAAGCCTGCTGCGATAGCCGGGAACGAGGACAGCGGGGACCCAGTCCGGCGGGAACCCGGTCCGATGGGAACCTGGTCCGATGGGAACCGAGTCCGGTGGGAACCGAGTCCGGTGGGAATCGGGTCTGGTAGGAACCGGAGCCTGGCGGTGCGCCGCAATCTTGCCCGCTTCGAAAACTACACCGACTTCCTCCGCCGCGGCACGAAATAGTGCGTACTCTCGCCATGAAGCAGGTCGGCGGCCTCCATGATCGTTTCCGAGAGCGTCGGATGCGGATGGATCGACATGCGGATGTCGTCGCTGACCGCGGCCATCTCGATGCCGAGCACGCCCTCGGCGATGAGCTCGCCGGCGCCCGGCCCCACGATCCCGACCCCCAGAACCCGCTCATTGGATGGATCCATGATGATCTTCGTCAAGCCGTCGCCGCGGCCCAGGGTCGCGGCCCGGCCGGAGGCCGCCCATGGGAAGCGGGCGACCTTGATGTCGCGCTTGCGGGCGCGGGCCTGCGTCTCGGTCAGCCCACACCAGGCGATCTCCGGATCGGTGAACACCACGGCGGGCATCGCACGCGGTTCGTAGGCCGCCTTCCGTCCCGCGATGACATCGGCCGCCACGCGCCCCTCGTGGGTCGCCTTGTGCGCCAGCATCGGTTGTCCGGTCAAGTCCCCGATGGCCAGGATGCACGCGTCGGCGGTGCGGCGCTGCCGGTCCACCTCCACGAATCCCTGCGCGGTGACACGCACGCCGGTATTCTCCAGGCCCAGGCCGCGGGTAACCGGCGTCCGGCCCACCGAGATCAGCGCGGCATCGAATCTGCGGGTGGCCGGATCCTGGCCCTCGGTCTCGAGGCGGACGGCCAGCCCGTTCTTCTGCTCCTTGATCTCGGCAACCTTGGTCCGCGTGAGCACCTCGTGAAAGGCCCCCTGCACCCTGCGGCTGAGCACCGTCACC
Source organism: uncultured bacterium (assembly GCA_964417675.1). GTDB lineage: Bacteria > Eisenbacteria > RBG-16-71-46 > CAIMUX01 > WJJG01 > CAYQJL01. The sequence goes on along the minus strand of CAYQJL010000024.1, from coordinate 17,549 downwards.
AGATCGCGATCGGCGCCCGGCAGGAGCGTGGGCAGCATCTCGACCACCGTGACCCGGGCCCCGAGCGCGGCATACACCGATCCCAGCTCCAGCCCGATGTAGCCGCCGCCCACCACCAGCAGTGACGTTGGCACCCTCTGCAGACTCAGCGCGGCCCGCGAATCCCACACCCGCTCGGATTCGGCCGGGGCGATCGCCAGGCGGACCGGACGCGACCCGGTCGCCAGGATCGCGTGCTCGAACTCCAGCACGAAGGGATCGGCGGCGTCGGGTTCGACCCGCAGCGTGTTCGAATCCCGGAATGCGGCCGTCCCACGCAGATAGCGCACCTGGCGCTGCTTGGCGAGTTGTCCCAGACCGCCGGTGAGCCGGCCGACGACCTCTTCCTTCCAGGCACGCAAACGGGGAAGATCGATCGTCGGCGTCGCGAAGCCGATCCCCATCTCAGCGGCTTCCTTGGCTTCGGTGATCACCTTGGCCGCGTGCAGCAACGCCTTGGAGGGAATGCAGCCCCGGTAGAGGCACACCCCGCCGGGATTCTCGGCCGGGTCGATCAGCGTGACCTCCAGCCCGTGGTCGGCGGCGGCGAAGGCGGCGGCATATCCGCCCGGCCCGGCTCCGATGACCACCAGCTGAGCCGACTGCCGGCGGGCCCCATGGCTCGCCTGCCGGCCGGCTTCCTCCGCTGCCGATCCGGACGCGTGGGCAGAAACCTGCTTGCTGGCCTTCTTGCTGGACATGCGGTACGGCTCCCCTACACGCTCTCGAAATGCGTGAGCAACGGTTGTTCGATCGCCTCGGCCAGCCAACGCAGAAACCGCGCGGCATCGGCCCCATCGAGAAGTCGGTGATCATAGGAAAGGCTCAGCGGCAGGATCGGACGCGGCACGAAGGCGCCCTCTGTGAAGCGCGGTTCGATTTGCGTGCGGCTCACACCCAGGATCGCGACCTGGGGCCAGAAGACCACCGGTGTGAAGTTCGTGCCTCCGATGCCGCCCTGGTTCGAGACCGTGAAGGTCCCGCCCTCGAACTCCTCGAGCGCGAGCTTGCGCGCCCGGGCCTTGTCGGCCAGCGCCTTGATCTCGATGGAGAGATCGAGGATGCTCTTGCGATCCGCATCGCGCAGCACCGGAACCATCAGTCCGTGTTCGGTGTCGACCGCCAGGCCGATGTGCACATACTCCTTCAGGATGACCTCGGCGGCGTCCGGATCGATGCTGGCGTTGAAGCGCGGGAAGCGCCTCAGCCCCAAGGCCACGATCTTCAAGAGAATGGCGGTGACGGTCAGCTTGCCGCCGGCCCGCTCGGCGGTCCGCTCGTGACGCTGCTGGAACTCCTGCAGCGCGGTCACGTCGGCCCGGTCGAACTGGGTGACGTGCGGAATCGTGCTCCACGCGTTGTGCGTGTTGGCCGCAATGGTCTGCCGGACGCGGCCGAGCGGCTCCCGCCGGATCGAACCCCAGCGGCCGAAATCCGGAAGCGGGAATGCGCCGCGCCCAGGGCTGCCCGGCGCTTGCATCGCTTGCTTGACGTGGGCCTTGACATCCTCGGCCGTGATCCGCCCGCCCGGCCCGCTGCCGCCGAGACCCTGGAGATCGGCCCCCAACTCCCGCGCCAGACGCCGCACCGAGGGCGCCGCGGGCACAACCTCCTCTTCATCGCGGGCGGTCATCGCGGCCGCGGCGGCCGACTTGGACTCGGGCTTGGGCTTGGACTCGGACTCAGGCTTGGGCGGCGCGGCCGACTTGGACTCGGGCTTGGGCGCCGATGGTTCGGACGGCTCGGACTCGGGCTCGGGCTCGGGCGCCGGTGGCTCGGACTCGGGCTTCGCGGCCGATTCGGGATCCGACTTCGCTTCACCCTCCTGCACGGCCTCGCTGTCGAGTGTGCCGATCACCTGGCCGATCTTGACCTCCTCCCCGCTCGCGACCAGGAGCTCGACAATCGTGCCGGCGGCGGGAGCGGGAATCTCGACGAGCGCCTTGTCCGTTTCGACCTCGAGAATCGGCTGGTCGGCCTCCACGGTCTGGCCCTCGGAAACCAGCAGGCGCACGACCGTGCCCGAGACGATGTTCTCACCGATTTCCGGAATCTTGATCTCCTTGGTCATGTCGGCTCCTTGTTCAGTCGAAGGCGCTACTCCGTCACGAGCGTGGCCACATCGCGAGCGTTGCTAGATCGCGAGCGGATCCATCTTGTTTGGGTCAATGCGGAGATTCTTGGCCGCCTTCTTGACCTGACCGGTATCCAGGTGGCCCTCCTGCGCCAGCGCGCACAGCGTGGCGAAGGCGATGTGGCGGGCATTGACCTCGAAATACTCCCGCAGCGCCGCGCGGCTGTCACTGCGGCCAAACCCATCGGTTCCCAGGCACACCAACCTGCCGGGAACCCATGGGGCGATCGAGGCCGGCAGGGCCTTCAGGTAATCAGAGGCCGCCACGAAGACGCCCTTCTCCGCGCCGAGCATGGTTTGGAGGTGCGATTGTCCGGCCGCATCCTTGGATGCGGCCCGCCGTGACGCGGCCGTGCCGGCGCCCTTGGCCGGGCCCGCCCCACCGCACTGAAGCCGGCGAACCCGCTCGGTCTCGATCGCGTTGCGGTACAGCTCGCGGTAGCTGGTGGCGCTCCACACATCCGCCGCGACGCCGTAATCCTGCTCCAGGAGCTGCTGCGCCTGGAGAACCTCGTTCATGATGCTGCCGCTGCCGAACAGATGAGCGCGCGGCCGACCCCGCGTTTGGCCGGCGGCGCGGAAGCGATAGAGCCCGTTCAGGATGCCCTCCTCGACGCCGGTCGGCATCGGCGGCATCGTGTAAACCTCGTTCATGACCGTGAGGTAGTACATCACGTTCTCCTGCTCGACGAACATCCGCCGCAGCCCGTCTCGCACGATCACGGCAATCTCGTAGGCGAAGGCCGGATCGTAGGCCCGCAGCGAAGGCAGCCCATAGGCGAGCAGGTGGCTGTGGCCGTCCTGATGTTGCAGCCCCTCGCCCGCCAGGGTCGTGCGGCCCGCCGTGCCGCCCACCAGGAAACCGCGGGCCTGTATGTCCCCGGCCGCCCAGATCAGATCCCCGATGCGCTGGAATCCGAACATCGAATAGAAGATGAAGAAGGGCAGCATGTTGACACAGTGCGTCGTGTGCGCGGTGCTGGCGGCGATGAAGGAGGACATGGCGCCGGCTTCGGTGATGCCTTCCTCCAAAATCTGGCCGTCCACGGCCTCTTTGTAGTAGAGCAGGCTCTCCCGATCGACCGGCTCATACGTCTGGCCCACATGCGAGTAGATGCCGTAACGGCGGAAGAGCGCCTCCATGCCGAAGGTGCGCGCTTCGTCGGGCACAATCGGGACGACATACCTGCCGAGCGCCGGATCGGCCATCAGCTTCGATAGCAGATGGACGAAGACCATCGTGGTCGCGACCTCGCGGGTTTCCGAACCCGCATAGAACTCCTCGAACAGAGCATCCGGTATCTCGCGCAGCGGATCCGCGCAGACCCGGCGTTGGGGCACGTATCCGCCCAGCTGCTCCCGGCGCTCGCGCAGATAGCGCATCTCCTGACTGTCTTCCGGCGGGCGGTAGAAGGGCATCTCATCGATGTCATCATCGGAGACCGGGATGCCGAAGCGGCTGCGGAACTCGCGCAGCTCCTGCTCGTTGAGCTTCTTCTGCTGATGCGTGACATTGCGTCCTTCGCCCGCCTCGCCCAATCCGTAGCCCTTGATCGTCTTGGCCAGGATCACGGTCGGTTGGCCCTTGTGCTCCACGGCGGCCTGGTAGGCGGCATAGACCTTGGCCGGATCATGCCCCCCACGGTTGAGCCGGCGCAGCTGCTCGTCCGAGTAGTTGGCGACCATCTCCAGCATCCGCGGGTCGCTGCCGAAGAAGTCCTTGCGGATATAGTCCCCCCCGGAAACCACATACTTCTGATACTGGCCGTCCGGCACCGCCTCCATGCGGTCGATCAGCACCGAATCCCTGTCCGCCGCCAACAGCGGATCCCAATCCGATCCCCAGATGACCTTGATGGCATTCCAGCCCGCGCCGCGGAACGCGGCTTCGAGCTCCTGAATGATCTTGCCGTTGCCCCGCACCGGTCCATCGAGCCGCTGCAGATTGCAGTTGATCACGAAGATGAGGTTGTCGAGATTCTCGCGCGAGGCCAGGGTGATGGCGCCCAGCGATTCGGGCTCGTCCTGCTCGCCGTCGCCGAGGAAGACCCACACCTTCTGCTCGGACGTATCCTTCAGGCCGCGGTCCTGCAGGTACCGATTGAAGCGCGCATGGTAGATGGCCATGATCGGCGCGAGCCCCATCGACACGGTCGGAAACTGCCAGAAGTCGGGCATCAGACGGGGATGCGGATAGGAACTGAGCCCCCCTTCCTCGCTCAGCTCGCGCCGGAAGTTGCGTAGCTGCACCTCCGAAAGCCGGCCCTCCACGAAGGCCCGCGCATAGATCCCCGGCGAGGCATGCCCCTGGAAGTAGATGGCATCCCCATAGTGATCCTCGCTGCGCGCCCGGAAGAAATGATTGAACCCCACCTCGAGCAAGGTCGCGCTCGAGGCGTAGCTCGAGATGTGCCCGCCGATCCCGCTCTCTTCCCGGTTGGCGCGCACGACCATCGCCATGGCGTTCCATCGAATGATGCTCTTGATCCGCCGCTCGATCTCCCGGCTGCCCGGATAGGGCGGTTGCTCCGCGGCGGGAATCGTATTGATGTACGGTGTATTGGCGGTGAAGGGCGCGGCCACGCCGTGCTGGCAGGCCCGCACATGGAGCCGGCGCAGCAGTTCCTGCACTCGGTCGGGACCCTGGCTCTGGAGCACGTAGTCGAGTGAGGCCAGCCACTCGCGATTCTCGAAGGCCACCTCTTCGGTCGATGCTTGCTCGCGATCGGGACGGGGCATGGTCAACTCCTCTCTCATCCGAAGCCCGCCAGGGCCGCCGCAAACCGGCGGGCGCTGCACGGCAGGCGCTGCACGCCGGACCCTGCACGCCGGACCCCGAAACCCTACGCGGAACGCATCCTCTCGCGCAACTCCTGCCGGGTGCGAAGCATCCGCTCGGTGATGCTCACCTTGTAGATATGCGGATTGAGCAGGCGGCGCGACGTGGGGTGAATCTGCTCGAGCTGCGCGCGCACCGTGCGCCGCACATCCTGCAGGGATGGCCGCGGTTCGGTCGCAACACCCTCTGCGATCACCGCCCGCAACAACGGTTCACAACGCTCAATCCCCTCGTAGGTCTTCTGTTCGTACTCAACGTACGGATGGAAGCCGACCGGAGCCGGCCGCGTCCGGGGCTCTTCATCCTCGTGCGCGATCAGATCACCCTCGAACCAGCCCTCGGCCCCGGTGAGGCGCCACACCTGCTTGGCGCCCGGCAGGGTCCCCTTGGCGCCTTCGGAGAGCTTGATGCGCGGCACCCAGCGCCCGTCGGACTCGACGGCCGCCAGCTTGTAGACCCCGCTCAGGGACGGCTCGTTGTGCGACGTGACCAGTCGCGTTCCCACTCCCCAGGTGTCTATGCGCGCTCCCTGGACCTTGAGATCGTGAATGATCCATTCGTCCAGATCGCCGGATGCCACAATGTTGGTGTCCGCGAGTCCGGCCGCGTCCAGCATCTTGCGGGCATGGATCGAAAGATAGGCCAGATCTCCCGAGTCGAGCCGGATGCCCTGCAGCCGATGCCCCCGCTGCCGAAGCTCCTTCCCCACCGTGATCGCGTTCGGCACGCCGCTGCGCAGGGTATCGTACGTATCGACGAGCAGGACGCAGGTCCGCGGATAGAGCTGTGCGTAGGCCCGGAAGGCGGTCAACTCGTCCGGAAAGGCCATGACCCAGCTGTGCGCCTGGGTCCCGCGCACGGGAATGCCCAGGATGCGGCCGGCCTCGGTATTCGACGTCGCGGCAACCCCGCCGACATACGCAGCCCGGGTGGCCGAGAGGGCGCCGTCGACCCCGTGTGCGCGGCGCATGCCGAACTCGATGACGTTGTCGACTCCCGCTTCCTGGCAGATGCGCGCCGCCTTGGTGGCAATCAAGGTCTGGAAGTTGATCGTGTTCAGGAGCGCGCTCTCGAAGTACTGGGCCTCGAACAGCGGCGCCTCCACACGCAGGATCGGCTCCAGGGGAAAGACCGGCGTGCCCTCGGGAATGGCCTGAATGGTTCCGGTGAAACGGAAGCGCCGCAGGCGGTCAAGAAAGGCGGCGTCGAACAGCCCCAGGGAATCCAGATAGGCGAGTTCCTCCTCCCCGAACCGGACCGTGCACATGAAGTCGATCGCATCCCGCAGGCCGGCCGCCACCAGATAGCCGCCCTGCTCAGGAATCGTGCGGACGAAGAGATCGAAGAGCACGCGCTGATCCGCCATGCCGGTTCGCAGATAGCCGTTCATCATCGTGAGTTCGTAGAAGTCGGTCCGCAGGCCGCTGGCGGGATACCGCCCGCTGGCCGCTTCGAGCGACGGCCGGCCCGCGCCCGATGACCCATCGAAACTCATGCACTCCCCCAGTAGGATGACTGCGCTCCCCGTTGACTACACGATCCCCGTTGATTCGAGACTGGTTCCGCCGGCCTCGCCAATCGCGGCCAGAGCGTGGGCGACCGATCCGTCCAGGTCAATGCCGCGCGTGGCATCCCGCACCAGGACAACCTCGAATCCGATGCGCCGCGCATCGAGCGCGGTGTACAGAACGCAGAAGTCGGTGGCCAACCCGGCCAGAAAGATCCGCTCGGCCCCGATGCCGTGGATCGCGGCCCCCAGTCCGGTCGGTGTCACCCGGTCGTTCTCGAAGAAGCCCGAATAGGAGTCGATGCGCGGATTCATCCCCTTGCGCACGATCAGGCGCGCCGCCCGGGTGTGCAAGCCCGGATGAAAGTCAGCGCCCGGCGTGCCTTGCACGCAATGATCGGGCCACAGCGTCTGCCGGCCGTACTCGACCTCGATCTGGGCCAACGGCTCCTTTCCCGGATGTTGCGACGCAAACGACATGTGGTCGGGTGGATGCCAGTCCTGGGTGAGGATCACATGGCCGAAGCGATCGATCAGGCCGTTGATGACCGGGACGACCGCCTCCCCGTTCTTGACCTCCAGGGCTCCGCCGGTGCAGAAGTCGTTCTGGACATCGACCACCAGAAGCAGATCCCGGTGTCGATCGATCGAAAGCTTGATCACAATCGGCCTCCTTCTGCCTGGACGGCGATAGTGTAGCGGGAGGCTCACCGACAGCTCAACCAATGTCCTGCGCGGATCCAGACCCCCAGCGGGACCATGTCTCCGCTGTGGCGGTCATTGCCAGCGTGGCCGGACATCGCCAATCGGGTCCGCAGCACCACGGTGACCAGCATCACCGTCCCATCCCCGGTCGGGTTCCCTCCCTTGACCGGCGTGATGGGAGGTGGGACAGTGGCGGGAACAGAGGATTCCAACCAGGGAGCGCGGCGTGTCCGATCAGCTCATCGATCCGAACAAGATACGCATCCGGGTCAATGTTTGGCTGGAGAACGAGAAGGGCGAGGTCCTCTTCGGTTCGGGCCGGCACCAGATTCTGGAGGCGGTGAAGGAGAACGGCACGCTGGCGGCGGCGGCCACCGCGCTGGGCATGTCCTATCGCGGCCTCTGGGGACGCATCCGCATCTCGGAGAAGAGATTGGGCTTCGGCTTGCTCGATTCGCACGCCGGCCGCGGTCCGGAGTCGGGCTCGACCCTGACCACCCACGGTGAAGCCCTGATGAGAGTTTACGCGCAGATCCGCGGCGCGGTGCGCTCGTATGCGCGGGAGAAGTACGCCGCCATGCTGGAGCAGAGCGGCAACGAAACCGGCCCCACATGCTAATCTCTGGAAATGGCTGGAGATCCGGCCCGCCACCCCACTCACGGCACCGATCTTTGGATCACACCCTATTGTGCCGATTGTGGCATCTTATTGCACTTCAATGAATCATAAGGCGAACTGTCTTGAACCGGGACCGTTGTCCATGGACCATATGGAGTATTCAATCTTCCCGGGGGCGCCATGCCCCGGATTCACAGAAAGGGGCCTGCGTGGAATCGGTGACACCGCGGGAGAGGCTGGCCGCGCTGGACGGACGGCCCGGGATCGCGCCGGATGTACTCGACCTGGAAGAGCGTCTGATGAGCTGGCGCGAATCGGTCCGGGCCTCCCTGACGGGGTATCCGCAAGAGGCGCCGCCGCCCTCCGACCTCGAGGCCGCCATTCGGGATGGACGCTGCTTGACCGACGTGTGCGCGCCTCTTCCGGAGAAGAAGATGCTCGCCCAGGCCTGTCGGGGTTTGCTGGATGCCGTGGGCGACTCGGTTCCGGGCGCCGCCCGCGTTCTGGAGCGGGTGCGGGAGATCCTCGAAGCCGGCGATCGCGACGATGAGCTGGGCGCCCTGTTCCTTCACGGCTGGCAGGGGACGCTCGCAACCCGCGGCCTGTGGGCGGGTATCGGGGATGGCGAGGCCGGGGACGCCGGCGCTGAAGATGTCGCGGCCGAGGCCGTCACCTGGTTCGGCCGTCAGCTGGCCCGCCCGTTCTTCCATCAGCTCGGCAGCAGCCTCTCCGGGCAGGATGCCTTCGCCCGTCGAGACCCGCGGACACTGGGATGCCCCTGTTGCGGCGGCATACCACGCATGGGCCGGTATGGACGCGAGGAGGGGCAACGCTACCTCTGGTGCGACCTGTGCGATGTGCAGTGGCGCTTCGCGAGGCTCACCTGTCCCTTCTGCGGCACCACCAAGCAGGAAGAGCTTGGCTACCTCAGTTTTGAAGATCTCGATCCGTACCGGGTCGATGTTTGCGAAGCCTGTCACGGATATGTGCGTGCCAAGAACGAACGTGATCTGCCCGAAGGCGTTCGGGTGGATTTCACCATAGAGGATGTCGGCACTCTTCACCTGAGCCTCGTGGCCGAGAAGGCGGGCTACCACCCGGCGGCGCGCCGCCACGAGGACGACGGTCCCGAACCGGGGGCTCGGTGAGGCGTGATGCGGCGTCGTGTTCGGTTCGCGGGAACCGGACCGGCAGGGCAAACGGAGGTCAACGGAGAGGGGAATGAAGATGAAGCTTTCCCGGAGAGGGTTCCTGGCAGTGACCGGAACCACCGCGGTGGGTGGGCTCCTCTCGAAGCTAGGGGTGGATCTCGGCCCCTCCGTCGCGTACGCGGAAACCTTGAAGACCCGCTACGCGAAGGAGTCGACCACGATCTGCCCCTACTGCGGGGTCGGTTGCGGACTCATCGTATCGACGATGAACCGTAACGTGATCAACGTGGAGGGGGATCCGGACCATCCGATCAATCAAGGATCGCTGTGCTGCAAGGGCCAATCGCTCTACCAGGTCGCAACCAGCGACCGGCGGTTGACCAAGGTGCTCTACCGGGCACCGCGCAGCACCGAGTGGGAAGAGGTTTCCTGGGAGTGGGCGCTCAATCGGATCGCCGACCGCACCAAGGAGACCCGCGACGCGACCTTCACCGAGAAGGATGACAAGGGTCGGGTCGTCAATCGCACACATGCCGTCGGTGCTCTGGGGGGAGCGGCCCTCGACAACGAGGAGTGTTACCTCTACGGGAAGTTGATGCGCGCCCTCGGCCTGGTGTTCATCGAGCATCAGGCCCGTATATGACACTCGGCCACTGTCGCCGGTCTGGCGCAAAGTTTCGGCCGGGGTGCCATGACGAACCACTGGACAGACATCCAGAATGCCGACTGCATCATGATCATCGGCTCGAATGCCGCCGAGAACCACCCCCTCTCGTTCAAGTGGGTGATGAAGGCGGTTGACCGCGGGGCCACCCTGATCCATGTGGATCCTCGGTTCACGCGAACCTCTTCCAAAGCGCACATCTACGCACCCCTACGCTCGGGAACCGACATCGCATTCCTGGGCGGTCTGTTCAACCACATCCTTTCGAACGATCTCATTCACAAGGAATACGTGATCGAGTACACCGATGCGACCATGATCGTGAATGAGAACTTCTCGTTCCACGAGGGGCTCTTCAGCGGCTTTGACACAGCCAAACGCAGCTACGACAAATCCACCTGGGCCTACGAGCTCGATGCCGACGGCAATCCGAAACAGGACAAGGAGCTCAAGCACGAGCGTTGCGTCTATCAATTGATGAAGAGGCACTACGCCCAGTACACGCCCGAGAAGGTCTCGGAGATCACCGGCATGCCGATCGAGACCTTCAAGAAGGTGGCGGAGGCCTACACCGCTACGCGCGAACCGGGCAAGTCGGCCACCATCATGTATGCCATGGGCACGACCCAGCACACGGTCGGCACCCAGAACGTGCGCAGCTACGCCATGCTCCAGCTTCTGCTGGGCAACATCGGCGTCGCCGGCGGGGGCATCAATGCCTTGCGCGGCGAGTCGAATGTACAGGGCTCCACCGACTACGGTCTGCTGTTTCACATCCTGCCGGGCTACCTCAAGACCCCGCAGGCGGCCAATGGCGACCTGAAGGCCTATCTCGAGGCCTGGACGCCCAAGGGCAAATATGGCGATATGTCGGCCAACTGGTGGCAGCACACCCCGAAGTACATGGTCAGCCTGCTGAAGGCCTTCTGGGGCGACGCCGCGACCCAGGAGAACGACTTCGCCTACCAGTACCTGCCGAAGCTGGACGAGGGCACCATCTACACGCACATCGGCATGTTCGAACACATGTACGAGAACGGCATGAAGGGCCTGTTCTGCTTCGGACAGAACCCCGCGGTCGCCGGTCCCAACGTGCTGAAGGAACGCAAGGCGCTCGAGAAGCTCGATTGGTTGGTTGCCGTCGATCTGTGGGAAACCGACACGATGGACTTCTGGAAGCGACCGGGCGTGGACCCCAAGACGATCAACACCGAGGTCTTTGCCCTGCCGGCCGCATCCGCCATCGAGAAGGAAGGCTCGGTCATCAATTCCGGCCGTTGGCAGCAGTGGCGCTACAAGGCGGTCGATCCGCCGGGAGTGGCCCAGTCGGACTTGTGGATCCTGGACAAGCTCTTCCTGGTGCTGCGTGAGCGCTATGCGAAAGGCGGCGTCTTCCCCGATCCGATCGTGAACCTCCACTGGAAGTACGGACATGAGGACGAGCCGGATGTACACATGGTGGCCCGGGAGTGCAATGGCTACGCCATGCGCGACTATACTTCGGGGCCGGGCACGTCGATCAAGCGCGGCGCGCAGATCCCGAGTTTCGCACACCTGGCCGACGACGGCTCGACCTGCAGCGGCAACTGGCTCTACTGCGCCTCCTATACGGCGGCCGGCAACATGGCCGCCCGCCGCAATGGGCTGGACGCACCCAACGGCATCGGCCTCTATCCGCAGTGGGCCTGGTGCTGGCCGGTCAACCGACGCATCATCTACAACCGCGCCTCGGTCGACCTGAAGGGCCAGCCGTGGGACAAGGACCGCTGGGTCGTCCGCTGGAACGCGGGCGAAAAGAAGTGGGAAGGCGACGTGCCGGACGGCCCCTGGGCGCCGGGGACCAAGTACCCGTTCATCATGCTTCCGCACGGTCACGCCCAGCTCTTCGGCAATGGACTGGCCGACGGCCCGTTCCCGTCCCACTACGAGGCGGTGGAGTCGCCGGTGGTCAATGCCCTCTACAGGCAGCAGACCAATCCGGCCATCAAGAACTGGATCTCGGACATGAACGATCTGGGCACGCCCGACAAGTACCCGATCGTGGCGACGACCTATCGTGTGGTCGAGCACTGGCAGGCCGGAACGATGACGCGCAATCTGACCTGGGTGTCGGAGCTCATGCCGGATATGTTCATCGAGTTGTCGGAGGAACTGGCCAAGGAGAAGGGGATCCAGAACGGCGACAAGGTACGGATCACCACGGCCCGCGGCGGCATCTGCGCCTTTGCGGTCGTGACGCCGCGCTTCCAGCCGTTCAAGATAAGCGGCAAGATCATCCACCAGATCGGACTGCCCTTTCATTGGGGCTATTCCGGCCTCGCGGTGGGCGATAGCGCCAACGTGCTGACCCCGCACGTAGGCGACGCCAACACGATGATCCCCGAATACAAGGCGTTCCTCTGCGACGTGGCAAAGGAGGTGTAGGATGGCAGAGAATTCTTTCTACTTTGATGGATCGCTCTGCATCGCATGCCGCAGTTGCCAGGTTGCATGCAAGCAGTGGAACTACCTGCCGGGTGAGAAGACCGAGTTCTTCGCCGCCGCCGGCGGCTACCAGAACCCCTCGGATCTGAGCCCGCACACCTGGACGATCGTCAAGTTCCATGAGCGCCGCAACGCCGGCGACTACAACGTGGATTGGTTCTTCCGTCGACATCACTGCTTCCACTGCACGGACGCCGGCTGCATCGAGGCCTGTCCGGTCGAGCCGAAGGCGATGGTGCGTCATCCGCGCTTCGGCACGGTGTATGTGAACCAGGATACCTGCATCGGCTGCGGGGCCTGTGAAGAAGCCTGTCCGTTCGGCGTTGCGCATGTCAACTACGACACCGAGAAGTCGCGCAAGTGCACCGGCTGCTTCGATCGCGTGGCCAATGACATGCTTCCGGCCTGCGTCAAGACCTGCCCGACCCTGGCGATCGCCTATGGTCAGAAAGACGTCATGGACGAGAAGGCCAAGACGCGCGTCAAGGAGCTCAAGAAGCAGGGTTTCAAGAACGCGAATGTCTATGGCACCAAGCAGCTCAAGGGCCTGCACTCGATCTACGTGCTGCTCGAGAAACCGGACTTCTACGGCCTGCCGGAGAATCCGACCTACGGCAGCCTGGAGCCGATCAAGAGCAAGGCCCATGAGAAGTACGCCGCCTGGCAGCGAGATCACGGCCGGCAGAACCTGGCGTCGGTCGGCGGAGGCATGCTGGCCACCGTCGGACTGGCGGCCGCCGGTCTGAAGAAGCTGGCCGATCGGAAGAACCAGAACGCGAAGGAGTAGCCGGCCGGGGCCGGATGCCGGGCGGCATCCGGCGGCCGCTTCTGCTTCACATTGCCTTTGGGGAAGCCTCCCGGAGCCCAACTGGGCACGGGAGGCTTCTCACGAACCGGGACGGCCGGGCCGGGTCAGGTGTCGGATCCGCCGTGCAGGTGTACGGGCGACCACGCCTCCGGCAGTGGGCGGCAAGATCCTACTGCCCGCGTTGCTGGGCTCGAATCATCTGCAGCGCGCGGGAGCAGGCCGCCGCGTAGTCGCCGCGCGGCTCGGCATCCAGGTAGGCCTGGAATTCGCGCGCCGCCTCATCCAAGCGGCCCTGAGCGTGGAGCAGCCCACCGGCCACGAAGTGGGCGGGGGCATACCCGGGGTCCATCTTCCGGGCGCGCTCCAGCCATGCGGCCGCTTCCTCCCGGTGCCCCAGGGCCAGCAGCATCTGTGCACGATCGATCGCCAGCGGCGCGGAAGGCCAGAAATAGTGCGCCACGATGTCGAGCTCCCGCAGAGCCTCCGGGCCGCGGCGGGCCTGGCGGTACTCCTGGAAGAGCCGGTAGTGACGGTTGCCGAAGTCGTAGAGATCCACCGAACGCCCCTGCAGCAAGAGCTGGAAGAGACGCGTCTCCTGCGGATTCATGACCGACTGGAACTTCTCGATCTGCTCGCGCAGATAACCGCGCGCCTCGGCGTTGTCGTAGCAGTTCGGGAACGGCCACTTGGCGAGCTTGTACTCGTCGGTCAAGTGCAGTCCCACGGCGAAATCCAGGGCTGACATCCCAACGCCGGCCACATAGGCCGGCAGCGGCTTGCGGGCCGAGAGATCCCAGCGGCCGAACCGGTCGGCCAACGGGCTTGCCGCGAGGGTCTGCAGGATCCTGTCCGCGATCCAGGCATGGCCCCACGCATAGGGATGCACATGCTCGGTGAAGAAGTCACGCCCCGGCCCGTAGGGATACTCCTGATCGAGCATGGCCGCCAGATCGACCAAGACCAGCTCATGCCGGCCCTGTGTGTCCCACTCGGCCGCGATCTCCCGCAGAATCTGGTTCTGCCGCGACCCGGCCCGAAAGCGCACGGCATCGAAGTCCCGCGCGGCCGTGTATTCGATCACCGCCGCACTCGAATCCCCGAGCGCGTCCAGGCAACGCCCCAGACGGAAACGGACCTCCGCATACTCCGGATCCAGGCTGCGGCACCGCTCGAGCGCATCGATCGCGGTCGGCCAATCCTGCGTCCGCATCAGGCGGCGGCCTTCCTCGAAGGCCTGCGCCCAGCGCTCCTGGTCCGCCGCGTCGAAGTCACATCCATGCAGCGATCCCATCGGGGATTGATCGCGGCGATTGCTCAGCAGCGTGCAAAGGATGACAGCGACTCCCTTGGCGCGGGCCGCCGCCAACATCTCGAGCATATTCTCCCGGTAGAACCGCAGCAGCCGCTCGTGCTTCTCGCTGCACGCCGGAACGAAGCGGTCCTTCATCAGCCACATGCCGAAGGTCTTCTCACCGCCGGCCGCGCCGCCAACCCCACCCGCGGCTTGACCGGCAGCCTCACCGGCGGGTCGCAGCGCGCCCACGGCGTTTCGAACGGCGCGCACCAGCCTGAGGTTGCGCAACCACAGCCAGAATTTGGCCGCCGCGCGCGACGTGAAGGCTGTCTGGACCGGCGTATCGATACCATCGGCCCCATAGGCCTCATTGTGACCCGTGTAGAGCAGCAGGGCATCCGGGTCATACTCGAGAGCCTTCTTGGCCAGCAGGAGGACATCCAAACTCGAGATCGCAACCACGCCGCAGTTGGGCAGTTCGTAGGTCTTCTCCGGCGCAACGTCTTCCAGCATCTCCCGCAGCAATCGCGGGTAGGCCGTCTGCGCCCCGAAGGGATCCCCCACCGTGGTGGAGGCGCCGAGCGCGATCATCCGGTACCGATCCGGGGCCGCTTCGGTGCTCATCAGCTCATAGGCGGGCGGCTTGGTGGCCCAGGAGGGAAAAAAGAGCTCGCTGATGCGACGGTTGAAGAAGTAGGTGGCCTCGCCGCCCAGATCGTGTCGGATGAACAGATCCTTCGGCGGGCCGTACCCGATGACACCCAGCACCGCCTCGGTGGCCAGCAGCAAGAGCAGCAACAGAATGATCCCAAAGCCCATCAACAGGAGCTTGGCGCCCAGCGAGGTCTTCGTCTTCGATGGCGCGGGGTTCTTCCGGGACATCACGACTCCTTGTCAACGGACTCGCTCCGCGGCCGACTTGCGGCCCGGAGCGATATCTAGAACAGGGCATAGATGAACGGCGCCAGCGCCGAACCCTCGGCGAAGACAATCAGCATGCTCAGCAGCACCAGCAGCAGGATCACCGGGCCCAGCCACCATTTCTTGCGGACGCGCAGAAACATCCACAGCTCTTTGAGTATGCTCACCTTGCTCATGACGCTTCTCTTTCCTCTTCCTAGAACATGCGCTCCATACGTTCCGCGGTGGCGGCGGCTTCGTCCCGGTCATGCCAGTAGGAACTGGCCTGGGCGTCGAATCGCAGCTGCAGGGGATCTTTGCGCAGCAGCCGCAGGACCAGGCCTGCGGGGGCGAAGATCAGCACGAAGACCAGGCTCAGGATGACCCGCGTCATGACCCAGCCCATCGCGCGCGCCCCGATCATCCACACCCGCTCGATCGGCCGCAGCAGCGTGGGGGCCAGCCATCCGGTCAGGGCGAGCAGGGCCCCCAGGCCGCCGAAATAGGGACCGGTCGGCTTGCCCTTCCAGAGGAGGAACCCGGCCAGAATCAGGAATGCCGCGCCCACGGTCAGGCCGAAGCTGCGCAGCCGCCTGCGCTCCCCGTGCTGCCCGTCCGCAACGGCCGCCGTCTTTTCGTTCCGATCAGTCGAGCTCAAAGGTCTGATTCCAATCCAGCTGGGCATGCTCGGCGGGCTGTTCCTTCTTGTCGAGAAGGAAGGACCCGAGCAGCAGGTAGTCCATTTCGGTCCGCATGAAGCACTTGTAGGCATCTTCCGGCGAGCAGACGATCGGCTCCCCGCGCACGTTGAACGAGGTGTTGATCACGAGAGGGACGCCGCTGCGCTGCCGGAACGCATCGATCATATCGTAGTAGAGCGGGTTGTCACTCTTCGAAACGGTCTGAAGGCGCGCGGTATAATCCACATGGGTAACGGCCGGAATGTTCGATCGCGGAACGTTGAGCTTGTCGATGCCGAAGAGCCGCTGCTGCTCGTCGGTCATCGCAATCCGCCACCTATCGAGCACGGGGGCCACCAGGAGCATGTACGGACTCGCCCGGTCGATGCCGAAGAACTCCGGCGCTCGATCCTCCATCACCGACGGGGCAAACGGCCGGAACGACTCCCGGTACTTGATCTTCAGGTTCATCACCGATTGCATCTTCGAAGAGCGCGGATCCCCGAGGATGCTGCGGCTGCCAAGCGCGCGCGGTCCATACTCCATGCGTCCCTGAAACCAGCCGACCACGTTCTGCTCCTCGATCAGCTGCGCGACGCGCCCGGGAATCTCCTCCCGGCTGAGCTGCACATGCGGCAGCGCGAACCGCTTCAGGAAGCGCTCGATGTCCGCATCGCCGTAGCCCGGTCCAAGGTAGCTGGCCTTCTGGCGGTCATGCCGGCCAGCGACCTCGCGCGGCATGCCGCGATGGCGATGCCAGGCCAGCAGGGCGGCTCCCAGCGCGCCGCCGGCGTCGCCCGCGGCGGGCTGGATCCAGATATCTTTGAACGGCCCCTCGCGCAACAGACGGCCGTTGGCGACGCAGTTGAGTGCCACCCCGCCGGCCAGGCAGGCCTGCTCATGGCCGGTGACCTTGTGAACGTGGCGCGCCATGCGCAGGACGACCTCCTCGGTCACCACCTGCACCGAGCGGGCCAGATCCATCTCGCGCTGGGTCAGCTTCTCTTCGGGGTCGCGCGGGGGCCCGCCGAAGAGCCGGGCGAACTTCTCCGAGGTCATCCTGAGACCCGCGCAGTAGTCGAAGTACTCCATGTTCATCCGGAAGGAGCCGTCCTCCTTCAGATCCATCAACGTATCGAGGATGGCCTCGACATAGCGCGGCTCGCCGTAGGGCGCCAGACCCATGATCTTGTACTCGGCCGAATTGACCTTGAAGCCGGTGAAGTAGGTAAAGGCCGAGTAGAGCAGCCCCAACGAGTGAGGAAAGCGCAGCTCCTTCAGGATCCGGATGCCGTTTCCACGCCCCTCGCCATAGGTCGTGGTCGTCCATTCGCCGGCGCCATCGAGGGTCAGGATGGCGGCGGTCTTGAACGGCGAGGGAAAGAAGGCCGAGGCGGCATGGGATTCATGATGATCAGAGAAGAGGATCTCGCCCGGATACCCGGGCACCGCCTGGGCGATCTGCTCCTTCATCCACAGCTTCTGCTTCAGCCACAGGGGCAGGGCCATGAGGAAAGAGCGCAAGCCCCGCGGGGCGAAGGTCATGTAGGTTTCCAGGATGCGCTCGAACTTGATGAAGGGCTTCTCGTAGAAGACGACCGCATCGAGCTGAGCATCGCGTATACCGGCCTCTCGCAGGCAATAGCGCACCGCATGCAGCGGAAAGG
This sequence comes from uncultured bacterium, assembly GCA_964417675.1. GTDB lineage: Bacteria > Eisenbacteria > RBG-16-71-46 > CAIMUX01 > WJJG01 > CAYQJL01. Next base: position 58 of record CAYQJL010000024.1, on the reverse strand, counting down.
AGGGATCGTGCTTCTTGCGTGTGAAACGCTCTTCCTGGGCGGCGGCAACGATCTCACC
>CAYQJL010000023.1:0-5690 GCA_964417675.1 uncultured bacterium | reverse complement strand
CGCCCGGCGCCGCCTGGCACCGGCCGGCGCCGCCTGGCACCGGCCGGCGCCGCCTGGCACCGGCCCAGCGCCGCCTGGCGCCGGCCCAGCACCGCCTGGCACCGGCCCAGCACCGCCTGGCACCGCCCGGCGCCGCCCAGCACCGCCCGGCGCCGCCTGGCACCGCCCGGCGCCGCCTGGCACTGCCCAGCACCGCCCGGCGCCGCCTGGCACTGCCCGGCGCCGCCGGCGGTGTTGGTCAGCCGCCATGCGCCAGATGGAAGATCGACAGCTCGGCGCCATCGGGGACCGGATGGCTGGCGTAGTCCTCCTTGGGGACCAGATCGCCATCGACGGTGACGGTGATGAGGGGGTAGGTGAAGCCCATCGCGTCCAGGACATCCTGCACCGTCATGCCTTCCCGCCAGTCGAGCTTGTCACGATTGTTGATCGTCAGCATGGCCGCTCCTCTGTCCTGCCGAGTCACGGTCCAGCAAGCACTCGATCGCGACATTGGCCTGCATGTTGGCAACCAGGGCCACGCGTGGGGCGCACAGGCCGGCGGCCATGTCGCTCTGCTGGTCGCCACAGATGTGAATCCGTCCGGCCGCCCGCACGGTGAGCTGCTCGGTGCGGCCGTAGCCGGAGAGCCCGCTGGCTGCCACGATCGGGCGCTCGGGGAACGCCCGGCACCAGGCCTCGATCAGCCACTGCTTGGCGTCGGCGCGATCAAAGGCTTCGATGAGAATGTCGGCCTCGGCGAAGATGCGCGCTACCTCCGCGGGCACGAGTTTCCGCTCGTGGCAGTCCAACTCCACGGCGGGATGGATCGCGCGCAGGTGGCCGGCCAGGGCTGTCACCTTGGCCCGGCCGATGTCGGCCAAGGTGAACGCCTGGCGATTCAGGTTCGACAGTTCGACCCGGTCGTGATCGACCAGGATCAGTCGCCCGACCCCGGCCCTGACCAGGGAGATCGCGGCATTCGAGCCGAGGCCACCGCACCCGGCCAGGCCGACGGTCGCCCGCGCGAGCCGTTCGGTCGTGCCGGGGACATTGCGGGCGAAGAGTCCCTGCGCATCCATCGTCAGGATTCTCCAGCGGCGTCTGGGTGCCCGGCCGCGACCGCCGGCGCCTTGGGCGCCGAGCCCTAGGCGTCCTTGACGGCCGCGATCAGTTCGGGCAGATCGATGCCGAGTTCCTTCAGGCGCTCGGGGGTCGGAACGCCGCGCTCTGACCAGCCGCGGCGCTTGTAAGCCACCCCCAGCACCTTCTCATACTGGGCCTCGCGGTAGGTGCGCAGGGCCTTCATCTTCTCCTCGACCGACTTGCCCTCGGGATCAAAGCCGACCAGCTCCTTGAGCTGTTTGTCGTAGCGCTCCGCGCGCGATTCGTATTCGGCCTGGGTCACCGGTCCAACCGCGCGATAGGGCGGGATGTCGTGCTCGCGGGTGCCCTTGCCCAGCATGTAGGAGAGGATCCGCTGCAGGTTGTGGACGCGGGCCGACTGCGCCAGCATGGTCTCTTCGTCAAGCTTCTTGCCGGTCATGCCCTCGAAGAACTTGAAGTAGTTGTTCACGTGATCGGGGATCTTGGCGGCCACCAATGGCGGATTCTTGCTGTTGTCGGTCGGCACCACGTCGTTCCAGGGAAGCTTGCACAGCCCGAGCAGGCCGAACCATGTCCGCCAGAGCGGGAAGTAGTAGAGCGCCTCGGCCTTGTCCTCGAAGGTCGGGATCTGGTTGTTGACCATGTCCATGAAGATCAGCCAGGCCTCATCGTGCTGCGGCCCCTTGACGGCCATCGAGTAGCCGGCCTGTTGGGCGAGCGATTCCTTGGAGACGTATTCGGAGAACTCGAGACCCTTGACCTCCATGCCGATGTCCTTCAGGAAGGCCGGATCGGCGCCGCGCTCCCGTGCGAACTTCTCCTTCAGGTAGGCGATGCCCTGGCCCATCTCCTTGCCGAAGCCCTCGCCGCGGGCCATCTGGTGCAGGCATTCGAGTGCGCCGGCGGTGCTGCCGAACCGCAACTCGAGGCCGCCGGTGTACTGCTTGTCGATGATGCCGGCCTCGTAGCACTCCATGACGAAGGCCATGCAGGTGCCGTAGGAGATCGTGTCGATTCCATAGGTGTCGCAGTAGAAGTTCCACTCGAGAATGAAGGCCAGATCGAAGCAACCCATGTTGGCGCCGGCCGCGGCGGTTTCGTACTCGGGTCCGTCGACCAGGACCTCGTCGCCCTTGTAGGGGCCGGTCTGAAGGACGAAATGCTCGGCGGCCTTGGCACAGGCCATCGAGCAGCCGAACCAGCAGCCATCGGCCTCGTCCTGGGTCAGGTAGTGCTTCTCCATCTCGCCGCAGTAGATCTTGGGCGCGTCTTTGTGCGATCCGAACTGGTAGTTGTGCACCGGCAGCAGGTCATACTGGTCCATGACATCGACGATGTTGGCCGTGCCGACCTTGCGCATGCGGCACTGGAAGTCGTCGAGGCGGGCCATCTCGGCGTTCTGCTTCATGCCGTGGTCGCGGATCAGCCGGGCATCGACCGGATGGTTCATGTCATCGACGATCTGGATCGCGCCGGTGGGGCAGACGTAAGCGCAGCTCGTGCAGCCCACGCAGTGGGGGTCGACGTCGCCGAAGGGCATCGTCAGGTGGCGCTTGATCCCGCGGCCGGCGAAATCGATGATGTGCTCCTGCATGAACTCGGCGCAGCCGCGCACGCAGTGGGTGCAGAGCACGCAGGCATTCTCCTTCTCATCGGTCAGCTCGCTGGCGAAGCGCGACCCGTCGGTTACGCCGCAGCGCTTGGCCAGATCCCGGATGATCGGTACGTTCGGCCAGCGGCCCAGGTACATCTCGGCCAGGACCTTGCGGTGCTGGGTGACGCGCGGCGAGTCGGTCTGGACCTTGATCGGATTGCGCACCGGGTAGTTGCAGGCGGTGACCAGCTTCTTCTTGCCGCCTACCTCGATCTCCACGACGCACAGCCGGCAGGTGCCGTTGGGGGCGAGATCCTTGTGATGGCACAGCGTCGGCACACTGATACCGGCCTCCTGGATGGCGCCCAGGAGGTAGGCATCGCGAGCGACAGTGACCGGTTTGTCGTTGATCGTGATCTGGATCTTCTCGGACACAGCGTACGTCCTCCCTTGGATCCTCAGAGCCGCCTACTGGATCTTCACGGCGTCGAAGGTGCAGACCTCATAGCACACGCCGCAGCGGATGCATTTGCTCTCGTCGATCAGATGCACACCCTTCGGGTCCCCGCTGATCGCGGCGGTCGGGCAGGGCTTGAAGCAGGCGTGGCAGCCCGTGCAGGCTTCTTCGTCAATGTGATAGGTGATGAGCGCCTTGCAGATGCCCGCGCGGCACTTCTTGTGCTTGATGTGCTCTTCGTACTCCTCCCGGAAGTAGCGCAGCGTGCTCAGCACCGGATTGGGCGCCGAGCCGCCCAGCTGGCACAGGCTCGTGTCGCGCACCGTCGCGCACACGTCCTCGAGGAACTCGATGTCGCCCTCCCGGCCCTCGCCCCGGCAGATGCGCGTGAGCACTTGCGAGAGGGCGTGAAGCCCCTCCCGGCACGGCGTGCACTTGCCGCAGGACTCGTCGACCAGGAAGTCGATGAAGTAGCGGGCCACATCCACCATGCAGGTGTGGTCGTCCATGACGATCATGCCGCCCGAGCCCATCATCGAGCCGACCTCGGTCAGCGAGTCGAAATCGACCGGCATGTCGAGTTTCTCGGCCGGGATGCAGCCGCCCGAGGGGCCGCCGGTCTGGATGGCCTTGAAGGTGCGCCCATTCGGGATGCCGCCGCCGATCTCCTCGATGATCTCGCGCAGGGTGATGCCCATCGGCACCTCGACCAGGCCGGTGTTGTTGATGTCGCCGACCAGCGCGAAGACCTTGGTGCCCGAAGAACCGCCCCAGGGGTTGTCTTTCACATCGCCGGTGCCGATCGCGGCGAACCAGTCGGCGCCCTTCTCGATGATCGGGGCGATGTTGGCCCAGGTCTCGACGTTGTTCAGGATCGTCGGCTTCTCGCGGTAGCCGTACTCGACATTGTGCACGTACTTGGCGCGCGGCTCGCCGGCCCGGCCGGCCATCGAGGCCATCAGGGCGGTCGATTCGCCGCAGACGAAGGCGCCGGCGCCGCGATGGATGTGAATGTCGAAGCTGAAGTCGGAGCCGAGGATCGTCTCGCCCAGCAGGCCGTAGCGCCGGGCCTGCGCGAGGGCGGTTTGCAGCCGTTCGACCGCCAGCGGGTACTCGAGGCGGATGTAGACGAAGCCCTCCCGCGCGCCGACGGCATAGGCCCCCAGGAGCATGCCCTCGATCACCGCGTGCGGGTCGGTCTCGACGATACTGCGGTCCATGAAGGCGCCCGGATCACCCTCATCGCCGTTGCAGACGATGTAGATCGGCTCGCCGCGCTTCTGGGCGGCCTGGTAGCCGGACTCCCACTTGACGCCGGCCGGGAAGCCTCCGCCGCCCCGTCCGCGCAGGCCGGATCTGAGGACCTCCTGGCGCACCTGCTGCGGGCTCATGGCGCCGAGCGCCTTGCGCAGCGCGTTGTAGCCGCCGCGGGCGATGTAATGGTCGATGTTTTCCGGATCGATCAGCCCCTTGTTGCGCAGCGCGACCAGTTGCTGCTTGGTGAAGAAGGAGATTTCCTCCATCGTCCGGCCCACGGCGCCGCTGACCGGATCGCTGTGCAGCAGGCGCTCGACGACCGCGCCCCCCTTGAGGTGCTGCTCGATGATCTCGTCGAGGTCCTGGTTCCGCACCTTCTGGTAGAAGATGCCCTCGGGCTGGACCACGACGATCGGTCCCATCGCGCAGAAGCCGTTGCAGCCGGTGCCGACGACCAGATAGTCCTGCGCGAGCCCGGCCGCGGTGAGCTTGGCGTTGAGCGCATCGCGAATCTTGAACCCGCCGGCCGAAACGCAGCCGGTGCCGGTGCAGACCATCAGCATGCCCTTGTACTGGCCCTGGGCGGCGGCTACGTCCCGGGCGATCTGATCGAGGCCGGCCGGGGCAAGGGCCCCCGGGCCGGCCCTGTGGCCGTGGCCGCCCTGGTCGCCTGTGCCGCCTGTGCCGCCCGTGCCGCCTGTGCCGCCCGTGCCGTTACCGCCGGAGGCACCGTCGCCGGAGGCCTGCTCGGAGGCCGGAGCGCCGTCTCTCTTGTACTGCGCCACCAGCTTGGGCACGTCCTTGGCCTTGACGTTGCCGTAGACCTCGGTGCCCAGCTTGACCACCGGGGCGATGCTGCACGCCCCGAGGCAGCGCACCGCCTCGAGCGTGAACTTCATGTCCGCGGTGGTCGTGCCGGCCGCGATGCCCAGCTCGCGCTCGAAGGCATCGAGCACATTGGCCGCGCCTTTGACGTGACAGGCCGTGCCCATGCAGATCTGCACCATCGTCTCGCCCTGCGGCTCGAGGCTGAAGGCCTTGTAGAAGGTGGCGATATGGTAAAGGTGCGCGCGCGGGGTGCGTGTCGCCTGGCAGATCTCATCGATGGCCGTCTTGGGGATGTGGCGGAAGCGCGCCTGGATGTCCTGCATCATCTCGATCACGTACTCGGGGTCGGCGCCCCAGGTCTCGATGATCCCGCGCAGCTCGGCGAGTTCGGCGGGCGTGTCGATGACCGAGAGCTTCCTGGGCGTCGTCAGGTGCGCGACCTTGCTTTCCTCGACGCGCCAGGCCGGG
>CAYQJL010000022.1:0-25654 GCA_964417675.1 uncultured bacterium | reverse complement strand
ATGCAGGGTCCTTGGTTGGATTGAGCCAGCGAAGCCGAACGGCCAAGAGGACAGCGCCCCGCTGTCCGCCAGCGGCTCCCCCTAGGCGGCGGTCCCCGTATGCGGCTCCCCCTAGGCGGCGGTCCCCTCACATCGTATACTGCCTCCGGGTTTGGACGTGGGATCAGGGGTCCGCAGGAACCATCAGCCGGCGGGCCCCTGATCCCATCCGGTAAGGAGAATCGTATGCGCACATCCCGTCTGGCGATGCTGGCCGCCGCGGCGGCCTTCCAGGCCGTCGCCGCCGCCCCGGCCGCCGCCCAGTCCATCGATGCCCAGGAGTACTGGCTCGAGAACGGCATGCAGGTCCTGATCGTCGAACGGCACGAGACCCCGACCTTCATGGCGGCCATCGCGGCCCGCGTCGGCTCGGCCCATGAGACGACCGGCATCACCGGCATCTCCCATCTCTTCGAACACATGATGTTCAAGGGAACGACCACGATTGGCACCAAGGACATCGAGCGCGACCTGGTGATCATGGCCCAGCTCGATTCCCTGCGCACGCTGATGCGAGCGCAAGAGCGCATCATGCGCGAACGGCTTCGCCGCGGCGAGATCGACGACATGCTCGCTCCCGAGGCCAAGACCGCGCGCTACCGCGAGCTCGAGGTCGACTTCAAGCGGTTGATCGAGGAGCAGCGCGAGCTGATCATCAAGGATCAACTCGATGAGATCTACACGAAGCATGGCGGCTCCTTCCTGAACGCCATGACGTCGACAGACCTGACGATGTACTTCGTGCGCCTTCCGCGAAACAAGCTCGAGCTGTTCATGTGGATGGAATCGGACCGCTTTCTCAATCCGGTCTTCCGTGAGTTCTATTCCGAGCGCGATGTCGTGCGCGAGGAGCGTCGTCTCACCCTGGAATCGACCCCCACCGGACTGATCGATGAGGAGTTCCAGTCCATGTTCTGGAAGTCCTCATCCTATCAGTGGGAGGTTCTCGGCTGGCCTTCCGACCTCTACAGCATCACCCGGGAACAGGCGCAGGCCTACTTTGACACCTATTACGCCCCGAACAACCTCACCCTGATTCTGGTGGGCGACCTCGATCCGGATGAGACCATGCAGATGGCCCGCACCTACTTCGGCCGCCTGCCGCGCGGCGCCATGGAACCGCCGGATGTCGTCACGCTCGAGGAGCGCCAGTACGGGACCAAGCGACTGGTGGCCGAGGCGCAGACCAGCCCCCAGGTGGAAGTCTGGTACCACACCGCGGCCTGGAAGCATCCCGACAGCTACGCCCTGGATCTGCTCGCCGGGATCATGGGCGGCAAGACCGGGCGTCTCTACAAGAAGCTGGTCGAGGAAAAGGGCATCGCCAAGGGTTCCGTGGCCGCCCGCGGACGCATGCTGCCGGGCGGGGAGAACCTCGCCGTCGGCGCCGGGCAGGACTCGCGCAGGTACGCCGGGGCGTTCTATGTCAGCGCCGAGGGCGTCTCCGACACCCGCTCCGAGGAGCTCGAAGAGGCCATCTATGAAGTCATCGAAGAGCTCAAGAGCGAGCCGGTGCCCGCGCAGGAGCTGCAGAAGGTGAAGAACCAGATGCAGGTGCGCGACATCCGCTTCATGGACATGATGTCGGGCCTGGGCATCATGTTCCGCCTGGCGCCGAACGCCGCCATGGGCGATTGGACCGAGGCCAACCACGGGCCCGAAAAGCGCGCCCAGGTCACGGCCGAGGATGTGCGGCGCGTGGCCAACCGGTACTTCGACGAGCGGCAACGCAACATCCTGAACATCCATCCCAAGACGGCCGCTTCCCGGGGCACGGCCGCCGAAGAGGCGACCGACGGGGCTGCCGGCGCCGATCCGCGCCAGGCCCAGATGATCGAGCGCATCCGGTCCATCAAGGATCCCGCGCAGCTCGAGCAGATGATCGGCATGGTCTCGATGGGCCTGGAGCAGACCGATGATCCCGAGCGCCGGGCTCAGATGGAGGAGATGCTCAGGATCGCCGCCGAGCACCTCGCGTCATTGAAATCCGCCGAGCAGTAGTCCACCGTATCGCGTCAGGGAGATCCCCATGAAGATGCTATCGATCGCACGTACCCTACGAGCCGCCGCGCTGGCCTGCACGGCGATCGCGGCCGTTCCGACCATCCCCGCGTTCGTCGGTTCCGGCCCCTTGGCGGCGGCGGCCCCGGCGGAGGCGATTGTCAGCCATCCGGACGAGCTGACCTTTCCGGAGTTGACCTTCACCCCGCCCAGGCCCGGCGACTACCGTCATGAGCTCGCCTGCGGGACCACCGTCTACATCGCCGAGAATCATGAGGTCCCGACCTTCGATCTGACGATCCTGGTTCGCACCGGGTCGCTGTATGAGCCGGTGGAGAAGGCCGGCCTGGCCGGCATGACGGCCTATCTCATGCGCAACGGCGGTGTTGACGGCATGACCGCGAACGAACTCGATGAACGCCTGGCGTACCTGGCCGGTTCGGTCACGGTGACCATGGCGGATGATCAGGCCCGAGCCGCCCTGTTCTGTCTGTCCAAAGACATGGATGAGGGTCTGGATCTCCTGCGCAAGGTCCTGCGGGATCCGCTCTTCGAGCGGGCCGCCATGGATCGGCACCGGGCGGATGTTCTCTCTGAACTCGAACAGCGCAACGCATCGACGGCCGCCATCGAGGAGCGCGAGTGGGCGCTGCTGCTCTACGGGGATCATCCCGCCGCGAATCGCCACCGGCGCACCGGCGCCTCCGTAGAATCGATCACCCGTGCCGATCTCGAGGCGTTCCACGCGCGGCACTTCCATCCCGCCAACTTCGTCGTGGCGGTCTCGGGTGACTTCAAGACGAAGGAGATCCTGGCCAAGCTCGACCGCCTTCTCGCCGATTGGCCCGGTCCAGACGAAGGGATCGTTGCCGTGCCCGACCGGATCGCCGATCCCGCGCCGGGCGTGTACCTGATCCCCAAGCATGATGTGAATCAGTCACGCGTCCGGATCGGCCATCTGGGCGTGAAGCGCGACATCCCGGAGCAGTACGCGCTCCTGGTCATGAATGACATCCTGGGTGGCGGCGGCTTCAGTTCGCGTATCACGCGGCGGATCCGTTCGGACGAGGGCCTGGCCTACAGCACGGGCAGCCGGTTCGATCGCCCGGTCGACCATCCCGGCACGTTCCGGGCCTGGTTCCAGACCAAGCCTGCCACCGCGGCCTTCGCCGCGGGTCTGATCGTTGAAGAGATCGAGCGCATTCGAACCGAACCGTGTCCCGCGGAGGCCATCGAGATCTCGAAGGCCGGCTTCATCGGAAACATGGTCAATCCATTCGGCAGCAAGAGCAGCATCGTCGAGACATTCGCCCAAGACGACTACACGGGGCGACCGGACGAATACTGGCAGAACTATGAGGCAAACATCAACGCGGTGACGGCCGAACAGGTGCAGGCGGCCGCACGAACCTTCCTGCATCCCGACCGGCTGGTGTACCTGATCGTGGGCGATCCGGATGCCGTTCTGCAGGGGTCCGACGATCACCCCGAACGCTTCTCGGACTTCGGCCGGGTGACGATCCTGTCCCTCCGGGATCCGCTCACTCTGGAGGTCCAGCCATAGGTCGGCGGGTTGGGGCCTCCGCTCGCTTCGAAGGCCAAAGGGTCGATGATCGATCGCGAAACGACCGAGCGCGACAACCGGCGCCTCAAGACCCGTCTGCGCCGGACAACAAAGCGGGTGGCGCAGACCCCTTTGGGAGCATCCGCCGCGAGTGTCTCGATCATGTGATCGTGATGAATGAGTGGCACCAGAGGCGTATTCTCGCGAGCCTCCTCGACTACTATCATCGCTGGAGGGTTCATCAATCCCTGGAGATGGACTGCCCAGAACCCCGCGAGGTCCAGTCGGTGGACGGCGGCCGTGTCGTCGAGCTTACCCACCTCGGCGGATTGCATCATCACTACCAGCGTGTTGCTGCCCAGCCGCTGGCTCGCCGATTGCTCCACCCGCGATGCACCAACCGAGCCATGCCCGCGCCGCATCACCCAACCACCCAATCCTCCTGGACACCCTGCCTACGCCGCCAGGGCAAAGAGTGGCGATCGCAGTGATCGCGAAAGAGACCGCTTCATTGATGGCAACTCGCGCTCGCAGCGCACAGATGACGTCTCTGGGACCCACAGCTGGATCGGGCGGGCCCCGGGCCGGCTGTGGCGCCGGCTGCGCGGCCGCCCGCGGGCCCGGGGCGCTGCGGAGGGTGCCGCCGGCGCTGGCGGATATCCCCTGGGGCCGAAACAGTCAACTCTTGAGAGAGTTGCGGACTTCGTGCGGACTGCGGCACCAGCTTGACCCTACCCCGGCTTGACTCTTCAGGGCTAGCCGGGCAATATTCGGCATTGTCTCGCCAGAGAAGGAGTCGGTGGAAACAGACGCGCATGTTTCTGGGATCAGACCCGGACTGCAGACAACTTCGGTGTGCCGTAGTCGCCGCGCGGCGGCGGTGGGAGGAGTGTGGTGGCTCGAGTCGCCATTGATAGAGAAGGTATCGCGGAACTCTGCAAGAGACACGGTATCCGGCGGTTCGCGCTCTTCGGCTCGATCCTTCGGGATGATTTTGGTCCTGACAGCGATGTCGATGTGCTCGTCGAATTCGAACCGGAGAACGTTCCAGGGTTCTTTGGGCTCCACCGCATCGAACAGGAGATCGCTGAGCTGTTCGGAAACCGGAAGGTAGATCTGCTGACATTTCGCTCCCTGAATCCTCGCCTCAAGGATCGTATCCTCGCACAGGCTGAGACTCAGTATGCAGCGTGACGATCGAGTCTATCTGAGCCATATGCTCGATATGGCGTACAAGTCCCGATCCCTGGTGGGGGAGACAACACAGGCGGGTTTTGAGAGCAACGAAGTGCTCAGGCTAGCCCTGCGGCACTTGCTTCAGATCATAGGCGAGGCCGCAAATAGGGTGAGCGATTCAGGGCGTGCTGCTCACCCACAGATTCCGTGGGCCGAGATCATAGGAATGCGACACCGTGTGGTCCATGACTACCTTGGAATCGATGAAGAAGTCGTCTGGCGTACGGCAATTGAAGATCTACCCTTGCTGATCGCTGTTCTGGAACAGGTGCTCGACGACGAAGAACATTGAGACGAGATCTGCTGCCCACCGGGGCAAGGGTCAGAAGCCCCGCAGTTTGCACGCTGCTCTCAGGACTGCAGCCAGCCGGCGAACACGCAGTCCACTGGGATGGTGGCAGCCAATCCGGCGCGCCGCAGATGATGCCGCCGGCGCTGACGGCTGTCCACCAGCCTAAGATGGCGAAACCACCGTGCCGGTCCCGTGGCCGGTCATCTCCAGACCGACCTCAGCCATTCGCGCGGACCACGATCGTCCTTGAGCGGATCCTCCTCTACCCTCGACCTCTTCGTTCCGAGCCTTCAGGTAGGGACAATCATGTCTACGAAGACTCCGGATGGTGAGGTGACCCATGCTCTATCGCAATGAGTTCGTTCGTCGTGGGTTCGCGACGTGGGCCGGCCAGGGAGCCGTCCTGCTCCTGGCGGTCTTCGCCCTGGCCTGCAGCAGTTCCGACAACGGCACGAGTCCCACCGGCGACGGGGACGATCCGCAGCCAGGCGGATAGGTTCAGCTCGCCGGGTACGTGCAATTCAACGGGGCCAACGTCTCCACGGTGACGAATCAAGCCGTCTCGTTCTGGATTCGGGATGAGGCGACCGGCGCGTTGGTGGGCAGCGCCGTCGTGAACCACACTTCCACGACGGGCTATCACGAGATCTCGCATCTGCCTGACAACGCAGTCGGCATCTCCACCTCCATCCTGGTCAACGGCACGGTCGAGACGCTTCCGGGCAACTACCGCGACTGGACGAGGGTGGGGATCGACACGCTCTCCTCGGCCACCGAGTTGAACTACCCCTTGAGCGTCTACAAGATCATCCACATGACCTCGCCGTGGGACAACGACGTCCTGGCGATCTACGCCAACTAACTGCGCCACGCCTCGCCGGTGGCGTTCGAGTGGGAAGACGTGACGGGCGTGGATCACTGCGTTGTCCAGATCGAGGAGTACAGCGACGATCCCTACGGTTTCGTGCAGTCGTCAAGAACGAGACCGTGCGCGGCCAGAGCTACGACGCCACGCTTCCCGCCAACAGCAGGATCCCTTACGAGTTCAGCCTCTACGGCTACAACGCGGGCGGGGACATGATCGCCCATTAAATGACCGCCTATGACGGCGGCCACGGCTGGGACTATCGCTTCCAGGTGCAGTAGCCCGCCGCGAGCACGGAGATGGACCCAAAGACACCTGGGTCGCCCCGCGTCCTCCCCGCCTTCGGGCGGGGAGGACACTCGATCAGCGAAAGAGCCCTCGGATTCTCCCCCAGGTTGGGGATTCGATCGGAGACGGGTCGGTGTCGAGATAGACCCCCACGCCCATGGCAGCGGTCTCGCCCCAGACGATTCCGACATCCTGCCACCCTTCCGGGTAGCCCAAGCCTGAAGCAATCTTCGTACGCGGAAGTCCCGGAGGACCATTGCTGTCGGCTGTCACAAACCAGCCTCTTCCATCGGGGTAGTTCCCCCAGAGGTAGACAAAGAAATCCCCGTCCACCTGGGAAGGCACAACTTCGATCTCGCGTGTGCTGACCTCTGGCCAATACCCCGGCTCATCCATTTCGATACCGACGGTCAGGCTATGCCCCCCCTTGAAGATGTCGGGCAGGGAAACGCTTCTCGGACTTCGGCCGGGTGACGATCCTGCCCCTCCGGGATCCAGTCACCCTTGACATCCAGGAGTAGACCGGCCGGTCACAGGGCCGGAAGCGTCTCTCTCCGACCGTAGGAAGCGTTGCTTCTACGACCCGCTTCTCATCCCGGCTCAGTTCGTCGAGCCTGCCTACCCCGGTGCGAGACAAGGCAACTTCGGGCGGCGACGGAAGACTTGATCGCACGATCCAGGCTCGGGGACACACGCAACAGCCAACCGCGCCCCCAGAGCCAAGCCTCCCCCGGGAGGGTCCGGAGGAGGCTTGAAGGTCTTCGTCAGTCGTTCTACTGCACCACCAACACGCACAGGCCGGCTCCCACTCAGCAAACGCGCGGGAAAGGCGCGCGGCCTGCCGACAGTTCCTCTGAACGCCTCATGGGGCACCGTGGACCCCTTCTGCACCTTCGGAACGAGTCATGCGCGGGAGCCACCCCGGGGCACGGACGGGAGGACTGGTGTAATGAAGATCTTCGCTTTGAGCGGTCTGCTGGTATTGGGAATGGTGATGGGCCTGGCCGGGCCCGCAATAGCCGGATCCGTCGTCTTCGGATTGAAGGGCGGCCTCGACTACTCCAACTTGTCGTGGGACAGCGAGGAGTCGGGCGACTCGGATTATCTGCTCGGCTTCGGGGGCGGTCTAACCCTTAGCACTCCCATTCAGGAGAGCATTGGGATCGACCTCGACATCCTGTTCATGCGCAAGGGCTGCAAGCACGAGTTCGTGAGTGGGATGGAAAATGGGCAGACTTTCGAGATCGAAACCCGGCTGGACTACCTGATCGTCAGTCCCCTGCTGCGCTTCTCGCCCGGTAGGGGCGGCGCCGGCATCTACTTCCTGGGCGGTCCCGAGGCGGGCTATCTTCTGAAGGCCGAGCAAACAGCGTCGCTCGGAGAGCAAGAGGACAGTCTCGATAACTCTGAGAGCTTCAAAGACCTTGATTTCGGCATCAGCTTCGGCCTCGGGTTCCAGACCGCTCCGTCCGACGGCGCGGGCTTCTTCCTCGAGAGTCGCTACGCTCTGGGCTTGATGGACATCAACAACACCTCGGAAGGCGGCGAGGTGCTAACGCGCGGTCTCTACCTGTTGGCCGGAATCCGCTTTTAGATCTGGAGTGCCGTTCCAGCTCGAGCAGCCTGGGGCGCTGCGGCACACCTCGACACATCGAAAGGCGCGCCGCGCCGGCCGCGCGGGGTCCACGCAGGCTTGTTGAAATGACACGGCCGGCCGGGCCCCTGTTCCCCAGGGACGCCCGGCCTCCTCCAGCGCATCCCACGTGATCATCCCGATTGGGGCGAGGATCGGATCCTTGAATTCGGCACGGATTCCTGTCTATCCTTCAGGGCACGACGGTCGTTGATCTGGACGGGAGGGGGTTTCGTCATGGGGGATCGTATGCCGCGCGGAACGAAGCAGGCCAGTGGGTTCGGCATCCCCGGTTCGGTCTGGTTCATGGGATGGCTCTTCACCATGGCCTACGCTGACTTGGCCTTCGGACAATCACTTCTGGCGCTGATCCTGTGGCCGTATTACCTGGGTGTCGCGCTGCGCTAGCCCGCGCCCGAGCCGCGCCGCTCAGTCCGCCCCAAAGGGCCGCGCCCGTGTGAAGTCGGGCCGGTAGTGCGATCGCGACTGCAGATCCTGCACCCATCCCTCGAAGGGCCCAATGGCGTCGGCCCAGCGCCGAACACGGTTGTACTCGCCGGCGGAGACGCCTCTTTGCAACAGCGGATGAGCGCAGCTCTCCTCCGGATGAAACTGAGCCAGGAGCGAGAGGACCGGCCGGGGATGACAGCTTGCCAGGTGGCGCAGGATCTTCTCGGACCCGGCCAGTTCATTCGGCAGGACCATGTGCCTCACAATCACGCCCCGCCTCGCCAGGCCGGCCCCGTCGAGTTGCAGGGAGCCGCATTGGCGCAGCATTTCAGCGAGTGCGCTCTGGGCAACCGGCCAGTAATCGGGGGCCGCCGATAGCGCTGCGGCGCTTTCCTCATCGGCATACTTCAGGTCGGGAAGATAGACATCGACAACGCCGTCGAGGCAGCGCAGGATCTGTTCATCTTCATAGCCGCCGCTGTTGTACACGAGCGGCAGGCGCAGGCCACGGTCCCAAGCGATGGCCCAGGCCTCCATCAACTGCGGGATCATGTGCGTGGGCGTCACCCATCCGATGTTGTGCACACCCTGATCCCGAAGCAGGAGCATGCCGTCGGAAACGTCGGACGGCGAAACCGCTGGGATCTCAATGGTCAGAGAACTGATCTGATGGTTCTGGCAGTAGACGCAGCGCAGGTTGCAGCCCCCCAGGAAGAGGTTGCCCGCGCCGCGGGTACCGCTGATCGGAGGCTCTTCTCCGAAATGCGCCACGGCCGCCGACAGGAGGACCGGCTCGGCCACCCCGCAGAACCCACGCTCTCCGGTCAGGCGATCCACGCCACAACGCCGCGGGCAGAGATCGCAGCACGCCAGGCGCTCGTGGAGCTGCGCCGCCCGTCGCCGCAGTTCAGCGACCGGGATCTTCATCCCCGCCAACTGCCTTCCGCGGCAATGGCCCGTGCCTGGACGGTCTTCGCCTGAAGACCTTCCGGAACCGCACGTGCCGGGGCCGTCATCGCCCCCTGGCCTCCCAAGAGCGCCCGCGCCTGGGCCACCATGGCCAAGAAGATCCGCTCGACCGCCCCTTCGCTCGCCAACTCCGGGTGGAAGCTGGCGCCCAGCAGATGCTTCTGCCTCACCAGGATCGGATCCCCGGCATGCCGCGCCAGAATCTCGACCCCGCCCCCGGACCGCAGGATCTTGGGCGCCCGGATGAAGACGAACTCCGAGACCACCTCAGCGCCCCCATCCGCGGATTCGATCGCCGGCCCGGCCTGCGACGCCTGGCTCACCCCCGCCTGCGCACCCTGGTTCGCTCCTGCCTGCGACGCCTGGCTCACCCCCGCCTGCGCGGCAATGCTCAGCGCCGCGCTGCCCTCCGGCGTACCAGGGAGAAAGGCGACCAGGTCGACGGGCAGCCGCAGCGCGCCCCGGGTCTCGAACGAGTCGACCTGACGGCCGTAGGCATTGCGCTGCACGGTCACATCGAGCAGCCCCAGGGAAGGCTGCGGGGGATCGACCACCTCCTTGGCCAGCAGGATCAGGCCGGCACAGGTGCCGAAGATCGGCTTGCCCCCGGCGGCATGGCGGAGCAAGCCCTCCCAGAGCCCGGTCTCGCGCAGGAGCTTGATGAGGGTCGTCGTCTCCCCCCCGGGCAGAACGAGCCCGTCGACCTCTTTGAGCTCGGATGTCTTGCGCACCTCGGCGCTCTCGCATCCGAACCGCGCGAAAGCCGTTCCATGCGCCGCGAAGTCCCCCTGCAGTGCCAGAACACCGATCCGTGGAACCCGGTCCATGCTGCCTCACTCCCTCTTCAGGCCAGCGGCCATCCTCGCAGCCGAGCGGCACGCCCTACGGCACGCCCTACGGCACGCCCAACGGCATGCCGACCGCTCCGGCGATCTCCACGCCGCTTCACGCCCCTGCGCCAGTGGCCGCGGGCGCACTACCATCCGCGCGTCTGCAGCAGCTCTTCCTTCGGCAGCTTGGCCACATCGATGCCGGCCATCGCATCCCCGAGTCCCTCCGACAGCTTCGCCAGCATGTCGAAGTCCTGGTAATAGGTCACGGCCTTGACGATGGCCTCCGCGCGCGGCGCGGGGTTGCTGGACTTGAAGATGCCGCTGCCCACGAACACCGACTGGGCGCCGAGCTGCATCATCAGCGAGGCGTCCGCCGGCGTCGCGATGCCACCGGCGGAGAAGTTCGGAACGGGGAGCTTGCCGTTCTCGGCCACCCAGCGCACGAGTTCGTAGGGAGCGCCGAGATCCTTCGCCTTGCTCATCAGCTGCTCGGCCCGCAGTTGCGTGAGTTCGCGAATCCCGTCGGTCACGGCCCGCATATGGCGGACCGCCTCGACGATGTCTCCGGATCCGGCCTCACCCTTCGTACGAATCATCGCGGCGCCTTCGCCGATCCGCCGCAGGGCCTCGCCCAGGTTGCGACAGCCGCACACGAAGGGAACCTTGAAGGCGAACTTGTCGATGTGGTGGTGCTCGTCAGCGGGTGTGAGCACCTCGCTCTCATCGACGAAGTCCACACCCAGCGCCTCGAGAATCTGCGCTTCCGCGAAATGCCCGATGCGGGCCTTGGCCATCACGGGAATCGTGACCGTTCCCATGATCTCTTTGATCTTGGTCGGATCGGCCATCCGGGCGACACCGCCGTCACGGCGAATGTCGGCCGGAACCCGCTCGAGGGCCATGACGGCCACGGCGCCTGCATCCTGGGCGATCTTGGCCTGCTCGGCGTTGGTGACATCCATGATGACACCGCCCTTGAGCATCTCGGCCAGACCGGTCTTGACCCGTAGTGATCCGATATCCATGACGAACCTCCTTGCGATCTGCGCCGGCTGCGCGGCCGGTGCATTTGGCCCCTAAGGCAATGGCACCGCCCCGTCTCGGGGTTTGCGTACCGTATCGAGAGAAGCCATCCGCTTGCGGATCAGCTCTCCCAGAATCCGAACGCCCTTGCGGATGCGCTCGGGCGTCTCACGATTGAAGGTCAGCCGCAGTCCGGCCTGCCCTCCTCCGTTGGGGAAGAAGGCCGGGCCGGGCGCGAAGAGAACGCCTCGGGTGGCCGACTCTCTCAACAGCTCCCCGGCATCCATCCCGGGGGGGAGGTCCACCCACAAGGTCATGCCGCCCTCCGGCCGGGTCCAGCGCACCGGATCGGGGAATTCCCTGTCCAGCGCTCCCAACATCGCTTGCAGCCGTTCCCGGTACAGGCCGCGCAGCCGCTGCAGGTGCAGATCGAGTTCCCCGGACCGGCAGAAGCGGTCCATGATGCGCTGCGTCAACGTACCGGACGAAAGGTCGGACGCCCAGCGCAGGCTTCGCATGACATCGCGCAGCGGCTCGGGCACGACCATCCAGCCAAGCCTCAAACCGGGAAACAGGATCTTCGAGAAGGTGCCCAGAAGGATGACCCGCTCGCTGGGCTCATCCGCCAGCAGCGGCCGGGGGCGTTCCTGCCCGTAGTACAAGGCGGTGTCGTAGTGATCCTCGACGATCGGCAGACCGCAGCGGCGCGACAGGGCCAATAGCTCCCGGCGGCGGGCCGCGCTCAGGCTGATGCCGGTAGGATTCTGAAAGCAGGGCATCGTGTAGAGCAGCCGCACCCGGTCGTGCTCACAGGCTTCCTCCAATGCGGCCGTCGAGAGGCCCTCGGCATCCAGCGGAATCCCCACCCGGCGCACGCCCGCGTAGCGCAGCGTGAGATGCGCTCCCGAATAGGTGGGTTCCTCCACGGCCACACGGTCGCGCGCAGACAAGAGCAGCTTCGAGAGCAGGTCGATGCCCTGTTGCGATCCGCTGGTGATGAAGATCCTCGCAGGATCCAGCTCGGGCACGCCGCTCTCGGCCAGCCAGCCGCCCAGCCAGGCCCGCAGGGAGGGATCGCCCTCGGGGGGGCCGTACTCGAGCATGGCAGGATCCGCCTGCGTCAAGACTTCGGTCGCGCAGGCGCGAAACGCCTCCATGGGAAACGCCCGGCAATCGGGCACCGCGCCGGTCAGCAGAATCGGATCCCCCGCCACGTCCAATCCGGACGAGGAGAGCGTATCGTGGGCATCGAGTTCAAAGCGCGAGGGATTGCGCAAGAGGGTGCGCCACGCGAACGGATCGCCCACGGTTCGGCGCGGCCGGTCCTCCACGACCGAGGGCCTGGCATCGGTGCCACGGTCCAGGACGAATGTTCCCGCCCCGACGGTCGAGCTGAGCAGCCCCCTTCGCTCCAGGTGCCGGTAGGCCGCGACGACGGTGTTGCGGTGAATCCCCAGCAGCCCGGCCATCTGCCGAGTCGGTGGGAGCTTCTCGCCCGGCGTGATGGCGCCGTCGCGGATCGCGGCCCGGAGTCGCCCGGCCAACTGCTGGTAGAGCGGCTCGACGCGATCCCGTTCTAGCGGGAGCAGCGCCCGCCAGTGGTCTTGTGCAACATTGTCGACCATGATCCGAATGCGACCTCCCGCGCGACCGTCTCTCAATAGACCATTTAGGACACATTGGATCTAAAATCAAGGTCCAATGTGCTCCCACCGGACATAATGCGAGCATTGGCACGTTCCAATCAGGTCCAATTTTGCCCTCGGGACTCCGAACAGTGGCTCCCCGTTCCCTGGCTGGGGGGCCGTGAGCCCGCGCCACCGCCCGGACCATGGGGGCCGAGAGCCCGCGCCACCGCCCGGACCACGGGTCGCCGAGATGCCCCCAACCTTTCCGATTGCCCAACGGCCTGGATTCTCTTAGCTTGAGGGCAGGGACTGATCCCCTTGTAGTGGCGCGTGTGTTCGCCGGATCAGACCGTCGCCGGGTTCGACAGACTGCCCGTCCAGGGTTCCGAAGGAGGAGGTCAGCGATGGAGTCTCTTCGCGTGGTTGCCAACAAGGACGTCAGCAAGGTCGTGCTCCAAGGAGTGCCCGACCGGCCCGGCATAGCCGCGGAGATCTTCGGCACCCTCGGTGCCCAAGGATTCAACATCGAACTGGTCGTGTCCACAGGCGGCACCGGGGGAACGGCGGACATCTGTTTGGCGGTGGACGCCGCCCAGCAGAAGCAGGTCGTCCAGGCGCTCGAGACGATCAATCGAGAGGTCATGGGCTTGAATGTCGTCGCCGACAATGCTGTCGCACTGGTTTCGGTCGTCGGTTCCAATCTATCCAAAGTGCCCGGTGTGGCCGGCCGCATGTTCAAGACATTGTCCGCCCGGGGCGTCAATATCGAGATCATTTCGACTTCACTATCCTCGGTAACCTGCTTGATTCCCCAGGACAAGACCGAGGAGGCCGTGGCTGCGCTGGAAGGCGAGTTCCTCGGCGACATCAGGGGCAGCTAGCGGCCCTCCGAACGCTGTGCGCACTGATCTTGCATCCGGCGGCGAGCGCCCGTGGGCTCGCCGCGCCGCTTGCCGCCCTTGCCAGTGTCCAAGGCCTTTGCTAAGGTGCCGGTAGCAGGTTCCTATTCTTGGGTGCTCGGCTCGACCTTGCGGGGAATCCCTACCTGCACCCCATCGTAGGGCCTGGGCACATCGAACGGCCCCCGCTTGGATCAAACCGGCTGCAGCCGTGAAGTATGACGCCGGCCACGCCGGCTTTGGAGGAACAGAGTATGCCAGAATCCACACCCGTGGATCGGACATCCGCAACAACGCAAGCAGCCGGCTCTGTCAGCACCCGCAGCGGATGCGGCCATCGCTCGAATACGAGCAAGACGCGGGAAACCGCCAAGCCGCTCGAGGAGATGACGTTCGAATCCTACTCGGGCCTGCCGCTGGAGGAGATCTACACCCGCGAAGCCCGCCAGAATCCGCTGTGGAAGGATCCGGGAACCGGTGATGACAACCTCCCCGCCGAGTACCCCTTCACGCGCGGTGTGCACAAGGATATGTACCGCGGGCGCCGCTGGACGATGCGCATGTTCGCGGGTTTCGGAACGCCGGAAGATACCAACGCGCGCTTCCACTACCTTCTCAATCACGGCCAGACGGGCCTCTCGACAGCCTTCGACATGCCGACCCTGATGGGCTACGACCCCGATCATAGCCTGAGCGCCGGGGAGGTGGGCCGTGAGGGTGTTTCGGTCCCGACCCTGGAAGACATGGCGATTCTGTTCGACCGCATCCCGCTCGACAAGGTGAGCACCTCCATGACCATCAACGCCACCGCCATCCTGGCGCTGGCCTTCTATGTTTCGGTCGCGGAACGTCAGGGCGTGCCCACCCAGCAGCTGCGAGGCACCCTGCAAAACGACATCCTCAAGGAGTTCATCGCGCAGAAGGAGTGGATCTGCCCGCCGGAACCGTCGATGCGCATCATTCGGGACATGCTGGTCTACTGCACCGAGCAGATGCCGTTGTGGAACACGATCTCGATCTCGGGCTATCACATCCGCGAGGCTGGCGCCACCGCCGTGCAGGAGCTGGCCTTCACGCTGGCCGACGGCATCGGGTACGTTCAGGCCGGAATCGAGGCGGGCCTCGACCCGGAGCGATTCGCTCCGCGGCTTTCTTTCTTCTTCGATGTGCACAACGACTTCTTCGAGGAGATCGCCAAGTTCCGTGCGGCCCGCCGGATCTGGGCCAAGGTCATGCGGGAACGATTCGGCGCGAAGAATCCCCGCTCCTGGCTGCTGCGGACGCACGCGCAGACCGCCGGCGTCTCGCTCACGGCTCAACAACCGTACAACAATGTGGTGCGCGTCGCGCTGCAGGCTCTGGCGGCCGTTCTGGGCGGCACGCAATCCCTGCACACCAATTCGCTCGATGAGACCTACGCGCTGCCAACCCAGGAAGCGGCCAAAATCGCCTTGCGCACTCAGCAGATCATTGCCGACGAAACCAACATCCCGAATGTGGTCGATCCACTGGGGGGAGCGTATTTCATCGAGAAGCTGACCGATCAGGTGGAGGAAGCCGCCTGGAGATACATCCAGCACATCGACGACCTCGGTGGCATCGTGGCGGCCATCAATCAGGGCTATCCACAGAAGGAAATCGCCCGATCGGCCTACGAGTTCCAGAAGCAAGTCGAGAGCGGCGATCGGGTGATCGTCGGCGTGAACAAGTACATCGAGGATGACTCGGATGATCCGATCCCGACGTTGAAGATCGACTTGGAGGTTGAACAGCGACAGGTCGATCGCATCCGGCAGGTGCGCGCGTCACGCGACGCCGCGCGGGCGCGGGAGGCGCTCGACGCGGTTGCCCAGGCGGCGGCCGGCACCGACAACCTGATGCCTCCCATCGTGAGAGCCGTCCAGGCGGGCATCACCCTCGGGGAGATCAGCGACGTCTTTCGCGAACTGTTTGGCGTGTACCGCGATCCGGCCTTCCTTTAGATCGATCGCGGATTCCCCGGCGAGCACAAGGATCGTGCTATTTTAACGGTACAGGAGGTCGCAATGAACCCGGCAGAGCATAGCTCGACGGTCGTAGATGCGCTGCGCTTGGGTTTGGAACCGGAGCGCGTCGGCCGCTTCAAGACCACGCTGAGGCTGGAACCCGAAACGCTGACCATTCGATCGACCCAGGAGGGGGCGGCCCCGCTGCTTCTGTGCCTGCACCCACCTCGGCTGAGTGAATTCCAATTCGCCCAGAAGGCGCGCGGATTCACCGCGCTTCAGGCCCACATCGTCTTTCCGCGCGGGCTCTACCCGCATCTCGTGGACCTGGGGGGCGCCCGGACGGTCGGCTACTCCTGGCTGCACTACACGGGCAACAACCCTGCCTTCCACGAAAGCCTGCACTCGGCAAGCGAGTACATCGATAGGGTCATGGATACCCTGCTCGAGGAGCTTCCGGTCGATCGCCGATCGATCTACATTCTGGGGGCCGAGGGGGCCTCTCTTTTCGCGGCGCTGTATGCCGTCAGCCGGACCGCCTCCATCGCCGGGGCCATCGCCATCGGCGGCGACGTGTATCCCGACCTGGTCCTGGAAGTCGCGCCGCCGGCTCAACGCATTCCCATGCTGTGGATTCATGGCCGCCGCAGCCGCTCCGTGCGCAGCGGAGAGGCCCGCCGCCGGGCCGAGGAACTGATCGCGGCGGGGTTCCGCATCGACCTGGATCTGCTGCAGGGAGACGCGGCCCCCTGGCACGAGGAGGAAGCCCTGGTGGTATCCTGGCTGTCTCAGAAGGCTGGCATTCCAGCCGGCGAGATCATCTGAGACACCGTTGGGCCACGGTTGAAACACCGTTGAAACACGGTTGAAACACCGTTGAGACATCGTTGAGACACCGTTGAGACACCGTTGAGACACCGTCCACGGACAACCCTCCGCGGCGATGATGGCCCGGGGAACCTTGCCTTCCCCCGCGTGTACACCATCATCGGAACACCCCCGTCCTCAAAAGATGGGGAACTCTCATGAGGCCGCGCCGGCTCCGGCTGGCGCGGTTCTCTGTGCCGGACGCCCGGCTCCGGCTGGCGCGGTTCTCTGTGCCGGACGCCCGCCGCCTGCCTCATCGCCGCGCAGCGCCCACGGGCCGGCTCTTCACTCCCCTATGTGCGCACACAGGTCTTCCGGGAAGAGGACATCCTCGCCGATCTCGGTCGTCTTGTCCCCTTCCCACATGGCCACCGCCCGCATCATCGTGAAACGAAGCTCACGCACATTGCCCGGCCAGTCGTAGCGGACCAATGCCTGGCGCGCGGAAGGGGCCAAACGGGGCGCCAACGGCAGGCAGCGATGCAGGAAGTACTCGGCCAGGGGCAGTATGTCGCCGCGGCGTTGCCGCAGCGGCGTCAGGCGCAGGCGGATGGCGCCCAGCCGGTAGAGCAGATCCTTGCGAAACCGGCCGGCGATGACGGCTCCGTTGAGATCGGCGTTGGTGGCGGCCACAATGCGCACATTGACCTGCCGGGAGCGAACCTCTCCCAGGCGGCGCAACTCACCGCTCTCCAGCACACGCAACAGCTTCACCTGCGCCCGCGGATCCATTTCGCCGACCTCATCGAGAAAGAGCGTGCCCTCGTGGGCAGCCTCGAAGAGGCCCGGCTTCTCCATGGTGGCGCCGGTATAGGCACCCCGGGCGTGCCCGAACAGCTCGCTCTCCTGCAACTGCGCCGGCATGGCCCCGCAGTTGATGGCCACCGAGGCCTTCGCGTGCCGTCCGCTCCAGTCGTGCACGGCCTGGGCGAGCAGTTCCTTACCCGTACCGCTCTCCCCTTCGATCAGGATGGGCAGATCGGTGGGGGCCATCTGACGGACGCGGGCAAGCAAACGGCACATCCGCGGATCCTGGGTCATGAACCCCGACCCTGCCCGCCGCGGCGCATCCGAGCGCGCTTCACTCTCGTCCGATCGCTCTCCAGGTCTCCGGCCGCATCCAGCCAGCTCTGGCCAGAGCCAGGCCTGGCCGCCGGCGACATCGCGAATGGCCGCCGCCGGCGCGATCATGCGCGTCAGCAATCCGAGCCAGGCTTTGAGCTCGCTCTGACCATGGGTCAGCCCGGGAACCAGCCGGAGCGCGAACTCGGAAATCAACTCGCGGGCCGAACCCTCCTGCCCCATGGCCAGATACTGCTCGACCCGTTCCCTCATACTCGTCGCCTGCCGGACGCACTCGCGAACATCCATACTGCCCTCCTCGGTTCCCTCTGCACCCTGCACTGTCAACACACTGTCCCGTGTGACAGTGACGGGTTCGGATTGTGTCAACCGCCTGGATCACGCATGGACATGCCGAGCCAGACCTCTCCGGCGGCGGCCATGGCGGCAGCCGGAAGGCCTTCGGGAGTGGGGTCTTGGAGCGCACAGGCCTTGGGCTGGTATCTGTCCAGGGGTCATGGGAGACCAACCGGGCCCAGCGAAATGGGAGCAGATTCGGTGCCATTGCAGGGCCTATTGCAATCCCGCGGCGCCGGAATGCAATGCCATCGCCTCTCGTTGCCCCACCGGCGACCACGGTCGCATGATCAGCGAGAAGGCCATCTCACAATCAGACAAGAAGTTACGATCCAATATCGAAGCATCGGCGCCTCGTGGAACGGTCGGTGCATAGGTGGCCGACGACCGGGGCACAGGATGCCATTCTTGAACATCGATTCGAACAGTTTCCTCCGCAACGGCCTGCCAGGGCGACGGTTTGTACACCGTCGCCCCGGCAGAGCACAAGCAGAAGGGAGTGCGACGAGTATGGCACACCACTCGAAGCGATTCCTGCTTGGGATGATCTCGCTGATCTATGTACTGGGGCTGGGCGCATGCCACCTGGGCTGCAGCTCGGATTCCGCGACCCAGCCCGAGGACCCCATCGTCAACCAACCCCCGGTCCCGAGGGGAACGGGTTCCGACAAGGGTGCGGATCTCGACCACGCACCCGACCCAGGGCAACCCATTGTGCGCCAATGAGCGGAGTTGAATCCGCCATGACAACGACCAGGCGTGCTCGATGTAGACCGTGACCAAGCGTGCTCGACGTGGACCGTGACCAAGCGTGTTCGATGCAGACCGTGACTACGCATGTTCGATGCGAACCGTGACCACGCGTGCTCAATGCGAACCGTGACCACGCATGCTCGATGCGAACCGTGAGTAGGTGTGCTCGCTGCGGCCGTGAACGCAGGAGCGATGGGAGCCCAACCTCGCAGACAGCCTTGGGCAGGAGGCTGCGCGGAGAATCGCAGTACCCCAGTGGAGGAGGATACCGCAACTAGCTTGAGCGCTGCTTCTTGACAGTTTTCCGGCGGCACGAGGGCGCTCGTCGTCCCTCACGGTGGGTTTCCTGCCTCCTCACCATGCCCTTTGCCCCGAGGGCCCACCGGCCGCCGGAAGCTCCTCCGAGGGAGGGCTCCAAAGGGAGCCCTCCCTTGCATGCCCAACACCCCGTCCACACACACGCCCGCACCGGATGGAACTTGCCCGGCTCCTTCCCGTAGGATTAAACTGTGATCAACGTAGAATGCGTCTGTGGCCTTGTGCCGGAGGTGGGCGATGTTTGAACTCCTGGGATTGCTGATCGTCGGCGGGCTGGTCCTGTTTCTGATCGGCGTCGCACTGAAGATCACCTGGTTCGTGGCCAGTTTGCTGCTCCTGCCGATCAAGCTGATCTTCATCGTGGGGGGGCTCTTCTTGACGGGAGCGCTCTTCTTGTTGCTGCTCCCGGCAACCCTGGTCGGCATCCTGGCCCTGGTGGGCGGGCTGGCCGTTCTGGGCATGGGGGCGCTGGCGACCATCTTCTAAGGAGCGCTGCGCGGGGCCCAGGCGTCCGATCTGGGCTGCCGCTGCGCGCGGCCAGTTTCGTGACGACCGGTCCGGCCAGCCTAGTCGCGGCCGAACAGCCGTTCGCGCTCGGTCGTCACCCACGCCGGGTCGGGCGGCCTAGTCGCGGCCGAACAGCCGTTCGCGCTCGATCGTCACCCACGCCGGGTCGGGCGGCATCAGTCGTCGCCTGACCTCTTCATGTACGATCCCGTTGCTCGCCAGCACCTCCACCCCCTCGAGCGGATCGTGCCCCTCCACAATGGCGGTCACCCGTCCACCGGCCTCGCTCACCAACAGCATCCCGGCGGCCACATCCCAGGGCTTCAGATACAGCTCCCAAAACGCCTCGTATCGTCCCGCCGCGACATAGGCCAGATCGAGCGCGGCGGCCCCGCAGCGCCGGATACCCCGCACCTCGAGCGCCAGCCGGCTGAAGTTCTCGAGATTGGTGACCCGCAGCTCGTTGCGCCGGTAGGCAAAACCGGTGGCCACCAGCGAGCGGCCGAGGTCGGTCTGTGGGGACACCTGCAGCCGTCGGCCGTTGAGGCTGGCGCCTTCCCCGCGCTCGGCCACGAACATCTCCCCCAGGGCCGGCGCATAGATCACCCCCACATCCACGCACGGCTTCCCGCCGCGGCGGAAGAAGCCGGTCTCGTGCTCGTCGACCTCCTCGGCCGCGCCGGGCGGTCCGTCATATCCACTGGCCCGGGCCAGGCTCACGGCGAAAAACGGGTGCTGGTGAACGAAGTTGGTCGTTCCGTCCAGCGGATCGATGATCCACACATGCCCGCTGCCGCCCGGGCGGCGCACGGATTCCTCTCCCAGAATCGCGTCCTCGGGAAAGGCCTGCGCGAGCGCCTCGGCCAGGAAGGCCTCGGTCTCACGATCGGCGGCGGTCACCAGGTCCCGCCGCCCCTTCTGTTGGATCTGCCCGGCCGCCAACCGCCCATAGGCGTCCATCAGCCGTTCCCCCGCCTCCCGGGCCAGATTCTGCACAAACGGAAGCATCCTTCGCCTCCTGACTCCAAAAGCGTCTTGATCGGTCGATAAAGCAGAGTGTAGCGTACACGCTCGACTGTCGGATGGCCAAGGTTTGCGGAACGCAGGACATGAGGGAGACGATGGCAAAAGCGGAAAACATCATGGACAAGTTGACGGCTCTCTGCAAGCGGCGGGGATTCGTCTTTCCCAGTTCGGACATCTACGGCGGCATCAATGCCTGCTGGGATTACGGACCGCTTGGCACACGCTTGAAGAACAACATCAAGGCCGAGTGGTTCCGGGCCATGACCCGCCTGCGTGATGACGTTGTTCCGCTCGATGCCGCCATCATCATGCACCCCCGGGTTTGGGAGGCCTCCGGTCACGTGTCGGAGTTCGCCGATCCCATGTTCGACTGCAAGAATTGCAAAGCGCGCTTCCGCGCCGATGACGTCGACTTCGACTTCAAGGATACGAACACCGCCTGCCCGCGCTGCGGGGTGCGCGGGCAGTTCACCGAACCGCGCATGTTCAACCTGATGTTCAAGACCTTCATGGGTCCGGTCGAAGACGACACCGCCGTCGTCTATCTCCGGCCTGAGACCGCCCAGGGAATCTACGTCAACTTCGACAACGTGCGGGTCTCGGCCCGCATGAAGATTCCCTTTGGGATTGCCCAGATCGGCAAGGCGTTCCGCAACGAGATCACGCCCGGCAATTTCATCTTCCGCACGCGCGAGTTCGAACAGATGGAGATGCAGTTCTTCGTCAAGCCGGGCACCGATGCCGAGTGGTTCGAGATCTGGAAAGAGGCCCGGATGCAGTGGTACCTGGACATCGGGGTCGACCCCGAGCGGCTGCGCTTCCATGAGCATGGCCCCGATGAGTTGGCGCACTACGCCCGGGCGGCCTTCGATGTCGAGTACCGGTTCGGATTCGGACAGGATCCCTGGCACGAGCTCGAGGGGATTCACAACCGCGGCGACTTTGATCTCTCCCGGCACCAGGAGTTCGCGGGCAAGAAGCTCGAGTACTTCGATGAGGCCACCCGTGAGCGGTACCTGCCCTATGTGATCGAGACCTCGGCCGGGTGCGACCGCACATTGCTGATGCTGCTGGTCAACGGCTA
This sequence comes from uncultured bacterium, assembly GCA_964417675.1. Classification (GTDB taxonomy): domain Bacteria; phylum Eisenbacteria; class RBG-16-71-46; order CAIMUX01; family WJJG01; genus CAYQJL01. The sequence continues at coordinate 3,975 of CAYQJL010000022.1, read as the reverse complement.
TCGAGAGGAAGAGATCAAGGACGAGAAGCGCGTCTTTCTCGGGTTTCATCCGCGCGTCGCACCGATCAAGGCCGCCATCTTCCCGCTGGTCAAGAAAGACGGCATGCCGGAAGTGGCCGAGAAACTGACGGCCGAATTGCGCCAGAGATTCGATGTGATGTACGACGCCGGGGGCAGCATTGGGCGAAGGTACGCGCGACAGGATGAGACCGGCACGCCGTTTTGCGTGACGATCGACGGCCAGACCGCCCAGGATCAGACGGTCACCATCCGCTACCGGGACACGCTGGCGCAGGAGCGGGTGGCCCTGGACAAGGTGAGGGAACGCCTCGGCGAGCTAATCGAGGGCTAGAGGGTGCTTGGGGGAGTTGATCGCGGGCCAGAGCAAGGCCTCGGCGAATTGATCGCGGGTTAGAGCAACGCCTCCAGGAGTGGATCGCGGGCTAGAGGCCGGCGGTCGGATCGGCCGCCGCCGTTCGGGCCGCGACCAGTGCTTCGGCCTCGGTCTCGAACTCCACGAGCAGGTTCCACAGCCGCACCATCTCGAGCAGCTGGCGAACCGCCTTGGGAACCGCCACGACCATGAGGGTGCCCCCGGCGTTGGTGATCGACGTGTAGCTGGCGGCCAGGATGCCAATGCCCGGACTGGACACGCGGTTCACATCGGCCAGATTGAGAATCACACGAAAATGGCCGACATGGACATCGTCGCGCACCATCTCGAGCAGCTCGTAGCACTCCTTGGTCCCCGATAGCCTGCCGGCCAGTCGATACAGGACCGTCTTGTTCTCCGTCTCCGCGATCCGCTCGATGTCCAGGCTCTTCCAGCGGGCCATGCGCGCCTCCTCAGCTCTTCAGATCGACGACCACGGGGGCATGATCCGATGGCTTCGGCCCCTTGCGGGCGTCCCGATCGATACGCACCTGCTCGATGCGCGCGGCCAGTGATGCCGTCACCAGGGCCAGATCGATTCGCAGGCCCCATCCCCGGTGGAAAGCCCCCGACCGGTAATCCCACCAGCTGTAGAGACCCCCCTGCGCCGTTCTCGTGCGCAGCGCATCCAGCAGGCCCCAGGCCATCAGCTCTTGCAGGGCCGCATGTTCATCCGGATGAAAGTGCAGCCGACCCCTCCATTTTTCCGGGTCGTAGACGTCGCGGTCTTCGGGGGCCACATTGAAGTCTCCACAGATCATGATCTCGTCGTCAGGCCGGTGACGCTGTTCCAGCATCGCCCGCAGCCGTTGGAACCAGGTGAGCTTGTAGGCGAAGCGCTCGCTTCCCAGCTCGGTCCCGTTGGGCACATACACGTCCATGACCCACAGCGTTCCAAAACGCCCGGCGATCAGTCGTCGGTCGGCATCCGCCGGATCGTCCGGCAGGCCCCGGATGACCTCATCCGGGGCCACACGGCTGATGAGGGCCACCCCGTTGTAGGTCTTCTGGCCGAAGAGCTCGAGATGGTAGCCGCGTGACTCGAACTCCTCCCGCGGGAAGCTCTCATCCATGACCTTCGTCTCTTGCAGGCAGAGCAGGTCCGGCCGCCACGCATCGATCCAGTCGATCACCCGCGGCAACCGGGCTCGGACCGAGTTCACATTCCAACTGACGATGCGCACGGATCCTCCCCGCACCCGGCGAGCCCACCGCCGGCCGCTGCTAGACGATCTTGCCCTTGCGCATGATCTCGCGCCAGGCACCGCTCTTCGATTGCACGCGTATGGTCGGCGACTGGACGATGCAATCGAGATGAATGAACGCCTCGGCATCCCGGTCGTAGTTGGCCCCGATCGCGAAGTGACAGGTGCCCGCGATCTTCTCATCCTCGAGCATGTTGCCGGTCACCCGCGCCTTCGGATTCAGGCCGATCCCCAGCTCGCCGAGATGGCGCGCGTTCTTCTTATAGGTCGCAATGCGGCGCTCTGACCACCCCGGACGCCCCTTCATCTCCTCCGCCGCGGCCTCGCCGAGTTGCAGCGAATGCTCCAGGCGCTCGCCACCGGCGCCGCCGGCGACCCTGACCACCAGCCCGCGTTCGATCTCGACGGTCACCGGACGGCGCGGGATGAAGGCATCCCCCCCATCCGCGACCGAGACGGAGCCGTCGAACACGATCAGGCCCTCGGCGTCATACAACGCCGGCGACACATAGGTTTCGCCGGCCGGCAGATTGCCCCCGCTCCCGGGTTTCCAGAAGGAGCCATCATCGGGCAACGCCACTCGCCCGGCCAGCCCGAGCTCGACATCGGTGCCGCCGGGCGCGGCCACGTGGGCGCGAATCGCCTTGTCCAGCGCCGTCTTCAGTTTCCTGGCATCCCGGCGCATGCGGGTGTAGTCGACCGGCACCGTCCGGATGAAGCTGTCGAGAGAAACGGCCGGGGACCAGAAGCTGCGCGACTTGCCGGATTCCATGAGGGCGTTGAAGATATGGGTCCAACGGCCCGTGTGCCCCCGGAAGCGATAGGGCTTCTCCAGTCCAAACCGATCCTTGCCGAGCTTGCCCCCGCTGATCGAGATGATCACCTCGGGTTCCGAGCGCAGCGCGTGAATCACGCTGTCGGAGGCGAAGTCCAGGGATGTGCGGTGCGGCTGGACGAGCACGGCGGCATCCGCTCCGCGCGCGCTGGCGGCATCCGCGAGCGCGCCGGAGATCGCGAGAACATCGGCCATCGGGTTGGTGATGATCACGACCCGTTCGGCCTTCTTGACGCGCAGCACGTCTCCGACGGCCACCTCCGCGGCCCGGGCCAGGCCCCGCGGCATGCCGCCCAACGATGCGTTCCAGGTACGGTGCCGATCAACCCGGCCCGATGCCCGTCCGTGAGACGACCTCTTCTTCGATCGCGCTGGCATGTTCCCTCCTCGCCCCGGGGGCGTCGCTCGCTGCATGGATCTCGATCCCGGCTGGAATCGCCTGACCGGACAGCGTATCCTCCGGATTCGAACTCGCGCAAGCGCTAGTCGTTTCACAGGAGGATCCGCATGCCTTGGGACATTCTGGCCCGGGTGGCCGCTGTGATTCTGCTCGACATCGTCCTGCTCGGCGGCTTGATCGCCATTCCGCTGGGCCTGTCCGGCAACTTCATCATCCTGGGTGTGGCCATCATGGTGGCCCTGGTCACAAAGTTTTCGCTGATCTCCCTGTGGGCCCTGGTCATCATGGCCGCCGCCGTCGTCCTGGGCGAGATCATCGAGGCGCTCCTCAGCAGCCTGATGGCGCGGCGTTATGGGGCTTCGAAGTGGGGCATGCTGGGAGCTTTCGTCGGCGGAATCGCCGGCGCGATCGTGGGCACGCCGATCCTGCCCCTGATCGGGTCGGTGATCGGCTCGTTTCTGGGAGCCGCCGTGGGCGCCGTCCTCTTCGAATACATCCACCTGCGGCAGATGCACACGAGCATGCCGGCCGGGTGGGGCGCCCTGCTGGGCAAGCTGTTCTCCACGGTGATCAAGGTGAGCATTGGACTCACGATCACGATCTACATCGTGGTGCGCACACACTAGCACGCCCGGTGGAGAGGGGGGGGAACCGCATTCCTCCGTCCCTCCCGAAAACTCGTATCTGCCGCTCTCGGTTTGAAGTTAGAGCCCAGGGCCTGACTGCTCTGTACCTCCCGACTATTCCATCGGCCACCATTGGAAGGACTTACGCGACACTGATTCCTGCCGGATCGGGCGATCTTACTTGCCACCCAACACTCCGATCAGCGACCCTCTCGCTTCGTGATTCCAGTCAACAGCCGATCAACATCAAGATACCAGCACCATGGCCTGGCTTGTCACCTTGTTCAGTATGCTCCGTGGGACGCTTCGCTCCCGAGCTTCCCTACAGATCGAGAACTTGGCCCTCCGGCACCAGCTGGGGATCTATCGTAGGAATCGTCGGCGCCCTCGCATACAGGCTGGTGACCGCATCTTCTGGTCGTGGCTCTCACGTGTCTGGACGGATTGGCGCGATGCACTCGTGGTCGTTCAGCCCG
>CAYQJL010000021.1:0-39430 GCA_964417675.1 uncultured bacterium | reverse complement strand
TCCTGTGTTGTGGTCCGGCGTTGTGGTCCTGTGTTGTGGTCCGGCGTTGTGGTCCTGTGTTGTGGTCCGGCGTTCCGGTTTCGCGGTGCCAGCTGCAGGGATCGATGCCTGAGTGTACCTCGTTGCAACCGTCTCGGCGCCAGGATGCGCCGGGACCGGCAAACGTGGCCGTTGCCTTCAGGAGCCCGATGTTCATGAGATCTGTCCCCGGCCTGCTGCGCCTGGCGCCCTGGGTGCTCGTCATCGCGGTCGCGATCACCGTGCAGATGGCATGGAGCGCGCCCCAGGGCAGCATGCTCTGGTCGGCGGTCTTCGACGCCGGACACATGCCCCTGTTCGGGTTGGTGGCCCTGGCGGTCCTGCGGGGGCTGCTTCTGCTGACCCGCGGGAAACAGGTACCGCGCCCGCGCCTCTATCTGGCAGCCCTGGTCGTGACCGTCGCGATCGGCGGAATCACTGAGTTCAGCCAGTATTTCGGGCTCCGCGATGCGGATCCGTTCGACTTTCTCCGCAATGCCTACGGCGCGCTCTGTTCTCTGATGCTGGCCTACGCGCTGGATCGACAGGCGCGGCACATGTGGTGGGGCGGACGGATTCGCCCGGCGGCTACCCGGATCCTGCTGGGCGTCGGCGCCCTTGCCCTGCTGCTCGCGGTGGCCATACCGGTCATGCGTGTGGCCTCGGACTACCTGCACCGCAATGCGGCCTTTCCCGCCATCTGCGAGTTCGATGCCGCCTGGCAGCGCCGCTTCGCCGGCCCGCAGGACGCCGTCTTGACCCGTGTTCCGGCTCCGGATGAATGGGTGCGCGCCACCCACCCCCTTTCCGCGGAGACCGCGGCCGAGAGAGATCGTCTGGTCGGCCGGCTGACCTTCCAGACCGCCGTCTACCCCGCGCTGCATCTGATGGAGCCATATCCTGATTGGTCGGGCTATGATCGCTTGGTCTTCGACGCCTATTCGGAGCTCGACGAGCCGGTCGAACTATCCTTCCGCGTCAATGACATCCATCACGATCAGCGGTACGCCGACCGCTTCAACCGCACGGTGGTCATTCACCCGGGCGCCAACCGCATCACGTTCGCCCTGGATGAGATCGAACGCGGGCCGCGGCACAGGCGAATGGACATGAAGCACATTCGCAACGCCACGCTCTTTGCGATCCGGCCACAGAAGCCGTTCACGATCTACGTGGACTCATTTCGCCTGGAACGAGATTGACGCGGCGGCCAGGCCTCTCTGGCGGCCGAGCCTCTCACGTAGCCGGGCCTCTCAGGCGGCCGGGCCTCTCACGTAGCCGGGCCTCTCAGGCGGCCGGGCCCGCCGCGGCGTTCTCTTGGGCGGCAGCCGCCAGCTCCCGGGCCCGCTGCCGCGCTTCCCATCGTCGAAACAGCCGCGGATAGAGCAGCCGGTCCCCCACGACGATGGCGATCCCGACGATCAGGTAGCCAAGGAGCAAGTCCACGATGTAATGGTGCACAAGATAGACGGCGCCGATGCCCATCCCCAGCGGGTACAGGACCGAGGGCACCCCCTTCCAGCGGTAGCGCCTGATGAGAAAGATGCACACGAACAGGGAATAGGCGGCGTGCAGGGAGGGAAGGGCCGCGAACCGGTTCGGGTTCATCCGGCGGTACACATTCTCAAACAGCGGAAAGCCGATCTTCTCGTCAAAGTTGATCAGGCTTCCCGCGCCGTGTCCCTTGAACTCCGCGGGCGGTTGTACAAAGCCATATTCGGCCACGTACCAGGGCGGAGCGGTCGGCATCCCCAAGTAGAATGAGAACCCCATGATGTTGATGAGTGTGAAACTGAGGACGAAACGGTAGAACATCCTCCGGCTGTTGGTCGTGTGCCAAAGAACCCACGCTACGAGCAGGGGGGCACCCATGTGCATCGCGTAGCATCCGCTGGAGAGGTTGTCGAGAAAACTGATCCAGCGGCTCCCGGCGTGATTCGCCTGGAAGGTGAGCGAGTAGATGGCCGGGGCCTCTCCATGCGTGAGCCAACCGAAGAGCTTGACCTCCAGCCGGTACAGCTCCTCGACCACCACCCTCGAGCGCAGGTCGTCGGCAATCCCTCTCATCAGGTCGTAGATGATCCAGGCCCCGATGAACGGGCTCCAGTCGCGCAGGAACGCCTTGGCCTGACGCAGCAACAGGACGACGATCAGGAAGATCAGAAAGGCGTGGTCCGGGCGCACCTTGATCCGCTGGTCCAGCCAGACGAAATAGGCGATCAGCAGCAGGAGGACTACGATGCGCCAGCGCTGCGTCCGCAGCCGTTCGGTCCAGCCCGGGCGGCCCGCACAGGGCGTTGCGCCACGGGCCGGCTTTGCGATAGATGGGATCATCCGTTCTTGGCTTCCTCTCGATCCGCGCGCAGCCGGGGACCGGCCACCCGGGCATCGCCGCGGCGCTGAGTGATCCGGGCGAAGTCCAAGAACTCGAGCAACGGTATGGCCTGCTTCCGACTGACACCGACGAGTTCCTTCAAATTCCCGACGGCGAGCTCATCGCCGGTCTGGAAATACTCCCTGACCTTGCCGATCAGCTCCTCGATGGCCTCCGCATCGAAATAGAAGTGCGGCGGCACCCGAACGACCCGCCCGCTGTCGGCCAGCAGCAGGAGCAGGGCTTCGAGATCCTTCTGCAGTTGCGCCACGGGCATGCGCCGCAGATCAGCCCAATCGGCATCCGTGGTCGAGCCGGTCGAGCCGGCCGAGCCGGTCGAGCCGGTCGAGCCGGTCGAGCCGGCCGAGTCGGCCGCGGCGGGCCGATCGGCCGGAGCCGTCGGGGCGGGACGGGTGGTCTGGCTGGCTCCGGACGGATTTGCGCCGCGGGAGGGGATCTTCTCCTGCGCGGCCTCGAGAACCTCCTTCTGCCGGCATCCCGAGTACCCGGCCGTTCGGATCATGGCCAACATCTCATCCGAGAGCCGCTGGTATCCCGCGCCCAGATCGAGCTGGTCGGATCCGAAGCGCAGCCGATCACTGCGCACGTACAGGTCCCCGGTCCGGATCGTGTCCTCGACCCACTGTTCGATGAGCGCCGGATCGATGCTGTTCTTCAGCCGCTGCTTCAGTTCGCTCTTGAGCAGGCCCCAGGACAGCGGATGGTCCTGATGGTACTCTTCGAGTTGCTGCCGCAGCAGTAGCGCGGCGCTTTCGTATCCCTGCGCGCTCACCACCAGATTCTTCCCGATCACGAGCGACTGACTCCGCGCGACGAGCGCCGTGACCGCCGCATCGACCTCGTCCTTGCGACAGCCGCTCTCCTTCATCAGGTCCTCGCGCGCGCCGCCCCGCGGCCCCCGGCGCATGAGGACGGCATGCACGCGATCCTGTGGCGTGCCGGCCTGAGCGGCCTCCAGGGCCTTGATGTCCTCGCGGCGCTTGCGCCGCCGGCGCCCGACCCCGGCGGTGACGACGGTGCCCCCGGCCACGGTGTGCATCGGGGAATAGGTCCGCAGAACGAAGCGGTCACCGCGCTCGGTCAGAACCGGCGATTCCAGGCGCAGCTGGCCCCACCCGCTGCCACCCGGTTCGATCTGGTCGCAGTCGAGCAGGATCAGGCGCCCCAGCAGTTCAGCGGAGCCGAGGTGGAACCGCACGCGCTGGCTGTTGGCCAGCGGTTTGCTCGCCGAACGCAGGACGCGCAAGCGGGCATCGACGAAGGTGGTCGGCTCGGGACCCTCGCCCGCCACGACCCAGTCGCCGCGCTCGATCGCGCTCTTGCCCACCGCGTGCAGCGATACGGCGACCCGTTGGCCGGCCAGCGCGGTCTTGACGCGCCGATTGTGCACCTCGAGCGCCTTGATGCGTGAATCGATGCCGCCGGGAAGGATGCGGACCGACTCGCCCTCGCTGAGATGGCCGGCCCACAGGGTTCCGGTGACGACCGTGCCGAACCCCTCCATGATGAAGATCCGGTCGATCGGCAACCGGCGCAGGTGGCCCCGTTCCTGGGGATCGATCCGGCCGGCCAACTCCGCCAGGGTGGCCACCAGCCGGTCACGGCCCTCGCCCGTCGTGGAAGACACCCGCACGATCGGTGCGCCGGCCAGGGATGTATTCGCCAGGTACTCCTGCACGGTCTCTTCGACGATGTCGACGAAATCCGATTCCACCATGTCGATCTTCGTCAGGGCCACGACGCCGTGCTGGACCCCGAGCAGATCGATGATGTCCATGTGCTCGCGGGTCTGGGGCATCACGCCTTCATCCGCCGCGATCACGAAGAGGATCAGATCGATCCCGCCCGCGCCGGCCAGCATGTTCTTGATGAAGCGCTCGTGACCGGGCACATCGACCACACCCATCCGCTGCCCGTCGGGAAGCGCCAGGGCGGTGAACCCCAGTTCGATCGAGATCCCGCGCTCCTTCTCCTGCTTCAACCGGTCGGTGTCGACACCGGTCAGCAGGCGGATCAGCGCGGTCTTTCCGTGGTCGATATGCCCGGCCGTGCCGACGATCAGGGGACGGTGGGCGTGGTCGCCGTGCGCGTGATTGGCGCTCATGATGCCTCTTCCTGGATCCGTTCGACCTGCGCGCCCAGTTGCGACAGCTTCTCTTCGATGGCCTCATAGCCCCGGTCGATATGATAGATCCTCGAAACCTGGGTCGTTCCCGGAGCGGCCAGGCCGGCCAGGATGAGCGCCGAACTGGCCCGGATGTCGGTCGACATGACAGCGGCCCCCTGCAGCGATCGCACCCCGGTCACGGTGGCGGCGTTGCCGGTCAGGTGGATCCTGGCTCCCATCCGCTGAAGCTCGGGGACGTGCTTGAATCGGTCCGGGTAGATCGTGTCGGTGACCACACCGACCCCATCCGCGACGCACAGCAGGGCCATGAACTGCGCCTGCAGATCGGTGGGGAACCCGGGATAGGGCTCCGTGACAACGTCGGTGCTCTTGAGGCGACCGCCGGGAACCTGGAGCCGAATGCTCCGCTCACCGTATTCGAGCGCGCAACCCAATCGCTCCAGACGGGCGAGCACCATCCGCAGATGGTCCGGATCCACGCCCGTAACCGTGACGTCGCCGCCGGTGATGGCCCCGGCCGCCAGAAACGTTCCGGCTTCGATGCGATCGGCGATCGTCCGAAACTCCCTCACCGGCCGCAGCGAATCCACGCCCTGGATCCGGATCGTCTTGCCGCCGGCTCCCTCGATCTGAGCGCCCATCGCGTTCAGAAAATCGGCCAGGGTCGCCATCTCCGGCTCCGCGGCGGCGTTGTCCAGGACGGTCTCGCCCGCGGCCAGCGCCGCCGCCATCATGGCGTTGCCGGTGGCGCCGACACTCGAGACGTCGAAGGTGATCCGGGCGCCCTTCAGTCGCTTGGCCCAGGCCACGATGTACCCGTGGTCCAGACTCAGTTGCGCGCCGAGGGCGGCCATGGCCTCCAGGTGCAGGTTGACCGGCCGCGGCCCCCACGCACAGCCCCCGGGCAGAGACACCCGGGCGCGCCCGAACCGTGCCAGCAGCGGCCCCAGCACATAGATCGAGGCGCGCATGCGCTTGACATGTTCATAGGGCGCCTCGAGCGATGTGACCTGGGTCGCATCCAGCCGCAACGAATGGTCCTCGTAGTCGCCGCGCACCCCCATCTCCCGCAGAAGCTCCAGAAAGGTCTGTACATCCTGCAGGCGGGGCACGTTGATCAAGCGGGTGGGGCCCGGGGCCAGGAGGCAGGCGGCCATCATCGGAAGGACGGCGTTCTTGGCCCCCCCGATCGAAACCGCCCCGCGCAGGGGATGGCCTCCTTTGATCCGTATCGATTGCATGATGCCGGAGAGCCTATCAAATTCGCTCGCCCGTGTCGCCACCTGCGCGGCCGGCCGATGGATTGGCCCCGTGGCCGATGGTGACGATGCGGTCCCGCCCGGCCAGATCCGCAGTGATGGCCGCGTGATCGAGCAAACCCCGCGCGGCAAGCAATGCCTTCACGGCGGCTCCCTGGAATCCGCCAATCTCGAAGACCAGTGGCGTGCCGCGGGCCAGGAAAGGCCGCGCCTGGTCGAGGAGGGTACAGATCGCGGCCAATCCATCCCGGCCCCCGTGGAGGGCCTCGTGCGGCTCGTGCTCGCGGATCTCGGCCGGCAGGTCGGCCATCTCGGCCGTGCTCACATAGGGCGGATTGCTGACGATGAGGGCAACCTCGGCTTCGGGGTCGATCGCGCCGAGCATGTCGCCGAGACACAGATGCGGCACCGGCAAGCCGTTGCGCTGAGCATTCTGCGCCGTGAGTTCCAGCGCCAGGGAGGAGATGTCGATGCCCAACGGACGCATCGGCATCCCCCGGCCGTCGGCCTCTTTCAGCAATGACAGAAGGATCGCGCCCGAACCGACCCCCACGTCGATGACCCAGGCCGAGTCCGTTGCGGGCCGTGTCGATCGCGCTGCTCGCCCGCGGCGCTCGAGACTGCGCAACGCCTGTTCGATGAGGATCTCGGTCTCGGAACGCGGGATCAAAACCCCGGGACGCACCCGCAGATCCAGATACCGGAAAGGCGCCGTGCCCAGGATGTACTGCAGCGGCTCGCCCGAGAGGCGCCGTTCGAGCAGCGCCTCAAACCGAGCACGCGCCGCGGCATCCACCGGTTCGTCGGCATAGGCGAACAGGTGGGTCCGGGACCGCCCGGTAGTCTCGGCGAGCAGGAGCTCGGCCTCGAAGCGCGGATTGCCCGCCCCAATCGCGGCCAATGCCTCGGCCGCCTCGGCCAGGGTCTGTCGAACGATCTTGCTCACCGAGCGCGCGGTTCCTTTCCGGACGACAAGGGCCGCATGCCCTCCGGCTCGGCGGTTCGCCGAATCGGCGCTAGAATCGCAGACCCACGAATCCGTAGATCCCGCGCGTCTTGATGGTGGGCAGATCCAGATCCTCCGCATCCTCGTCGGAATCGAGAATGTCGCTGAGTCCCAGGGAGTAGTGCCCCTCGATGATCAGCGACGTGGTGCCCATGGGCAGCTCGATACCGGCCCCGAAATTCAGGCCGAAGTCGAGGTCTTTGATCATCTCCTTGATGTCCTCCTCATCATCCCCCTGCTGGCCCCCCTGGCACGCGACTTCCCACCCGTTCTTGGCGCTCAGCAGGTAGCCGATCTCGCCCCCCGCCAGGATGTAGGGGGACGCGCCTGTGGGCGCCAGGGTGAGACGCATCATCGGCTTGAAGACGAGGTAGTCGAGTTTGTACTCCTCCTCAATGTCGCAGAGCACCTCTTGCTGCTCGATCTCGGATTCCTCCGTGTACTCGGCCTTGGCGCCCTTCATCATGTAGAGCACGTCCAGGTCGATGCCGAAGGTCGGCGTGACATTGAAGCCCAGGGTCACGCCCCCGCCGAAGCGCAGGAAGCTCTCGAAGTCATCGTCTTCGGGATCAAGCACGAGGCTCGCCATGTTGATCCCGCCCTTGATCCCGAGATCGACCGCTTTGCTCGGATGGCCATAGCCGTTCGCCATCGCCGGCCCGGCAAGCAGAAACACCATCAGAAAGGCCATCAGCATCGTACCGCGCATAGAATCCTCCCTTGGACGGGGCCTATTCTCCAACGTATGCGGAACCCTCAGGACGGTTCGCATTCACCCGACCGCATGCCGCCGGCCGATCCCCCTCTCGAGCAGGGAGCACCGTCGCCGGATCGTGATTGGCATTCGATAGCACACGGAGCGATCGTATGCAAGCGCCCCGCGCGCCGACGAGCCGGCAGGCAACCGTCCCGCACGCGGACGAGCCGCAGGCAACCGTCCCGCACACCACGAGGATGATAGGCTGCCAAGGAGGCGGCGTCCGGCGGGGCCATCTTCCCCGGACAGCCGCGGCACGAGCCGCGGGCGGCAGCCATGGCGCCAGGACAGCCGGAGCCCCCACCGGGCGGCGGCCATGGCTCTATCCTATTGTTCTGCAACATGTTGCCAGATCAGGCAATCCCGCCGTGCTTGAGCTTCTCCTCGGTGTCGGCCACCCGCAGGGCGTCGAGCATCTCGTCGATTTCCCCCAGCATGAAGCGGTCGAGGCTGTAGAGCGTCAGGCCGATGCGGTGGTCGGTGATGCGGACTTGCGGGAAATTGTAGGTGCGGATCTTGGCACTGCGATCGCCGGTTGAGACCATGCTGCGGCGCGTGACGGCCAGCTCCTGCTCGCGTTCCCGGCGGGCGGCATCCTGGAGTTTGGCAAGCATGACCTTCATCGCCTTGGCCTTGTTCTTCAGCTGGGACCGTTCATCCTGGCACTGCACCACGATCCCGGTGGGCAGGTGGGTCAGGCGCACCGCCGAATCGGTCGTGTTGACACTCTGCCCGCCCGGACCCGACGAACGGTAGACGTCCACCTTCAGTTCGTCGCGGTCGAGCTCGACCTCCACTTCCTCGACCTCGGGCAGCACGGCCACGCTGGCCGCCGATGTGTGGATGCGGCCGCTGGCTTCCGTCTGCGGAACACGCTGCACCCGGTGGACTCCGCCCTCGAATCGTAGGATGCCGTAAGCCGATTCGCCCTCGACCAGGAAATTGATCTCCTTGAGCCCGCCCACCTCGGTGGCGCTCGAGTTCAGGATCTCCAGCTTCATGCCGCGCCGCTCGGCAAACTTCATGTACATGCGGAACAGGTCCGACGCGAAGAGAGTCGCTTCCTCGCCTCCCGTACCGGCGCGGATCTCCATGATCGCATTGCGCGCATCGTCCGGGTCCTGCGGGACCAGCAGCTGCTTCAGCTCCAGGCGGCGCTCTTGCTCAACCGCCTCGAGTTCATCGAATTCGGCCCTGGCCATCTCGACCAGCTCGCCATCCTTCGAGTGCGCCAAGATGTCCTTGACCTCGGCCAGGACATCGAGCGCCTTGCGGTAGGCCTCCATTCCCGCGAGAACCCTCTCGAGACGGGTATGCTCACGTCCCAGCTTCCGCATCTCGCGGGTGTCGGACAGGATCTTCGGGTCGGACATCTGCTGGCTCAGGAAATCGTAGCGAGCCTTGATCTCGTCGTAGGACTTGAGAAGTTCGGCGCCCATGAGCGCACCTCCTTCGCGAACAACAGAAAACCGCCCGGACTCCAGCTCAGGATTCCGGGCGGCACAAAATGGCAGGTGCTACTGCTCGGCGGATTCGGGGGCCTTCTTGCTCTTCTCGGCGCTGCCGGCGGACGCGCCGGCCGTGGCCACGGACGCGTCGGCGGTGGCCACAGAGGCGGCGCCCTTGTCTTCCATGCCGTACTTCTTCATGAACCGCTCGACACGGCCGGCCGTATCGATCAGCTTCTGCTTGCCGGTGAAGAACGGATGGCAACTCGAGCAGATTTCGACCTTCACCTCCGAACCGATCGTGGTGCGAGTCTCAAAGGTGTTGCCGCACACGCAGGTGACGGTCGTCTTCACGTAGTTGGGATGGATACCCTTCTTCATGGTACTCACCTTGTCCCTTCAGCATTGGCTCCAGAGGCCGGTAGGGCCCCAGTCAGAAAATCCAAGCGGAGAGTATATCACCTATCCGTTCATGGATTCCAAGAACTTCTTGTTCGTCTTGGTCTTGCTCATCTTCTCGATGAGGAACTCCATGGCCTCCACCGAGTTCATCTCGCTCAGGAACTTACGCAATATCCATATCTTACGGAGATCGCCCTCCGCAATGAGCAGCTCCTCGCGGCGGGTGCCGGATTTGTTGATGTCGATGGCCGGGAAGATCCGCTTGTCGGAGATCCGGCGATCGAGAACGATTTCCATGTTCCCGGTGCCCTTGAACTCCTCGAAGATGACCTCATCCATGCGGCTTCCGGTCTCGACCAGGGCCGTGGCGATCACGCTCAGCGAGCCCCCTTCCTCGATGTTGCGGGCCGCACCGAAGAAGCGCTTCGGCCGGTGCAGGGCGTTCGAATCCACACCCCCGGAGAGAATCTTGCCGCTGTGGGGCACGACGGTGTTGTAGGCCCGCGCCAGGCGGGTGATCGAATCGAGCAGGATCACGACGTCCTGCTGGTGCTCGACCAGGCGCCGCGCCTTCTCGATGACCATCTCGGCCACCTGCACGTGACGCTCGGCCGGTTCGTCGAAGGTCGAGCTGATGATCTCGGCATCGACCGTACGTTCCATGTCGGTGACTTCCTCGGGGCGTTCATCAATCAGCAGCACGATCAGTCGCACCTCCGGCTGATTCTCGAGGATCGCGTTGGCAATCTTCTGCAGAATGATCGTCTTGCCGGCTTTGGGAGGGGACACGATCAGACCCCGCTGTCCCTTGCCCACGGGTATCAACAGGTCGACGATCCGCGCGGTCAGGTCGCGCGACTTCATCTCCAGCGTCAACCGTTCTTCCGGATAGAGCGGGGTGAGATTCTCGAACACCGTCTTCTGCTTGGCGACCTCGGGCCCTTCGAAGTTGATCGCTTCGACACGCAGCAGCGCGAAGTAACGCTCTCCATCCTTGGGCGGGCGCACCTGTCCGGAAACCGTATCGCCGGTGCGCAGATCGAAGCGCTTGATCTGCGAGGGCGAGACATAGATGTCATCCGGGCTCGGCAGGTAGTTGTAGTCCGGCGAGCGCAGGAACCCATAGCCCTCGGGCAAAACCTCGAGGATCCCCTCGGCGAAGATCAACCCGTTGCGTTGGGTCTGCGCTTCGAGGATGCGGAACATGAGCTCCTGCTTGCGCAGGCCCGTCGCGCCTTGCACGCCCAGGTCCTGGGCGGTCTTGACCAGCTCGGTGATGGTCTTGCGCTTCATCGCGGAGAGATCCATCGCCTCGGCCTGCTCGCTCTTCTTCTCGCCCGCGCGGCGGACCTCCGTCGCCTCGGTTTCCTCGGTCTCGATTCCGTTGCCGTTCTTCTCTTCGACCGCGTCGGCGGTTGCTGTGCTGCGACGTTCGCGAGAAGCCGTGGCCTTGCTCTGCCTAGGAGCCATAACACACCACTCCATGTTCAGGTGAAACCCGCATGTGAAGATTGTGAGAATCCGGAATCCGCCGATCCCAAACCAGAGTTGCCAGCCGCTGCCCGGGTGCATCGCAAGGCTGCGGGTTTGATCTCCTACACGGTTCATGAAACAGGGCAGGGACCAGCGGTGAGTAACTGAAATGGCCGAGTGACTTTCATCACCCAATGACCGATGCTAGTCGAGCCGCTGCGAACTGTCAATGGGTTTTGACCGCCCCCCGCGCCCGCGAACCTCATCCCCCATTCGTTCGATCGGATCACCGAACCGCTCTTGTTTCCACCGGGAGATCGTCGGGGATCCCCGGTCGATCTCGGATTCCCACCGGCGGGCAAACTGGCCTGATTCGATTTCATGCAGTATTTCGGCCAATTGCGCCCGAACTTGATCATTGATGATGCGCGGCCCCTGCACCAGGTCTCCGAAGAGGGCCGTGCGGCTGATCCGTTCGCGCATGCCTCCGATGCCATGGCGCTTGATCATCTCGGCGGTGAGCGCGACTTGCTGAACGCATTCCAGGTACGCCATTTCGCGGGAATAGCCGGCATGGACCAGAGTGTCCACGGCCGCGCGCATCAAGGCGGTCAGCCCACCACAAACGATACTCTGTTCGCCAAAAAGGTCCACCGCCACTTCGTCGGCCACACTCGTCTCGATCACGCCCGCGCGGGTCAGTCCCAGCGCGTGGGCCAGTGCCAGCGCAAGCCGCCGGGCCGAGCCGGAGCGGTCTTCCCACACGGCCAGGTATCCGGGCACCCCCTCCCCGCGGCAGAATCGAGCGCGCACATCGGCCCCGGGGCCACAGGGAGCCACCAGGACCGAATCGCCCCAAGGTTCACTGCGAATCCAAGCCCCCACCGGACTGTGCACCAGCGAGTATCCATGCGCAAAGCACAGAGCGGTGTGCGGCGCGGCCCCCTCGCGCGCCTGCCGTGCGCGCAACGCGGGTCCGGCGACATCGGCGACAAACCGCGCGTGGCATTCATCCGGAAGCAGACACACGATGAGATCACAGGCGCCGAGCGCCTCATCGCTCAACACCGTGAACCCGTCGGCGCGCGCTTGGTGCGCCGACGATCCGGCGGGACGCGCCCACACGGCCACGCCGTCCGGGGTGCCGCTCGGGGCGGCTCCCTGGGCGCCGCCGCCGGCCGCGCTCAAGGAATCGCGCAGGTTGAGCGCCTGGGCGCGGCCTTGATTGCCGTAGCCGGCCACGACGATCCGCAGGTCGAGCAGAGGCTCCAGGGTCAGCCCCTGGGTGTCGATCCAGCGCGCCGGGTCTGGGCTCATGAGAACACCGCACTTCATGCCGGGCGGGCGGATTCGAGGCCGCCGCAAGACCGGTCGCAACAATCCGCCTCGTCACATCCATCGCGGAAGCGGCCAGGCCGGGTCCGGCTACTGGCCCATGACGACCGCTTCCCAATCCGCGCCCAGCGGCCGAAACTCTTCGCGGAACACTTCCTTGCCGCCCTGGAAAATGTGCACGCGGCCCGCGGTCCAGTAGAACCAGATGTCGTAGGTGCCCCGCGTGCCGGTGTACTTGAAGGCCTGATCCGGCTCACCGTAGTCCCGCAAGGCGCGCAGGATGTTCGAACCCGGGCCGAACTCGCCGGCGTGCTCCCGGATGTTCTCGCCCCGCACCGGTTCCTTGGTCCGCAGCACATCCTGCAGCATGAGGTGGGCGGCGCTGTTTTCGCGGTCGCCCGCGGCATTGTACAGACGCACCATGGTGAAATGATTCATGTGATCCCAGGGCTTGAGGAAGACCATCCGCGACCCGATCTCGATGGCCTTTTCATGTTCGCCCAGTTCGGAATAGACCGCGGCCTGGTTGCTGAGCGAGCTCTCATCCTCAGGGAGGATCTCCAGAACCTTCTCATACTCGGCGATCGCTTTTTGATAGTGCGACCGGGCCGCGTCCCCCTCGGTCATGTTCGCAAGCTCAGTCTGCGCGACGCCGATGTTGAAACGCAGCGTCGCATTATCTTCCGGAGCGATCTCGAATCCGGACGCCTGCTCGAAGTTGGCGATGGCGTCGCGATATCCTTCCTCGGTATCCTCGCCCATGGCCTGGACCCCCAGGCTGCGGTAGACCCGGAAGAGGAAATCGAGCAGCTCGGGCTGATCGCCGGCCATGGTCCGGGCCCGGTCGAACATTCGCCGTCCCTCGTCGCGGCGGCCCAGCTGGAAGAGCACCTTGCCCATGTTGCTGTAGTTCTTGACGCTGTCGGGGCAGAAGAGGGTCGCCCGCTCGAACTGGGCCAAGGCTTGACGGAGCTGATCCACGGCGGCCTGTTCATTCCCCTCGCCGCGGGCCAGCTCGCCCTTGTGGGCGTAGTCCACGCCGCTGTTGTAGCGACGGCTCCAGTACGAGGAAAGCGTGTTGTCGATTTGCTCTTCGATCTCCGGCAGACCGGCGGCGTGCTGCTGGGCCAGATTGAGCGCCTGGACGGCATCCTCGTCCCGTTCCAGCTCGGCGAGCGCCCGCGCCAGCCAGAGGTGGGCCTCGGGGTTCTTCGGCTGCTCCTCCACGGCGGCCTGGAAGTTCTCCAGCGCACGCTCGTAGCGCTGTTGATCAAAATGGAGCTTGCCGCCCGCCAGCCACTTGCTGCCGCAACCAACGACAGCCGCAATCAAGAGGACGACGATTCCCAAGAACAGCAGACGAGAACGATTCAGCATCTCGCTTCTCCTTAGCACTGAATTCGAATGATGGGTCCGCACCTTCCGGACCTTCCGGCATCGGCCGGAAGATGAAAGGGTATGTCCCTCGGCGATCAGGTGTCAAGCGGGTTGCCGGCTCCCATTACAGCATGCTGGCCGGATCCATGTCGATCTGGAGCCGCACGCCCCCGCGGGCCGCCGCCTCGCGATCATGGGCCACCGCCTGATGCAACAGGTCGAGCAGCCGTTTGACCTGCGGGCTCAATAGCGTGATGTGCCAGCGAAACTGCCCCTTCAGCCGGCTGAGCGGCATCGGCGCCGGCCCGAGCAGGATGACCCCCGACTCGCTGCGCAACCGGTCCGCCTCCGCCGTCGCACGCCGGATGACGGCGGATTCGTCCGGTCCGTCGAAGAGCAAATTGGCCAGTCGCGAAACCGGCGGATAGCGCAGCGGCTCGCGCTCGAGCATCTCGCGCTGCCAGAACAGCTCGTACTCCTGCCGGGCAGCGGCCTGGATCACATGGTGATCGGGCATGTAGGTTTGAAAGATGACCTCGCCCGGCTTCTCACCCCGTCCGGCCCGGCCCGCCACCTGGGTGAGCAGCTGAAAAGCCCGTTCCTGGCCGCGGAAGTCGGGCATGCCCATCTCCCGGTCGGCATTGATCACCCCGACCAGTGTCACCCGCGGGAAGTCGAATCCCTTGGCCACCATCTGGGTCCCGAGCAAGATGTCCGCCGCGCCGCGCTCGAATGCCGTGACGATCGCATGCAAGGCCCCCCGCTTGCGGGTCGAGTCGAAGTCCATGCGCAGGAAGCGGGCTTCGGGCAACTGCCGGCGCACGGCCTCCTCGACCCGCTGCGTGCCCACTCCCCGGAGGTCGAAGTGGGTGCCGCTGCACTCCGGGCACGCCGTCACGCGGGTCACGACGTGGTTGCAGTAGTGGCAGCGCAGGCAATCATCGGAGCGATGATGGGTCAGCACCACATTGCAGTGCGGGCAATTGTACACGAACCCGCAATCGTGGCACTGCACGCTGGTGGCGAACCCGCGGCGGTTGAGGAAGAGAATCGCCTGATCCCCTTCGGACAGGATGACCTTGAGCCGCTCGAGCAGATACGGCGACAACGGTTCGTAGCCGCCGCGTTCTCCACCCGGGCGCACCTCGATCTCCTGCTCATCGAACGAGCCCGGCTCCGGCGGCGTCTCGGCCGCGGCCGGATGGCCCGCGGCGGGCGCGGTCAGATGCCCGGCGGCGGGCGCGGCCTGGTGTCCGCCGCCGGGCGCGGCCTGGTGTCCGCCGGCGGGCGCGGCCTGCTCCGGCGTCTGGCTGCGCAGATCGACCAGCGTCACCCGTGCGGTCGGCCGCTGGTCGATGCGGCTGGGCATGACCAGACGCACGTACTTGCCGGCGCGGGCGTTCATGTGGCTCTCGAGCGACGGAGTCGCCGACCCGAGAATCGTGACCGCCCCCGCCAGGCGGGCGCGCATCAAGGCCGTGTCGCGGCCGTGATAGCGCGGTGTCTCCCCCTGCTTGTAGGAGGGCTCGTGTTCCTCATCCACAATGATCAACCCGAGACGCCCCAGCGGCGCGAAGACCGCCGAACGGGCGCCGACGATCATCGGAACCCGCCCGGTCCGCGCCGCCCACCAGACGGCGCGCCGCCGGGCAGGCTTGAGCTGGCTGTGATATTCGGCGGCACGCTCTCCGAAGCGCTCGCGGATCAGGCGCATGATCTGGGTTCCGAGCGCGATCTCGGGAACCAGAAACAGGACATCGCGGCCTCCGTCCAGGGCCGCCTCCGCTGCCCGCAGGTAGACTTCCGTCTTGCCGCTGGCCGTGATGCCCTGCAGCAGGAAGGTAGTACCATCCCCGGCCTCCAGGGCGGCGCGAATCCGTTCCAGCGCGTGTTCCTGATCGGGGGTCAGCACGCGGGCGGCCTGTGATCCGGGGGCAACGCCGGCCACCGACGCTACGGCGGCCGCGGAGGGGTCGGCGGCCGCGGACGCTACGCCGGCCGGGGAAGTGCCAATGGCCGCGGAGCTGTCGGTGGCCGGCGAGGGGATGAGAGCAGCCGAGTCGAAGCGCTTCGGAAGCTCAACGACCTGGCGGGGCACGGCCGCATCCAGGGCAAGCCCGACGGGAGCGACGTAGTAGTGGGCGATCCACTTCGCGAGCGCAAGGATTTCCCCGGTCAGGATTGGCATGTCGGGATCGACCCGCTCGATGGCCTTCAGTTTCATCCGAGCCACATCCGGAGGAACTTCTTCTGGGGATAGGATTTGCACCACATAACCGAAGACGCGGCGGGAGCCCAGGGGAACCTTGACCCGGTGGCCCGGCTGCAGCCGGGCCGACCACTCCGGCGCGACGATGTAGAGCAGCGGCTGGGCCAGCGCGACCGGCACGGCCACGTAGGCCAGTGGGTGCGGACAGGAGGCTGCCGGGGCCGTGGCGAGCCCCGCGGGCGTATCTGCCCTGTCTGTTTTCCTGCCCATGTGAACTCTCCGCATCGGGATCGCCGACCAGATCCCCACGCCCTCTTTCAGCCAGTTCGCGGCCAGTGGGCCTGAAACCAGACTGCCGTGGAGTGACCGGAGGTTGTCCCCCGATGCGGAGTATACTGCTACCGCCCGGATGGAGATACCGCAACGCCGCCCTTTCTGCGTCGCCGAAGGCAGCACCCGTGGCGGCCGATCGGCCTACGGGCGGAGGGCCCCCTCTGTGGATCCGGGCACATTGTCCAGCAGGCCGCGGATCACACCCATCAGGTCAGCGGGGCGGAAAGGCTTGGTAACATAGGCGCTGGCACCGACCTCCTTGGCCTGGGCACGCTCGGATTCCCCGTGGCTGGCGCTCAGCATGACGATCGGCAGTTGCGCCTGAACGTCACCCGCGCGGATTCGACGACACACCTCATACCCATCCATCCCGGGCATCATGATGTCGAGAACCACGAGATCCGGATGGTACTCGGACAGCGCCGACAGGGCCTCCGGACCGCTCGAGGCGGTCAGGACCTCGAATCCCTCCATGCCGAGGCTGAACTCCAGGATGTGGGCGATGTAGACTTCGTCATCGACGACGAGAATTCGGGTGCGATTCAATGCTGCATCTCCCATCCGACCGCTGCGGGGCTCATCCCTCCGGAGGTGCGGCTCCCAGGCTCCTCCAGCGACACATCCCCTCAGGCGGCGCGGCGTTCCCAAACGACGTTGCTGATCGCTTCTTTCTTGCCGAAGCTCTTCAGCTCCGCGGCCAACTGGCTGATCTCGCCGATGTGCTTGTGACGCCGGCCATCCCCGTTCACGACGGCAATCGTGATACTCATCAGGGGGAATTTGGCCAGATTGCCCCGTCGGTCTTTGGTCTCGATGTAGCCACGCTCCCGATCTTCCTGTTCATAGAGCTTGGGAATCTTGTGGTCGAAGTCGCGGATGATCTCCGCGACCACGGCTTCGGCACACTCATCGGCCACGATGAGTACGAAGTCATCGCCGCCGACATGGCCGACAAAATCACTGCCCGAACCTTCCAGGCTCACGGCGCTCAAGAGGATCGAGGCCGTCAACTTGATGGCCTCGTCTCCCCGGCGGAAGCTATAGTGATCATTGAATGCCTTGAAGCTATCGATATCGATGTACATGAACGCAAAGGTCTCGCCCAGATCCATCCGGCGGGATAGCTCATTCTCGATCGCAATGTTGCCGGGCAGACCGGTGAGGGGATTGGCCGCACGCTGCATCCGGCTCCATTGCAGAATGTTCCGGACGCGGGCGAGCAGTTCTTCGAGCTCGTACGGTTTGGTCAGGTAGTCGTTGGCCCCGCCGACCAGGCCGCGAATGCGATCCTCCTGCTCGGAGCGGGCGGTCAGCATGATGACCGGAATGTTCGCCGTCGCAATGTCGTTCTTGATGTGACGGCAGACGGTCCAACCATCCATGCCGGGCATGATGACGTCCAGCAGGACCAGATCGAAGAGCTCTTCGCCAAGTGCCTCGAGTGCGTCCTCCCCGTTCTCGGCGGTACGCACCGAGTAGTTCGCGCGCTCGAGCTGCATCTTGAGGATGGTTCTGAGGTTGATGTCGTCCTCGACAACCAGAAGGCGGCCGTCAGAGCGTCTCAGCGCCATTGTCCCTCCAGATGCATCCAGATATCTGTTGCCTCACGCTGATTCAAAGAATCGGGCTGGCGAGGAAGATTGTTTAGCCCGTTGTGGTGGGACGGTTCGGGGCCTGTAAACAATGGCTGATTCCAGTGAATGCGGCCGGCCTACCCGTCGCGGGCGGGGGCCAGGGCCTCATAGAACCCGGACCAGTCATCCAGATTCGGGATGGCTGCAATATCATTGCGGGAGCATTGGCCCGCCCTCAAACGCTGGATTCCGGCCATGCCGATCATGGCCGCGTTGTCGCCGCAGAGGCTCAGAGGCGGGAGCAGCAATTCCAGACCCATCCGCGCCGACTCGCCTTCCAACCGGCCCCGCAGCAACACGTTGGCGGCCACGCCCCCGGCGACCACGATCCGCCTGGCCCCCGCGATCTCGGCAGCTTTGAGGAGTTTCCCAGCCAGCACATCGACCACCGCGTTTTCGAAGCTGGCCGACACGTCCGCCACGAAGCGCTCCCGCGCAGTCAGATCGTGGGGCTCATCCGGCCAGCCGCGCTCCTCCAGGAAGAGTTTGACCGCCGTCTTCAAGCCGCTGAAGCTCATGTCCAGGCCGCCCTTCTCCATCCCGAGCCAGGCGCGGGGAAAGGGGTAGGCATGGGCGTTTCCCTCCGCCGACAGCCGCGAGATCGCCGGACCGCCCGGAAAGGGCAGCTTCAGGAGCTTGGCCACCTTGTCGAAGGCCTCGCCGGCGGCATCATCCCGTGTCGCCCCCAGAAGGTCCCAGCGTCCCCAGTCGCGTACGTGCACGATCTCCGTGTGGCCGCCCGAGGCCACCAGGCCTACGAAGGGGGGCGCGGCGCGCTCCTCGCCGTGTTCGAGGGCCACGGCGGCGAGATGGCCCTCCACGTGATTGACCCCCACCAGAGGGATCCCCAGCCCGTAGGCCAGCGCCTTTGCATAGGAAAGACCGATCAGCAGGGAGCCGATCAGGCCCGGGCCGTTGGTGACCGCGATCCCGTCGAGATCGCCCCAAGCGACCTCGGCCCGCCCCAGGGCCTCGCGGACCACCGGCCCAATCAAGCGCACGTGTTCGCGAGACGCAAGCTCCGGAACCACACCCAGGTAGTCGGCATGAATCAGCTGCGACGAGACGACATTGCTCAGCGCCCGGGGACGCGCAGCAGCCGGGCCCTCCGCCAGCAATACGGCGGCGCAGGTGTCATCGCAGGATGTCTCGATCGCCAGCAGGCGCATTCGGCGGCCCTCTCTTCATGCCCGGCGGCGGCGCGCAGGCCGCCCGATGGATGCCTTGCCGAGGCAGCCTAGCACGGTCGCCCCGATCGTGGCCAGCACGGGCGGCCGATTTGCTCTCGGCCAGGGAAATCGAGTATACTCCCCTGCGTTGCCCGCGGGGCGACCACGACCCTTCCCCGGGACGATCCATTCCGTCAAAGGAGTCCAACCATGGCACAGACGTCTCAGCATCCGCGTCCGAGGCTCACGATGCGTTCCCGGCGCCGGACGCCGCTTCTTTCTCTCCTGGGAACCCTCGTCTGGCTGGCGGCCGCCGGCCTACCGGCCGCCGTCCCGGCGCAGGCCGTTGACATCATCGACCTCCACCACAACACCTCCTCGGGCGTGCCCGCGGCGCCCTATACGATCGGCACCCCCGTGACCGTGACCGGCGTTGTCACCGTCGGGGTCGGAACCTTCACCTACGACTACACGGACGTGTACCTACAGGATGCCACCGCGGGCATCATGATTTACAAGTACAACACGCCCTACAGCTTCGCGATCGGTGACAGCGCCACGATCAGCGGGGTGATTGGACACTATCGCGGCATGACCCAGGTCGAGATGAGCAGTTACACGGTGCACGGCAGCGGCGCCGTTGTCCCGGATCCGATGATCGTGACCTGTGACGATGTGGAACACGCCTTTCTGCCCGATTACAGCGAACCGAACGAGGGGCGGCTCGTGCGATTGAACAACGTGACCTGGACCGGATCCTGGCCGACCGCCAGCGGTCCCATCACGCTGCACGACGACACCGGCAGCTGCATGCTCTACATCGACATGACCACCGGCATACAGAATATGACCCCGCCCACCGGACCGTTCGACGTGGTGGGCGTCATCAAGCAGTATGCCGGGTTCAGCCCTCCTTATACGAGTGACTACGAACTGATGCCCCGGTCGCCGGACGACTTCTTTCTCCTGCCGGGCCCCCAGATCCTGGCGGGACCGATCGAGACCCATATCCAGCACGACAACGTCACGATTCACATCGAGACGGAGACCGCAACCACAGTCTTCATCGAATACGGGACGACCACCGCCTACGAGATCGGTGTCGCCACCGACGGCGTGAATGCCGAGGTCCACGATGTCGTGCTGACCGGGTTGGATGCAGCCACGATTCATCACTACCGGGTCACTGTCGAGAATGAGCTGGGTGAAACCACAACGCCCGACCTGCTCTTCTGCTCCGGCTCGGCACCCGCTTGCACGGGTGAGATCCAGTGTTTGTTCAACCGCGGCGTCGACACCAGCTTCGCCACGTTCGAGGAGGCACTGGGCGATCAGGACTTCCAGGCCTGGCTGATCGATCGCATCGACGCGACCGACTACTCGCTGGACATCGCCATGTACAGCTTCGATCTACCCGCCGTGGCGGATGCCATTCTGGACGCCCATGGCCGGGGCGTTCGGATCCGCTTCGTGTACGACAACCGCCCCACCTGGCAGGGCGAGGTCATGCGCCTGGTCTACGGCGGGATCTTCGTCATCGCCGACGACTATGGCAGCATGAACAACGGCGAAGGCCTGATGCACCACAAGCTGTGGATCTTCGATGCGCTCAGTCCGAACCCGGAGGATCCATGGGTGTTTTCCGGCTCGTGGAACCTGACGCCCCAGGGCACCTACACGAACTTCCAGAACCTTGTCATGATCCAGGACCAGGCCCTCGCGGTCGTGTGCACAGCGGAGTTCGATGAGATGTGGGGCTCCAGCACCTTCCTCCCGAATCCGGACCAGGCCCGCTTCGGTTCGAACAAGACCGACAATACTCCGAAGATATTCAATATCGGAGGCCGCGAGGTCCGGATGTACTTTGCGCCGTCGGATCCCTGGCTAGGCCAGGTCATCCAGGAGGTGCGCGGTGCCGATCACAGCATCTATTTCTCGATCCTGAGCTTCACCCGCTATGACCTCGGCAATGAGATGAAGGCCCGCTACCACGGCGTCCCGGGCTTCGCCGTGCGGGGTGTGTTCGATTCGGCCGAAAGCGGCAATTCCTACAGCGAGTATCACTCGATGCGCGGAACCGGCGAGTACCCGTGGGATCCACCCGCCGATGTCTGGCTCGATGCCGAGACCGGCACCCTCCATCACAAGTACATGATCATCGACGTCGACCAGGCCTCCGATCCGGTGCTCATCACCGGTAGCGCCAACTGGAGCACGAACGCGGTCCAGAACAATGACGAGAACGTACTGATCATCCACGATGGCTCCATTGCCAATCAGTATCTGCAGGAGTTCGCGGAGCGCTATCACGCTGCGGGGGGCACGGAGCTCGAAGCGGTGGGCGCTGTCGAGGACGGTTCGGATCTGGCCGGCAGCTTCCGTCTGGGGCCCAATCCGGCCCTGCGTGAGCTCGCCGCTCGCTTCGCCATCGGCCGGGCCGGCGCCGTGACCTGCGATCTCTTCAGCGCGGACGGCCGCCTGATCGCCAGGATCCTCGATCGCACCCTCGAGCCGGGCGCCTACAATATTCGCTGGACGCCCGAGCGGGGTGACGCTCTGGCGTCGGGAGCCTACTTCATGCGGCTGGCAACGCCCGAGGGCGTGGTCCACCGCCAGATCACCGTGTTGCGTTGATCGAGTCCCGGAACCGCGGGGAGCGGGGCGCGGCCCGCACCTGAAGCCGCTCCCGATCCCCGCGGAGTCCCCGCGTCGCCACGCCGCGGTCCGCCCCCTCCCACCCATGCCACGAGATTGCCCGCTCGCCGGCGGGCGAGGGCGCCTGCATGACAACTAGCATAGCAAGTTCCAGGCCAGGCTCCACGCCGTCGGTGGGAAGCCACCGCCGAACCCTCGGCGGCCGGCCCAAGCGACGGGGGGCGGGTTACTGGCCCGAGGCCAGTTTCTTCACGAGGTCGTAGTCAACCGCTTCGGCATAGGCAGTCATGTCTTCGAGGGATGCTTCCGATCCGGTCACCGTGACCAGGACCGAATTCATGACAACAATGCTGATTTCCCCGGACTGATCGCTCGGCGTGTAGTCAACCAATGCCTTGTTGCCCTGGATGCGGGTGAGCTTCTGGCCCGAAGAGGACACCAGCATGGGATTGTTGAGCAACATCAACGCGCCCTGCAGCATGGGCGTGTCGCTCAGAATGCGTACCTCGACGCGGGCATCGTCCTTGGTGTAGTCCCGGCCGGTCGAGATGCCCCCACCGAAGAAGGCGGTCCCCATGGCCGTGGACTCAACCTCCTCCGCCCGCCACCCCTTCAGGGCCGCCGGCAGGGCCTCCGATACACGGCCGGCTTGCAGCTGGCGGATCTGTTGTGAAACGAAATCGAGCCCGGAAGCCGCGCCGGAGTAATCGCCCTGCTTGTACAACTCCACGGCCTCGTTGATCTGATCGAGAATCTCATCGCCGGAGGCCATCCCAGGTCCGGAGAGCACGAGCACGGCCGCCAGAAGTATGATGAGCGTGACACACCTCGGGTTGACCTTCTGCTTGCCGATCATTCCATTCCTCCTCTTTCTTCCCATTGATCCCATGCGCGGGCACTCACACTGAGCACCGCAGGACAGGCACCTGGACACGGGCGCCCTCGGATGTATCGAAAGGCTGTGCCACGGACAGGTCGCCGAAGGTCGCGACCCAGTCGAACACGCCGGTTTGCTTGACGAGAGTCCTGAGCTCCTGATGCGTGAAGCCTCGGACCGGCGTCACGTCGCGGATCAGACGTGACTGGCCCTCCTCGGTCACTTCGAGCCGCAGCTCCAGTTCGCAGACTTGTGTCAACGGATCCATACCGGGCACATCGAGCCGCCGGTGGGCGCGCACCCGTGTGCCCTCGCGCTCGCTCTCCCATTGCCATTCCGGCGAGCGCTGGCCGAAGAAGACGGCCGGATGCTCAATCTCGAGCACGTACAGGCCGCCCCGGCCCAGGTTCTTGGCCACCGAAACCAGATGCGTCAGCACATCATCCGAGGTCAGCTCGAAATGAAACGCCCCGCGCGGGCAGAAGGCCAGATCCACGGACTCCGGCAGGGTGAAGTCCCGGGGGTCGGTCAGAAGCATGCGCGCCGGCGTTGGATCAGCGGCGCCTTCGGGCCGCTCTCGGCCACCCGCCGCAGAGCGCGCCACGCGCTGGGCCTTCTCCTCCGCATAGCCAAGCATGGTCGGATGGCACACGGTGGCATAGGCGCGCACGCCCCGGGTCGCGAAGCGGTGCACGTGATAGCCGGCCCCCGCGCAGATCTCCACGTACGAGTCGAGGCAGCCGCGGCCCAGGTTCCGGCTCAGATGCTCGAGGAAACCGCATTCGATCTCAACATCACGATTGTCGAAGGCGATGTCCATGATCCGCGGCTCGGTGATGACCTGCCGGTAGCTGGGGTGGGCACTGCTCATTCGGACTCCTCCCCGCGAACGCACTTCGCAGAAACGCACCATGGTAACAGCTCATGGCCGCAGGCCGTGCCGCAGGCCATGACCGCATCCCGTGCGACAGACCCTGGCCGCAGACCCATGGCTACAGACCGTGGAGGCCATCCACGACCATAGCCGATGGAGGCGCCATGGAGAGGCAGCGCGGAATCGGCCTTGCTCGAGTGACTCCTGCTAGTGTATCCCCTTGTCCGTAACTCTCCCGCGCTGCCGGACGTAATGAAGCCTGCCCGGCGGCAGCGGATAAGGTACCAAATTGCGGGGAGGATGCGGTGGGGAATCTCTTGTTGCTTCCCTTGGCTGGCAGCATCCTGCTGGCCTGCCTGCCGTCCCTGCGGGCCTGGACGCCGATCCGTCGGCTGCAAGCTGTCGGCGCGGGGGCGGTCGCATGCCTCCTGCTGTTCTGGGCCGGCTCGCCGGCGGTCAGCCGGGCGATCCTGGAAGGCCGGCCGGCGCTCAGCCATCACCTGCTCCTGCTCGGCTTTGGCGGTCTCCTGGCGGGCCTGGCAAGCGGCCTGTTGTGGAGCGCCATCCGTGCCGATGCGCACAGTCCGCGGGCGAGGTGGCTCATCACCGCTATCTTCTGGATTCCTTTCGCGTTGGCCATGTGGATGCCCGGTTGGGCTCCTCTCCTGATGCTGCCGGTGGCCATCCGCACGGGCTGGGCGCGCCAGGTAGCCGAATCGCGGCGGCCGCTGGCCACCTTGATCTGTGGGATGGGGTTCGCGGCTCTCCTGTTCTGGCCCAATCTGTCCCTGCCGACCGCGGACTCCGCGCTACCCGGCCTGGCCAGCTACACTCTGCTGCGCGCTTTCCTCCTGATCCACATGGGGTTGCAGACCTTGCGATTCGTGCTGGGCCTGGTCTTCGGCCCGCGGCGGATCGGGCGCCGGCTGCTGGTCTCTCACATGCTCGCGGGCCTGATCCCGGTGGCCCTGCTGATGCTCTTCGCCATCTTGATCTCGCTTCTGATGCTGGCCAACCACCGGGTGCGCACGGCCTCGCAGATGCTGCAGATGCAACACCGCTTCTCGCAGGAACTCCTGGAGCAACGGGTGCGCGATGAGCTGGCGGCGATGCGGCTGGACCCGCGGGGCACGGGACGTTTCATACGAGCCGAGCAGCTGCCCGAGCTGGCGGTGCGCATCGCGTCGCGGTGGCCCGAGTTGGCCGCCTGGCGTCATGACGAGGCCACCGAGTGGCGCGGAGCGGGGGTTGGCCGGCCCGCCAACGGATTCCTCGCGTCCGATGTGGACGACAATGAAACACCCCCGCTGGCTGACGGTGTTCTGGTTGCCGTCGCTCTCCAGTCCGATGCGGACGAGGAGCCCTACGCACTGACGATCGGACGGTCGCGCAGTCCGGTCAGCCTGCCCTCACCGGTGGAGTGGTACGAGCGCGATCGGGTGGAGGGGGGAGCCGGACTCATTCGAATCCACACCAGCACCTTCCATGCGGCCGACTTCATCCTGGCCTCCGGGGATCGCCGGTTGCGAGTCCAGCTCATCGAGGAACTGCCGGACGGGCGGGTGCGGGTGCTCGAGGAATGCCTCGCCGGCCAGGCAAGAATCGAGGAGGCCTTCACGTTCACGGGGGACAACCGTCTCACGACCGCCGATGCCCTGATCGAGAGCGTGGCCGGCGGCACGGATGCCGTGCCCGAGAGCCCATCCCCGATCAACACCAGCCACATGCTGATCCCCGCGCGGCAGTGGCAGCCCAACGCCGGCGGCGAGGCCACTCCGGGGACCGGCTGGCAGAGCGTGCAGATCCCGGTCCTGGGCACGTCCCGTCTGGCGGACCTGGTGCCCCGGCTGATGTCGCGGGCCAATCCGGTCAGCTATGTTCCCATGATCGTGCTGATCTTCACGGCCCTCCTGTTCGTGGCGGTCGAGAGCCTGGCCTTCCTCTCCGCGCTGCGCATGGGACGTTCGATCGCGCGCTCGGTCAACCGCCTGCGGGCGGGGACCGAGCGGCTCCAGCGCGGGGAATTCGACGTGCGCATCGACGCCACGGGCAAGGATGAACTCGCCGGCCTGGCGGAGGCCTTCAACGAGATGGCCGCCGGCCTCGAGCAAGCCCAGCGCACGGCGTTCGAGAAGGAACGCCTGGAAAGCGAGTTGGCCCTCGCCCGTCGTATCCAGGAGCGCCTGTTGCCCACCAAGCCGCCCGATGTGCCAGGCCTGGAGTTCGCCGGCTGTTCATTCCCCGCACGGCACGTGGGGGGCGACTACTATGATTACATCCGTCTGGATGATGAGCGCATCTTGTTCGTCATGGCGGATGTGTCGGGCAAGGGCACGCCGGCCGCCCTGCTGATGTCCAGTGTGCGTGCGTCTTTGCGCAGCATGCTGCCGACGTGCGAGGATTGCGGCCGGCTCGCGCACAATCTGAATCGCTTCATTCACGAATCCACGAGCATGACCGAGTTCGTGACCCTGTTCGTGGGCGTGATCGACTGCTTGACCGGCGAGCTGCAATACGTCAATGCAGGACATGAGCAGCCCTTCCTGATCAGGGCCGGCGGGGAGCTGATGCGCCTGACCGAGGGCTGTCTCGTTCTGGGAGCCTTCCGCGATGCGCCGTATCAAGCCAGCACCGCACAGCTGCACCCCGGCGACCTGCTGCTGCTCTACACCGATGGATTGACCGATGCAACAAACGATCAGGATGAGATGTTCGGCATCCAACGAGTTCAGGACTGTCTCCGGTCAAAAAAGGACGCGAGTCCCGACCAGATCCTGCAGTACCTGCTGGCGGAAACGCGCGACTTCGTGCAGACTGCCGAGACCATCGACGACATCACGCTCCTGGCCGTGCGAAGGGAGTCATCTCCCCCAAGGGAGTCATCTCCCCCTGAGTGAATTGCGCAGCTGCTCATCTGCGAGCAGCGGAAAGCGAAACTCGCATGCCCTACGAGTACACGATCACGATCCGCGAAGCGTACGTCGTCATGGCCCTGGCCGGTCCGGAGAACCTCGCGGACAACAAGGCCAGCGTCCTCTACGCCAAGCAGGTCTGCAGCGAACATGGCAAGGATCGGCTCTTGGTCGATCTGCGCGACCTATCCGGACGGACCTCCGTTATCGAGAACTACGAATTCGCGGCTTTTCTGGCCGAGACGTTCTGGCCCAACGTCATGCGCCTGGCCACGATCTACAGTGAGAAGAACGAAGACGTCGAGCGGTTCTTGGAAACGGCCGGACGGAACCGGGGGCTTCAGATCCGAGCCTTTTCCACGATGGAGGCGGCCGACGCCTGGCTGGTGTCCTTCTCGTCGCCGGCTGATTGAGTGGCGCGGCCCATCCTCCCGCCTTCGATCTGCGGCGCTAGGCCTGCAACCCTTGAATCAGGATGCCCCGAACCCGCTCGGTGAGCTCATCGGCTGCCCGCATCGCACGATCGTAGAGATCATCCGCCGCCTGGCGCGTCCGGGCCGTGAACTCCGAAGGCTCCAGCGACTGCAGGTTGATCAACACATTGTAATAGGCACCCGCCGCGCAGGTGCGGGCCGTGAGGGCGGCCACCCCGGCGTCGCTCAGGGAGTTCTGATTGCCCTTCTCCGCCGCGATGGCGGCCAGCTCCAGGGCCGGCAGGCTGCGCGCCAGGACACCCAGCGGGATCCGCGTGGCCTCCTCGGTTGCGCGGCGGACGGCCTCGTCGCGGGCCGCCGTTTCCTCATCCGTCTTCTTGGGCATGCGCATCGCATCCATCAGCGCGTTGAAGGCGTCGGTGTCGCGGTCGACATCCAACAGGAATTCATCCTTCAGTTTCTGTCCCTGGTCGGCAACCTTGGCCAGTTCGGCCTGGACCCCCTCGTAGCCCTTCTTCTCCCGTGTCAGGACCGCCACCATCGCCGAGAGGCTCGCACTGAGGGAACCGCACAGCGATGCCACACTGCCGCCCCCGGGGGCCGGTGAATCGGTCGAGAGCTCGTCGGCGAAGTCGCTGCAGGTCATGGCCACCAGCGAGTCGTCGCGATGCCCCACGGCGTACTCAATGACCTTCTCCCGTGGATGGAACGGAGCCACCTCATCGAGTCCCAGCGAACGGATGGCGGTCTCGATGACCTCCTTCTCGGGAACCCCGGCCCAGAGGCCTTGCTTCTCCAGGTAGTGACGGCCGGCCATCAGCAGGGCCTCGCGCGGAACCAGGCCGACGATCTCACTGCCGGTCACGCGCAGGCCGTACTTGCGGGCCACGTCGCAACAGGTGTCGAACGCCTTGTGCAGGGAGGTGACGTGGTAGTTGGTCAGATTGATGGAGATCTGAGCCTTGCGGTACTCATCGATGTACCACCCCACGGCGCGGCATTCGCTCAGCAGGCCGGCCTCGCGCACCTTGTTGCCGTCCGCGTCCCGCACGAACTTTCCGCTCGCATCCCGTACGAAGCGCCCCTTCTCGCGAATGTCGAGCGCGATCTGGTGCGCGAGTTTCTTGTGGCGGGTATCCACATTGACGTTGTAGGCGATCAGGAATTCACGGGCGCCGATCACCACGGCACCGGTTCTGGGCAGGAACTTGTTGGGTCCGTACTCCGGTTCCCATTCCGGCTTGCCGAGCTTGTTCGGCCAGGCCTCGTACTCGCCCACCCGGATGTCGGCCAGGCTCCTGCGCTCGGGCTTCTTGGCGGCATGTTCATACAGGAAGACCGGGATCCCCAGCTCCTCACCGACCCGCCGGCCCAGACGATGGGCCAGTTCGACGCACTCCTCCATCGTGACGCCGGAGACCGGCACGAAGGGGCAGACATCCGTAGCGCCCTGGCGCGGATGCTCCCCGGAATGATCGGTCATATCAATCAGCTCGGCCGCCTTGCCGATCAGGCGCAACGCGGCCTCGACCACCTGATCCGGTTGGCCCACGAAGGTGATCACGGTTCGGTTGGTATCGGCGCCTGGGTCCACATCGAGCAAGGTCACACCGTCGACCGCCTTGACCTGTGCGGTGACGGCATCGATCACCGCGCGGTCACGCCCTTCACTGATGTTGGGAACGCACTCGACGAGCTTGATCATCATGATCCTCCGAAACGGCTGGACCCCCACGGGGCCTGGTCCCGGCGCCCGCCAACGGGGCGCCATCCTTCAATGATCGAAGGATGCTATCACAGCCGTCGGTTCCTCACAATCCGATCGGCAGCTACTCGCAGAAGACCCGCACACGCTCCCCATCCGAAGAGTCGACTTCAATATGGAGCGCCCGCAATGCCTCCACCAGTTCCTCCCCATGCTTGCCGGCCAGCTCCGAAAGATCGATGCCCCTGCTCCGCAATCGGTCATTGGCGTGCTCCGGCAATACGGTCGAGAGCTTGATGCCGGTCCGGATCAACGATATCGGAACCCGGATGTTGACCTTGTCGCCGTCGCTGGAGTCCACGACCACCCGAAGGAACTTGGGCATCCGCGGCGATTCAGCCCGGCCCGGAGGCGTCTGCTCCCCAGGGGCCCGATCGTAGCTTCGCCCGGACGCGGACCCCGGCGCGGACCCCGGCGCGGACCCGGGCGCGGACCCGGGTACAAACCCCGGCGCGGACCCGGGCACAGACCCGGGTACAAACCCCGGCGCGGACCCGGGCGCACTCTCAAAAGGATCCCCGCCGGGAATGTCCCGGGCGTCGCCGGCAGGGATCTGACCCAACCCATCGTCGCCACCCGCGACTTGGCCTCCGGCCCGTTCGAGCTTCTCGAGAAGCCGCTCGGCCTCCTCTGC
Organism: uncultured bacterium; assembly: GCA_964417675.1. GTDB lineage: Bacteria > Eisenbacteria > RBG-16-71-46 > CAIMUX01 > WJJG01 > CAYQJL01. The sequence goes on along the minus strand of CAYQJL010000021.1, from coordinate 10,336 downwards.
CGTGATCTTGCCATCCGCCAGAAGCCGAAGAACCTGCTTTCTTTCATGTGACATCTTCCTACCTCCTCTCGCCGGCACCGTGTGCCGCGGTGGGATCTACGTGGGATCTACGGTTGAGCGCGCTCAGATGAACCGGATGTGGACCCGGCCTCCAGCGTGCTCGGCGACATCAATCCTCAGGCCACTCAGCTGGGCCAGCGCTCGCATGGTCAGCCACCCGGATCGCATCCGGCGGCCGACGCGTGATGATCCGCTCGTGACCAACACGGCCGGACCCAGCACAAGAACTCCGATTGCCAGAAATGGCCAAAACAGGAAGAGGGGCAGGATGATCGGGATTTGCCCCCCCCTTCCCACGCGGATCATGAGCAGCGACGGGATCATCAGCGGATCCTCTTCAGGGCCTCGTCGACATCGATGGTTCCGGCGGCCAGCTGATCGAGGATCGAGCTGTTGGGCGTCGGGGCCTCGAAGGCGCGATCCAACTGGCGCACGATCGCGTTCAGGCGATTCTTGACCGTCGGGTAGGAGATCCCAAACAGGCCTTCCACCTTCTTGATCGAGCCATGGGTCCGCAGGAAAGCCACCACGAAGAGCTGATCCTCCAGAGAAAGCCTGGCCAGCGCCGAAACCTCGAGTTCCCCCTGGATGCTGATTCCGCAGTCTGCACAATGGGCCCTTGAGATCCGCATCGGTTTCTGGCATTCCGGACACCTCACTTTCGAAATATCCATTTGTGAATCCTCCCTTGAACTAATTATCGCTACGTTGATTGATATTATCAAGTTTCAAATTGATTTATTTGATTTCGGAGACGGGATTCGGACATTCCGGGAAAGGCCGAGGCAGACGGAGCAAGACCCGTGGATTGTGGGCCGAAGGATGGTGCGGCGGCCAAAGGAACTGCCGGAACCCATGGCAGTGTTGAGTGCTACTCCAAACCGTGCGAACTGATTGTAGGAGTTGCGATTCAGAATCCGAGTCTGCGGGCCAGGTCGCGCAGCCAGTGCAGCAGGCCGCCGCTTTCCGGTCCCAGCTGCCCGGTCGCCCGGCGCCGGGATCGCTCGGCCTCGCGACGCATCTCCCTGTTCAGATCGCCCAGGCCGGCGTGGTCGAGGGCCTGGGAGTGCATGCCGGTGGCGAAAGAGTCCGACGGTGTGAGCGGATCACCCGGCATCCCGGTCATCTGCGGCGACATTGCCCGATATTGGCGACGGCAGGCCGGGCAGAGCGCCATGTGCCGCTCGAAGTCCCTGCGATCGTCGGAGGTCAGAAGCCCCATTTCATAGGCGGCCAGCATGATGCCCTTGTCCGGATCGATGCAGCTTTGCTCTTCGCGCATGGTTCCCCCATGGAAAGGCTGATAGGACCCTGGCTGACAAGCCCTCGAAGGACCGGGCCGCGAAGGACCGGGCCACGGGAATCGAGCCGCGAAGGACCGGGCCGCGAAGGACCGGGCCACGGGAATCGAGCCTCGAAGGACCGGGCCGCGGCTGATCAAACGCTATGTTGTGCATTCGCCTTGGGCGGGAGCATAATCACTGTGCGCAGTTTGCCCGTCCCGTGCCATCGCATGGCGCAACCGTGAGTCGCCACGCGCCCGTGCTGTTCTCGGCCCCAAGGGGGTTGTCATGAGAACGCGAGCCTGCAGCCCACTCCTCGGGAAGAACCATGGGCCGAAGGCCTGTCCACCGGGAGGGCGATCGCCCGGATCCTGGTTCCCGCAAGGCCACCGGCCGACTCCGCCGTGCGCGGGTGCCCGCACGACCATCTTCGGCGCCGACCCTCTGTCCAGGCAAGCGGCTTCTCGGAATGCACCGGCTTTCCGGTCCGGCGACCTGTGCTTTCGGTCCACGTTCCATGGCTGGCGGGGACATGGATGACGCGTCCGCGCCGCCCGCACAGCTAGACATGCCCCCGGCCGCAGCGGCCGGGGGCGCACGTCGGGAGACCTCCGAGCCCGGGTCACCCCCGCGAAACAGGAGGTAGCCGTCATGTCTTCGATCCAGAGCAGCCGGAAACCCGCGGGCCGCTGTACCCATCGGCCCGCACGAGGATGTTGGGTATGCTTGGTCATCGGGATCCTGTGGATCGCGGCCGGACCGCCGCCGCGCGCCAATACCCGGGTCAACCAGGATCAGCCGCCTCCGGCGCTGGTCCACCATTCCCCGAGCGTGGCGATCGACCTTCCGAGCGACCGGATCGTCGCCGGGTATGCGGATGATCCGCTCGCGGGCAACGGCATCGGCGTTAGCTACCGCTCCCATTCGCTGCCCGGCCCCTGGATCGACGCAACCATCACCCCTCCGCCAGGCGGCTACTTCGGCATCGAGGAGGATGTCTCGGTCGTCTCCGACGGCATGGGCTTCGTCTATGCCGGCTATGTCTCCTATGACAACCTGGCGCCCAACAATCAGAACAGCGCGATCTTCGTGGCCCGTTCGAACGACGGCGGGGCGACCTTCCCGCAGACTTCCCAGGTCGCGCTGCGATCGGGACCGGCCAACTCCACGCCGTTTGTGATCCAGCCCAAGATCGAGGCGGACCGGTTCGGAGCCACCAGCCCGTACAACGGCAATGTCTATGCGGTCTGGGAGGAGGATCTGCCCGGTCTGCCCTTCTGGAGATTCAGCACGGTGAACATCTCGCGCGCACCGTTCGGCGCAACCAACTGGTCGGCCGCGCTCACGATCAATGACCAGGCTCAGGCCGGGACCACCCTCTGGCCCGACCTGGCGGTGGCATCCAACGGCGACCTGTTGGCGGCCTGGCTCGACACCCCCTACTGGTTTCACCACCAGGGCACGATCTGGTCCGACCGCTCCTGCGACGGGGGCGCCTCCTTCGGCACCGATGTTGCGGCCGTCACCTTCTGGACCGCGCCCCGGATGTTGACCGATGCGGCCGGCCAGGCGACCTACAGCGCGGTCAGCTATCCATCCTGCGAGGTGGATCCGACGAATCCGGCGCATGTCTGCATCGTCTACACGTCCGATCCGGACGATGGACCCGCCGTCGAGACCCGCCTGGATGTAGGCGATCAGCCGGCCGGCGCCAGCGACGTGGCCTTGCCCTCGCCCTTCTCCGGCACGACGGCCATGGGCTGCGGCAACAGCTACGTCCACGCTGTGTGGGTGGATTGGCGCAACACCCCGCGCGGGGTCTTCTACAACCGGTCGCAGACCGGCATCGCGCAGTGGGCCGGTCCGGAGCGCATGCTCTCGACCCAGCCGACCGCAGAACGGTTGGGCTCGAACAATGCCAACCTCGCCTGCGACGCCCAGCATGTGTATGTCGTGTGGGATGAATGCATACTGTCCGATTTCATTCATCTCATCTACTTCAATGCCTCGCATGACAACGGGGCCACCTGGCTCGCCCAGGCGATTCACATCGATACCCAGCAGCAGCTGTACGCGGCCAGCGAGCCGGCGGTGGCCTGCTCGGGCACCCAGGTCTGTGCCGCCTGGGTCACCCATAGCGGCATGGGAGGGCCATCCTACATCAGCTTCAACCGGTCGGGCAACGGAGGCGCCACCTGGCTGTCGAACCAGCTCACCCTCTCCGGAAGCGGCGCCGTGCAACGCCCCGACATCGCGATGTCCGGCAGCCACGTGTATGTCACCTGGATGGAAGGCGCCGGGACCGGCAGCCAGATCATGGTGAACGTCTCGCATGACTACGGCGCCACCTGGAGCGGGCCCCAGCGGCTCGACGCTGGTCCGGCCGGGACGATTTCCTATGCGCCCAAGGTGGTCGCCTCGGGCGCCTATGCGTACGTCGTCTGGGATGACAAGCGCGTCAATCTCATGGAGAATCCGTACATCGCCGTCACGCACAACAACGGGTACAACTGGTATGCCGAACGGCGGATCAACACGGGTGTGGCGGCCGGTGCCAGCCGGGACGACTATCCCCAGATCGCCTGCAGCGGACAACATGTCTATGCCGTCTATGCCAGCGACCGCAACCATCTCTCCAACGCTTCCGATATCTACTACAACGCCTCCTATGACGGCGGCCTGACCTGGATGAACCCGGACATTCCCATCAGCCACGACGGTGTGATGGGCACATATCTGGCCAACTCCTTCGAGCTGTACCCCCGCGTCAGCGTCTACAACTACGGAACCGACGAATACGTCTACGTCACATGGCAGAGCGACCGGCACGCCGGCGGACCGCTGGCCGGCTGGGACACCTACGCCACCTATGCCAACAACTGGGGCCAGAACTGGGTCGCCTACGATCACCGGATCGACATCGGCGACCAACCGGGGGCCAACCGCTCCGAACTCCCCCACATCGCCAGTGACCACACCGGGCCGTACTACCTGTGGCGGGATGAGCGCAACGGCGCGGGGGACGTCTATGCCAACCAATACCGCACCGGTCCCGATGAAGGCGACATTCAGTTCATCGAATCCTACGACCGCGGCCAGACCTGGAGCCCTGCGCTGCGGGTCAATGATGACGCCGGCACGAATGACCAGTCCCATCCCTGGATCGACATCAAGCCGAACGGGACCATCGACGTCGTCTGGTATGACAAACGCAACGATCCGAATGATCAGATGCCCGAGGTCTACCGGGCCGTGATGGTGCCCGGGTCGGGCGCGTTCAGCGCCAATCTGCCGGTGAGCAATCAACCCATCCAGATTCCGGCCACGCCGTTCGGTATGGGCGACGGCACCTGGATCGACGTCGATGCCGCTGTCGCCCACATCGTCTGGACGGACTCGCGCTACGCTCCGGATCTGCTGGCGGGGGACATCTACTACGACACGTTCGAGAACCCGCCTGTCCCTCCCCAGAAGGCCTGTTGCCTTTCGGGGGCGACCTGCATCGTGACGAGCGAGGCAGGCTGCCTGGCGGCCGGCGGCGGATTCATGCCCGAGCATGACGGCTGTGACCCCAATCCCTGCCCGCACGATGAGCCGGTCGTGTGCTGTGTGGGCGAGCAGTGCCTCCTGGTCTGGTCGGAGATCGAATGCCTGGACGCGGGCGGGCTGCTGCATCCGGAGTGGTTCAGCTGTGATTTCAATCCCTGCGCCACACGCTACGACTACGCCGACCATGATGTCGGCAACTGCGTCTTGACGGTCACCAAGCAGGGCATCGTGGGATTCATGGACCACACGCAATCGGAGGGCGCGGGCTTCATCTACCCTGCCGACGGAGCCAATCTGCTCTTCATCGGCGGCCCGTGGGGCAGCCGGGACCCCACCTATGTCGCCAATCGCGACTATGACACCGATCCGGGTCGCGAGTGGACCGTGTCCACGGAGCCCGACGGGCGCGTGTGGATCGAGTCCGGCGGATTCGCCGATCAGGACATCCACGCCGCCTTCACCGACGCAGGGGCGGGCGCGGGCCTCGGCTTGTTCGTGGAGCAAACCTCCTGGGCATGGGCCGACCCTGAGGTCGCCAGCAGCTTGGTGATCATCGACTACCGGATCTCGAGCCCGTCCGGAGCGCAGATTCCCGGTTTCTACTACGGCCTGTTCCTCGACTTCGACCTGGGCGCGGATCCGGCCGATGACGAGGGCGGATCGGTCAGCGAACAGAACCTCGTGTACATGACCGATCCGGGCGGTCTCTATGTGGGCCTGGCCTTGCTCCAGAATGGCCGGGAGACGCCGGTCGCCAATCTGACCCTGGTGCACAATCCAACCTTCGTGTATCCGCAGCAGCATGTGCTCGATGCGGACAAGTATGCCTTCCTCTGCGCGGCCGATTCGGCCCATGTGCTGACCGAATCCAATGAGGCCGGCGACTACAGCGTGCTGGCCGCCGCCGGGCCCATGGTGGTCGGGGTGAACGATCCCCAGCGGGTGACCTTCGCGATGATCGGGGGCGAGTCGGTCGATCAGCTGCGTCAGGGCGCCGTCGTCGCGCAGATGATCCTCGACGGCGGAATCGCTGACGCCGAGCCTCCGCTGCGAGAGGCGGACGGAGTGCCCGCGGCGACCCGTCTGCTGCCCAGCCAACCGAACCCCTGCCAGGCCGCCACCCGGCTGTGGTTCGAACTGGCGCGCGCCGGGCAGGTGTCTCTGGAGATCTACGATGTGAGCGGCCGGAGAGTCCGCTCGCTGGTCCACGAATGGCGGTCGCCGGGACGCTACGCGGTCCCCTGGCAGGGAGACGGTGACGACCGGCGGCGGGTGCCGGCCGGAGTGTACTACGTGCGCCTGGCCGCACCCCGGGTGCGAACCACGCAGACGCTCCTGCTGCTCCGTTAGGCTAGGCCCGGGTGCGACCGCGCGCGGCCGGACAGGGTGGCATTCGGACTCCCGCCGCACAGTTGGCCGGGCGGACGTTCGGACTCCCGCCGCACAGTTGGCCGGGCGGGCGTTCGACTAGAGGATCAGACCGCCGCCGACACCCACGGATACGCGGACCCACATGTGTCCGATCTCCGAGCGGAAGTGGGTCTCGATCGTGGCGGTGCTCTGGTGCTGCTGAATCAGGAACCGCAGGCCGCGGGCGCTCACCACACTGGGGAGAGAGAACTGGACGGGAACGCCCCGACTCGACAGCTTGCGCTTCAGATCGCCGACGATGAAGTTGGCGACCTCGCCGATCGCGTCCCCGATATCGGGGTCGTCGAATGCAATCGGGGCATCGAGCAGCTTCGAGGCCACGCCCTCTGCGGCCCGCGCATCGAAACCGAAGACGGTCGACCAGTTGACACCGCCCAGGATGGAGATCAGTGCCAGGATGATATCCTCACCCTGGGTCGCGCCCCCGCTCGGAAGCAGCCTGCGGGTGAGCTTGATCCCGCAGACCTGCTCGATGATCTCCTGCATCGCCGTGGGTGCGCAGTCGCCATGGGGCACGCGTCCCTCGTTGTTGGGATCGGGGATCCCGTCGATGAGCGTCTTGAGTCCGGCCGCCATCCGGTCACTCTTCAGAGGCTTGATCAGAACGGCCGCGACACCGGCCTCGTTGACCGCCCGCAGTAGTCGATCCTGATTGGTCTCGGCCGTGATCATGACCGCCGGGGGAACCTGGGCATAGGTCTGGCGGAGCCGGGTCAGGAACTCGATGCCTCCCATGCGGGGCATGTGCATGTCCACGAAGAGCATGTCCATGTTGACCGGATCGAATCGTTCGAGCGCTTCGAAACCATCGGCCGCTTCCGTGTAGGAGAACTCCGCCAGGCCGGTCTCGTTCAGCGAACGCATGATCGCCTTGCGAGTCACGCCCGAGTCTTCCACTATGAGAGCTCGAATCCTGCGGCTCATGGTCCTCCCGCTCACTCCTACCACCCCGTGTCGCCCGTGAGATCGAATCGCACCCCCTGAGCCCGCCATGCCGCCGATCAGGGCGGATCGCGCCCCCGGGATCGGATTTCCGGGGGCGATGCTCCGGGAACGATGCTCCGGGAACGATGCTCCGGGAACGATGCTCCGGGGCAATGCTCCGGGGCAATGCTCCGGGGCGAATCTCCGAGGTCGATTCAATGCCCCTGCGAGCCAGTCTTTCGTTCTGAAATCGGCTCGCCGGGGCGGGTTCTTCGTCCGAAATGCGGTCGGGCAACGGGTGAAGAACCTCCCCCCGATGGCGTCCCGATGGCGCTCAGATGACGCTCAGATGACGCTCAGATGGCGCTCCATCCTTCAGCGCACAGACGGCCCCTCGGAAACACGAGCCGTCCGGCGCGGCAGGATCGCGGCGGAGACAAAATGACGACACGTCGCGCCTGATCTCCCATTGGCCTGCTGTGCATTCAGTTAGGCAGTAGCTCGTTCCCCGCCACGGGTCGGCTGGAGGAGACGCGCCCCCGTACAGCGCGGGTTTCCACCGAACCCTGCGGCTTGCGTGATCGTAGGAAAGGCCGACAATGGGGATGCTGAGGCGGGAGACACCAACAGACAGGAACGCGCTTGAGGACGGATGAAGAACTGGTAGCCCTCTGCCGGCAGGGAGACGGGCGGGCCTGGGAGGCGCTGATCCGGCGCCATCAGGACCGGATCCTGAACCTTGCCTTCCAGTTCACGAGCCATCGGGAAGAGGCCCGCGACCTGGCGCAGGAGATCTTCATTCGCCTCTACAAGAAGTTGAACCAGTATCAAGCCGACCGGCCCTTTCGCACCTGGTTCAACAGCCTGGCACGCAACCTCTGCATCGACCGCTACAGGCAGCGCAGACGCGACCGGGTCGTGGTCAACACACCGGTCGAGGAGTTCCCGCACTTGACCGCCAAGGGCGAATCGGCCGAGCGGCGAGTGGAACGTCGGGAGAAACGAGACTTGATCATGCAGGCACTCGACACGCTCAGCGAGATCAGCCGCGAGGCAATCGTCCTGAAAGATCTGCAAGAGCAGTCCCTGGACGAGATCGCCGCCGTGTTGGAGTTGCCGGTCGGTACCGTCAAATCCCGCGTCCATCGCGCCCGCATCGAGTTGACGCGCGCGCTGTTGAAGTTGCGAACCGTGGGCACGCAGCCGGAGGGATCCAATGGATTGTAAGACCTTCCACGAGTTGCTGTCGGCCTACGTGAGCGGGACGCTCCTGCCGGACCGCTTCGAGCAGATGGTGACCCACGAAGCCGACTGCGAGGCCTGCCACGCGGCTGCCACTGAGGCGATGGACGCCTCGGTCACCGATGCCGGCACGGGCGCCGATCCCGAGGCCGTTGCTGGTTCCGATCTGGCTGCCGACGAGGCCTGGGTGCGGGACACGCTCTCCAGGACCGTGGGGGCCGACTGCACCTACATCGAACTCCAGCTCGCGGCCAGGTTGGATGCCACCCGTCCGGCCGAGCTCTCTGGACTGATCAAACAGCATCTGCAGAGCTGTGAGCACTGCCGGGAATTCGCAGTCCAGATGGGAGATCTCCCGGAGTACTATGCGGCCCTGCCGCGGCTGCACGCCGATGCCGCTTTCGTGCGCGATGTCGTGGGGCTCACCCGGGGGGCCCGGGCCGGGTTCCGGGATGTGATGCGGGCTCTGCTCGCGCGTCCGAGCTTCCTGTGGGAGGGCGCCGTCGTGTGCGCCCTGCTGATCACGCCGCTGGCGGGCCCCACGACGACGAAGATCATAAGCTCGCTGTTCGATGCCGGCTCGGCCGCCCAGGAGCAGTTTGCCGGCGCGGACCTGAGTCCGGAGATGGCTGCGGACATCGAGGGTCTGGGCGTTCGCATCGTGACCTTCCGTGAGCGACAGGCCCAGGCCATCGAACGGGAATGGGCGCAAACCCGTAGGAGAATCGAGACCTCCCTGGACGGCATGATCGGCGAACGTCCCGGCGAGAACGCCTCGGTCGCCATGCTGCGCTCGCTAGCGCGCCATGCCCTGAACAGCATGGGCTTGATCGAAGCAAGCGAGCCTACGCCGAGAGGGTGGGATTCGCAGGCATCCCCACGTGATCTCTCCCCCCCGGCCGACATCGATGACACGCCTGTTTCCCCGGGCACCCGCCCGCTTTCACAGTTGCCTTCTGTCCCGGCCGATGAAGATGAGCCGGAGAACGATAGGAGCGAAGGAGGTTCCCGATGAATTGCGCCCATCACCCCGAGACACCCGCTGTCGCGGCCTGTTCCCACTGCAAGAAGCCGCTCTGCAGCGATTGCTCCATTCACTGGCAAGGCGGCGTCATCTGCAAGCGTTGTCTGGAAATCCAGGGGACGGGACAGCCCACGGATGAGCCCATGAGAAAGTCTCCGGCCCTGGCCGCACTCCTGTCCCTCATGCCCGGCCTGGGACAGGTCTATGTCGGCTACTACCGTTCCGGGTTCATCAACATTCTGGTTGTGGTCTCGATCATCATGATCCTGAGCCGGGCCGGGGATGTTGTCGGCCCCCTGCTGGGTCCGTTCCTGTCATTCTTCTGGATCTTCAACATGATCGACGCGAACAGAAAGGCCAAGTTGTACAATCAGCACCTGCTCGGAAACGAAGCGATTCAACCACCCACGGACAGCCCCCTGGCGTTGGGTGTCATCTTCATCGTGCTCGGTGTGCTCCTCACCCTGGGCATCACATTCGAGGTCGACATGCGGTGGCTCGAGGATGTGTGGCCACTGGGCCTCCTGGGCGCCGGCATCTACATGGTATGGCGTTACTGGCAAACGAGGAACGAGATCACGCGGCGCCGCGAAGCCGAGTCCTTCGAGCTGCGCGGCAGTGCTGAAGAACGAGAGTATCCGACCGGCTAGTTCGGCGGGACGAACCCGGCGGGTGGCGCCGGCCGCAGCGATCCGGCGCTACGGGACGGTACACAGCGTGCAGGCTAGTTTCCCACCGCCCGTTCGGCCGACCCGCATCGGATGAAACGAGTTGCTGCCCATAGGCCGCGTGGCAAGTGACCGGGCGCGTTTTCTCCGCAACC